>CAZWUN010000138.1:5671-9280 GCA_964637145.1 uncultured Burkholderiales bacterium
GGTGACCAGGACAAGAAGGACGACAAGTCCGGCAAGGGTGACCAGGACAAGAAGGGCTCCCCCCAGGACCAGGCCGGCTCCCCCGAGGCGGCCGCCCGGGCCCGCAAGCAGGAGGCCGAGCAGCTGTTGCACTTCTTCGAGGAGAAGGAGAAGCAGGAGACCGGCCAGCGCGCGCGCGCCCGAGTGATGCGCACCATCCCCCAGACCGGAGGTCAGACGTGGTGAGAAAGACGCTGCAAACTCTCGTGCTGCTGGCCCTGCTCGGCCTGGCGGCGGGGGCCCAACCGCCCACCGTCCAGGCCAGCGTGGACACCTACTCGGTGCACGAAGGGGAATCCATCAATCTGAAGGTGGAGGTTTCGGGGGCCGGCGGCGAGGTGGAGACCGAGTTGCCCGACATGCCCGAGTTCGAGGTCTACCAGACCGGCAGCTTCTCGAGCACCTCCATCGTCAATGGCCTGGTCTCGGTGGGCGTGGCCCAGAACTACACCCTGGTGGCCAAGAAAGCGGGCCGCTACAAGATCGGTCCCATCTCGGTGGAGATCGCAGGCCAACTCTATGAGGCCGATCCCATCGACGTGGAGGTTCTTCCCGCTCGCCACGCATCACCCGGCTCAGCGGGCGTGCCGGCGGCCACGGCCACGCCCGCTCCGGCCCACCCCGGCCTGCTCGAGCCGGCCCCGAACGGGCTCGACGACACCCGCCCGGCCTTCATCACGGCCGAAGTGGACCGCAGCACGCCCTACCTGAACCAGCAGATCACCTACATCCTCAAGCTCTACCTGTCGGCCGCTCCCATCGGGCCGGTGGGCTACGAGCCCCCCGAGACCACTGGCTTTCTGGTCGAGGAGCTGCTGCCCCGCTCGCGCACCTACGCGACCGAGGTGGACGGGCGCCGCTACTACGTGGTCGAGGCCCGCACCGCCCTCTTCGCCACCAGCCCGGGCAAGCACGAACTCAACCCGGCCCGCGTCCAGGTCACCCTGCAAGACAGCCTGGCCTCCGTATTCCGTAACGATCCCTTCGCCTATCTTGCCCCTCCCCGGGACATGTCCCTGGAGACCGAGCCGGTGGCGGTGGACGTCCGCCCTCTCCCCGAGGAGGGCCGCCCGGCCAACTTCAGCGGGGCGGTGGGACAGTATTCCCTGACCGCCACCCTGGACAAGAGCAGCGTGGCGGCCGGGCAGCCGGTGCACCTGGAGATGACCGTCAGCGGTCAGGGCAACGTCAACCTGATCGGCACCCCCGCCCTGCCCGAGCTGAAGAAGTTCCGCGTCTACGACACCCAGGCCACCTCCCAGGTGGAGAAGAAAGACTACGAGGTCACCGGCACCCGCGTCTTCAAGACGGTGCTGGTGCCCCTGGAGGAGGGTCGTCAGACCCTGACAGGGCTGCGCTTCTCCTTCTTCAACCCCGAGACCGAGCGCTACGAGACCATCGAAGCGCCCCCTCTCACGCTGGACGTGACCCCGGGCAAAGTGAGCCGTCGCGACCTGCCGACACCCGTGGAGGACAAGCTCTCGGGCCAGAAGACCTCTCTGGGGAGCAAGCCGCTCAAGCTCCAGGCCCCGGCCTGGCTGGGATGGCTGCAGGCTCTACCCCTGCTGACCCTGGGAGCGGCCTTCGCCTGGCGCGCCTTCCGGCGCTGGCAGGAAGCCTCTTCGGGTGCTCGGCGCCAATCGCAGGCTCTGCGTCGGGCCAACCGGCAGCTACGCCGCCTGCGCTCGCTGAGCCCCGAGGAAGGGGGCAGGGTCGTGCTGAGCGCCGTCCACCAGTTCTTCGCCGACCGGCTGGGGACGATCACCGCCGGGCTGAGCCTGGAGGAGCTCGACCGCTTGCTCTGCGAGCGGGGCCTGAGCCCGGAGCTTCGCCAGAGGCTGCGCGGTGAGCTGCAGGCTGCCGAGGAGGCGCGCTACGCGCCTACCCGCCAGAGCCTGGGCGAGCACGAGAAACCCCTCTGCCGCGTGTTGTTCGAGATCGAGGAGGCCCTGCGATGAGAACCATCCTGTCTGTCTGCCTGCTGCTGGTCCTGCTGGCCCCGGCCCGGGGCGAAGAGCCTTCCAAGCTCTTTACCCGCGCCAACCAGGACTACGCCCAGGGCCGCTACGCTGCCGCCGCCGAGGGCTACCGCGAGCTGCTCGCGCTGGGCTACACCACCGGGCCGGTCTACTACAACCTGGGCAACGCCTACCAGAAGCTGGCCGACCCCGGCCGAGCCCGGGCCGCCTACGAAAACGCCCTTCAGCGCATGCCCCGCGACGCCGGATTACGCCACAACCTGAGCGAGCTGATGAAGGGCCTCCCGGACAAGCCCGCTCCAACCTCGCACCTGGAATGGCTGGCGAGCTTCTTCAGCCGCACCGAGCTGACCGTGCTGACCAGCCTGTTTTACTGGCTGGGAGCCGGCCTCCTGTTGGTCCAGTTGCGCCGGCGCAGCCTGCTACGCTCGGGACTGCTGGCCGTCTGCGCCCTGGGATTGCTCTTCTTCGGGGGCCTCTGGGCCGTGCGCGAACGCTCCGAGCCCGGCGCGCCGGCCGTGGTGCTGCCCGCCCAGGTGAACCTGTACGACGGCCCGGGGCGCGACTTCGAGGCCGGGCTCAAGCTGCACGCCGGCAGCCTGGTCTATGTGCTGGGAGAGCGCGGCGACTGGCGCGAGGTGGCCGCCATGGGCCGGGTTCGCGGGTGGCTGCGGGCCGAGGAGTTGGAGCCGCTCAAGCCAGACTGAGAAGCAGTTCCGAGTTGGCTCGCTCCGGACGGGGGACCTGTCCAGTCCTGTGTGGAATTTTTCCCCGGCTTTGAGACGGTTCTGGCTGTTCTTGTGCCTGGCCCTGCTCTTGGGCTCGTGGGACGCGGCCTCAGCGGGCGGAGCTTTTCGCAACCCCACCCCGGTCGCGGTGCTCGGCTATGACCAGGACGTCATGGAGCCGTTCTTGAGCCGGGATGGGCGTTGGCTGCTGTTCAACAACTCTGTAGCAGATCAACCCTCCTCAGATTCAAGCGCCTGGCGGAGCTAGGAGCTCCACTTCCTGGAGTCATCGACCCCGGAACAAGCTGTTGCCGTTGCACCAACCGCCGATCTGGTCGGAGAACTCCGTCGAGACTACCAGGGGGCCAAGCTCGGTAAGGACGTCGCCTGGCTCGACGACGCTCATGTTCGTGGTGCGCCGGAAGGTGGGAAGGTCGAACGCCTGGAGCGGTTGTGCATTCTTACAGTGGACGACGTCCTCGGGCAGAGAGCTGAAGTGCATGCAACCACTCTACTCCCGAGAAGCAATCTGCTTGTGAAGAAACTCTGCCGAATATTGCCGGGATGTTGTCAGATTCTTAACAGGATAGCGGCCCGACGCTGGTCGTACAGCAAGAAGAGCGGGGTCAGCATACGCAAGACATTGATCCTGCGAGCGTATCTGATTCTGCCAGGCCTGCTGGGAGCCTTGTGCCGGCTCGTGCCGGCTCTGGGCGTGGCACAAATTGTGCCACCTCCACAAGCGACACATGTGCCGGCTCTGGGACCGGCACAAATTGTGCCACCTCCACAAGCGACACACGTGCCAGCTCTGGGACCGGCACAAATTGTGCCACCTCCACAAGCGACACACGTGCCAGCTC
>CAZWUN010000138.1:9380-12469 GCA_964637145.1 uncultured Burkholderiales bacterium
TGGGACCGGCACAAATTGTGCCACCTCCACAAGTGGCACAAGCCGCTATATCACTGGTTCCGCGGCCTGTATCCGAGGGAGCGGCACCAATCAAGCTCATTTCGCTGGTAAGCCCGCGCTGGGTCAGCCTGATTCCCCGGACGGAAAAGTTCATCGTTTTTACAGAATCCTAACATCCTCGCGCGCGACCGGATCGGAGTCCGCTGCTAGGCTGAGAGCATGAATGCCATCACCGCCGTCAAAGCCCAGAGGGAAGCTCAGGGGCCCGCGCAGGCTGTGTTGCCGTCTCAGCCAGGCGAGGCGCGGCCGGCCAGGGGCGATCGCGTCGAGTTCGACCCCGAGGCATACCAGTCCGAGGCTCCGTTGAGCCTGAACCTGGATGAGTTCCGCGCCAATCAGGGCGCCGTGACGTCTACGGTCGGGCTGGGGGCGAAGGTCGAGGAGGTGGCCACCGGCGACTCCGGCAACATGGGGAGCGTGGCTCGTCAGGTCGGCAAGGCCACGGGGCCCTTGAACGCCGTCTTCGGAGCCCGAGATGCGGCCGAGGGAATCGGCCAGATGAAGGACGGCCAGGTGGCCGAAGGAGGCCTGAAGACCGCTCAGGGAACCGCTACCAGCGCCTCCGGCACAGCCACGGCGGTGAAGTCGCTGGCATCCACCACGTCCAGGGCGGGCGCAATCGCCGCTAAGGTCGCAGGTCCGCTCGGCGCCGTGGGCGCGGGCATCGGGGCCGCCAAAGATCTCAACGAGGGACTCGAGGTCGGCACGGACGGCCTGCGGGTGAAGGACGGCGAGAAGGTCGCCACGGGCGGCGCCAAGGCTGCCGGAGCGGGCCTGCTAGCGGCGGGGGTGGTCTGTCCTCCCGCCGCTCTGGCCGGCACGGCCGTGGTGGCCGGCACGACGATCTACGAGAACCGCGAGAAGATCGGCGACGCCGCCAAGAAGGTCGGGAGCAGCATCCAGAAGATGCTCGCCTGAAATCCATCCCCGTGTCGGCCTGGCTTCCCAGCGCGCTCACGGCCCTGCTTCTCTACGGCCTGGGTCAGGGGCTGGTCAAGAAGTACATCGCGGAGATCTCCCCCGCGCGCTTTTGTCTCCTGTTTGTCGTGGCCAGGTCCGCGGTCGGTCTGGGCTACTTTCTGACCCACTCGCACCCTGACCCCCTGGATGCCCGAGGACGATCCTTCCTCTGGCTCACTCTCCTGGCCTACCTGCTGGACGGTCTGGGGTGGATCCTGTATTACCGATCCATCCGAGTGGGACCCATCACCATCGTAGGTACGCTCTCGGCTGCCTATCCGGCCCTCACGGTCATCCTGGCGGCGATTTTTCTGGGCGAGGTGTTGGGGTCTCTCCAGTTGCTCGGGGTGTTGCTGGTTCTGACCGGCTGCGCGGGACTTTCCTACAGCCCCCCCGACCTGGACCAACCCGGGAGCCGCGGTTGGATTCCCCTGGCGCTGGCTGCCCTGGGTTGCTGGGGCGTCGGACAGACTCTACTCAAGCACTCCTACAGCCTGGCCATGGCCAGTGAGACCAATGCCATGCTCAGCATGATGGCCGGGGGGTGGCTGACGTTGGGCATCTACGGACTGGTCTATGGGCGCCTGCCCAAAGGCCACCTGTCACACCAGGAGTGGGTGCGCCAATGGAGGCACTCGAGCGTCCCGATGGCAATGATGGCGGGGGGAGATGTCGCTGTCATCGTGGCCACTCGCTACGGGCCCGTATCCCTTGTTGCCCCCATCACGGCCGCCTATCCGGTAGTAACCATCGCTTTCGCCCGCTTTGTGCTCCACGAGAAAATTGCCTGGTATCAATATCTTAGCATCCTGTGCACTCTGATCGGGATGTACCTCACCCTGTAGAACTGTAGAACTCGCTCCGGAGGCAGGTCACATCAGCCCTTCACAGCCGGTCGACCCATCTCAGCGACGGGGGATCCCAGCTCACCGAGCACGACCAGAACGAAGGACCCCCGCCTTGACCGAAGAAGCCCCGGCTGACTCTCGCTGCAAGGAGCTGCCGTGTCTCTTCAGATCCAACGTCTCGAGGTCTGGCTCGAGGCCGAGCCCCGGCGCGTGCTGCTGCGCCCCTACGCCACCTCGAGCCCGGTCCAGGCCGAGCACGTCATCGGCCGGGTGCTGGCCCTGCCCGAAGAGGAGGTGCCCGGCTTGCTCGCCTCCGTGCTGGCCGAGTTCGAGCAACGCCACTGCAACCTTCGACCTCGACTGCTGCGGCATTTCGAGGCCCTGGGATTGCCCGAGGGCGAGGGCCAGAGCCTGACCCGGGAGCGTCGCCTGCTGCTCGGCGCCTGCTTCAGCGCCGAATACGCCCTGGAAGCGGCGGCCCTGTTCAACCCCTCCATCGTGCCCCACCCCGACCAGTCTCAGGTCCCGGAGGGCTCGCTGCGTTTCGTGCTGAGCCTGCGCTCCACAGGCGAAGGACACATCTCCTCCATCACCTTCCGGGCCGGCCTGATCGACTCGGACGGCCAGGTGCAGCTCGAGCCGGGCTCCAACCTGGCCACCGAGCCGAGCGTGGTCCGGCTGGAGGGCCAGGAGTACGAGGCTCAATTCGAGCCTGACAGCCAGCTTTCCGAGCGGGTGCTCTTCCCCGTCACGCAAGCCCAGCGCAACGGGATCGAGGATGCCCGCTTCGTGCGCCTGGGCGAGAGCTATTACGGCACTTACACCGCCTACGACGGGCATCAGATCCTGCCTCAGCTGATCCAGACGCAAGACTTCCAGCGTTTCCGCTTCATCACCCCGACTGGCGAAGCGGTGCGCAACAAGGGTTTCGCCCTGTTTCCCCGGAAGCTGGACGGCAAGTTCGCCATGCTCGGGCGCCAGGACGGAGAGAACCTCACGCTCATGCTCTCCGACGACCTGCGCCACTGGCCCGAGGCCCGCGTCATCATCACGCCCCGATTCCCCTGGGAGCTCGTGCAGATCGGCAACTGCGGCTCGCCCATCGAGACCGAGGCGGGCTGGCTGGTGCTCACTCACGGCGTGGGCCCGCTGCGCAAGTACTGCATTGGCGCCCTGCTCCTCGACCGCGACCGGCCCGACCGGGTGGTGGGCCGGCTCAGC
>CAZWUN010000139.1:0-12426 GCA_964637145.1 uncultured Burkholderiales bacterium
TGGGCGAAGAGGCCGATGAGAGCATGAAGAACATCTCCATCGCCGACGTGCTCAAGGTCAATCAGGAGACGCTGGTGCAGGTGGTCAAGGAGGCGGTCGGCACCAAGGGGGCCCGGGTTACCACCTACGTCACCCTGCCGGGTCGCTACGTAGTCTTGATCCCCTCAGCCCAGTATGTGGGCATCTCGCGGCGGGTGGAGAGCGACGCCGAGCGCAATCGCTTGCGGGTGCTGGCCGACAAGCTGCGCCCCGAAGGGATGGGTCTCATCGTGCGCACGGCCGCCTCGGGCCGCACTGAGGAAGAGCTGCAGCGCGACGTCGACTTTCTGGTCCGCTCCTGGAACAAGGTGCAGGGCGTGGCCCGGCGCCGCAGAGCTCCCGCCCTGGTGCACCAGGAGCTGGCCCTGGTGGACAAGATCCTGCGGGACGTGTTTACCTCTGACGTGCACCGCCTGATCATCGACAATCCATCGCATTTCGCCAAAATTCGCGAGCACCTCGAGCAGACGGCTCCCAACCTGGCCAATCGGGTGCACCTCTACACCGACACCAGGCCCCTGTTCGAGTTTCACTCCGTCGAGAGCGAGATCGACAAGGCTCTCAAGCGCAAGGTCTGGCTCGATTCGGGCGGCTACCTTATCGTGGAGCGCACCGAGGCCCTCTGGGTCATCGACGTGAACACCGGCAAGTTCACCGGCAAGACCAGCCTGGCCGACACCATCTTGAAGACCAATCTCGAGGCCTGTCGCGAGATCTGCCGCCAGCTGAGGTTGCGCGACATGGGGGGCATCATCATCGTCGACTTCATCGACATGGATGCCCAGCAGGATCGCCGCAAAGTGCTCGAGACCCTGACCGAGGATCTCAAGAAAGATCGCACCCGCACCCATCTGGTGGGCATGACCGAGCTGGGGCTGGTGCAGCTCACCAGAAAGCGCGAGGGCAAGGACCTCGACTCGGTGATGCGCGAGTCGTGCAGCTACTGCTCGGGCCGGGGGCGGGTGCTCTCGGTGGAGACGGTGGCCCTGCGGGCTCGCCGCGAGCTGCTACGCCAGGCGCAGCAGAGTCGCAACGAGGCCATGCTGGTGACGGTCCACCCGCGAGTGGGCGTATCGCTGGTGGGCTATGACGGCGAGGAGATCGAAGGCCTGGAGCGAGATACCGGCAAATCGGTCTACGTGCGGGTCGACCGTGACTTCCACCTCGAGCACTTCGAGATCGCCTCGGGTCGCTCCGATGACCTGAAGCAGAAGCTGGTGCCCCTCACCCAGGGACGCAAAGCGAGGGTCCGGCTGGAAGACAACTTTGGCGTCAACCTCCAGAGTGCTCTGGCCGTCATCGAGGGCAACCTGATCGAGGTGGTCAGTGGGGGGGACAAGCTCGGCAAGCAGGTCGAGGTGCGCGTCACCTCCAGTGGGCGGGCCTTCTATCGGGCTGAAGTGGTCGCCTGACCGGCCAAAAGAGGAGTTCTTTCAATCCGGGAGCGAACAGCTTCTTTTGCGCCTATGCTAGCGGGTGAAGGTAGAGCAAGCGGAAGGAACGGGGCCTGGTCAGACCCCGACTCGCGCATCATTTCGTGAAACTGAGATTCTGGGGCGTGCGCGGGTCCTGTCCTGTTGCCCGCCCTCACGTGCGTCTGTTCGGCGGGAATACCGCTTGCGTTCAACTGACCTCGGGCGGTCACCAGCTGATCATCGACGCCGGTACGGGCATTCGTCGGTTGGGCCAGCAGCTCGTGCAGACCGCCAACGGGGGAAGCAACCATCTCACTTTGTTGATCAGTCATCACCATTGGGACCACATTCAGGGTTTTCCCCACTTCGCTCCGGCCAACGACGAACGCTTCACGGTCCACCTCTACAGCCTGCGCCGGCCCGATGCCGGCCTTCGTGAGCTGCTAGGCGGCCAGCAGGAGCTTCCCTTCAGCTCGATCCCGTTCGACTCGCTTCGTTCGCGCCTGGAGTTCTCCGAGCTCGAGGACAACGATCTGCTCGAGGTAGGGCCCTTCAAAGTCCGCAACTACCGCCTCAATCATCCTGGGATCACATGCGGCTACCGCGTCGAAGCCGACGGCGGGGTGGTCGCTTACATCTCCGACGTGGCGCCCTCGCGCGACATGCTGCTGGCCGAGGGCCTGCCTGACCGGCGAGAGAGCTACTGGTTGCGCGAGCTTTATGAGAACCAGCTCAAGCTGGCCAACCAGGCCGACGTGGTGATCTACGACACCTTCTTCACCCCTGAATGGTACTATCAGCGCAAACACTGGGGCCATTCCACCCTTGAGGACGGGGTTGAGGTCTGTCGTTACGCCTCGGCCCGCCATTTGTTCATGTATCACCACAATCCCGAGCGCACCGACCAGGAGCTGGCCTGTCTGGTGTTGCGCCACCAGCGCGAGCTGGAGGCAGAGGAATTCCGTCTCCATGTCGCCCGCGAGGGGGATGTCTATGAGGTGGAGGCCGGCGAGGTCAGGCTTTGCGAGTAACTTTCTGGGGGGTGCGCGGCTCCATCACGACCCCCGAGCCCGAGTACGCCCGTTACGGGGGCAACACGCCCTGCGTGGCCGTGTCGCTCAGTGACGGCTCGGACATCATTCTGGACGCCGGAATGGGTTTTCGCTGGATGACCATGGACCTGCTTTCGCAGGGGCCCAAGAACACTCCGGTCTCGCTGCTCCTGACCCACTGTCACTGGGACCACATCCAGGGAATACCCTTCTCCCCGCTGATGTACGTGCCCGGATACCGGGTCTGCATCTATGGCCGAGGCAGCCTGGGCCACAGCTTGCAGGAAAATCTGCTGCGCCAGATGGAGCCAGCCTACTGTCCGGTGCCGAACTTCGTGATCCGCGAGGATGTGGGGGCTCACGTCGAGATCAGCGAGTTGGGGGACGGGGCCGTGCGCATCGGCCCCGCCCGGGTGATGGCCCGCACGCTGCCCCGCGGGAGGCGGGACCTGTGCACGGGCTATCGCATCGAAGAGGGAGGGAGAGTGCTGGCTTACCTGACGGATGTGGAGTATCCAGACGGCCCGGCCGCTTGCCCGGAAGCGCTGGAGCTCGCTCGTGACGCCGACCTTCTCATTCACGACGCTCAGTATCTCCCCGCCGAGGCCCAGACGCGCTCTGGCTGGGGCCACTCCACCCCGGATGACGCCATTGCTCTGGGTCGCCTGAGTGGTGCGCGAAGGGTCGCACTGTATCACCACGACCCGGCCCGCACCGACCACGAGCTCGATGTGCTCGTGGCCGGCCTCGAGTCGGGAGGGGTCCAGGTCTTCGCTGCTCGGGAGGGCCTCCAGATTGAGCTCTGAAGGAGTTTTCTGGACGGTTTCTAACCCTTGGCCATGGTCCGAATGTGGGGAGCGATTGTCCTTTTCTGCCTGCTGACAGGTTGCGGCGCCCCCACCGCCCGCCCCACTGACGGCCCCTCCGAGGTGCCCCCGCCCGACTTGAGCAGCCGCCCATTTGGCCTGGCCCACAACTTCCTGGAGCTGGCCCAGCAGGACAAGTTCAAGCAGGCCTACGCGTTCTTGTCCGAGTCGGCCAGAGGGCGGGTGAGCGAGATCACTTTCGAGACCGAGCTGCGCAGCTTCCGCACGAGCCACAGCCAGGAGCTGGCCCAGGCCCGGGTCCTCACCGAGGTCATTCGCGGAGAGAAGGCTCGCGTCACGCTCGGTCGCCAGACCGAGGACCCCGAGACCGTCTGGACGCTCTTGTTTGCCCGCAAAGGCGGCAAGTGGGTGATCGTGTCCGCAGCCGGCGGGCCCTTCGGCAGTCACGAGCTCAGTCAGGAAGAGCGCGAGATCAGCTGGGATCTGTAAGGCTCAGGTAGGGGGCCAACCGCTGGCGGATCTCGTCGGGAACGGGAACCGGCTTGAAGTCGCTCCGGGTCACACAGGCCAGCACGACCTGTCCGTCTGCCACCAGGTCGTTCTCGCGCAGTCGAAACACCTCGAAGCCCAGCGTCAGCGATTTCTCGCCGAAACGGGCCACGAAGGCGGAGACCTGGATGCGGTCCTCCAGCAGCAGGGGCTTGCGGAAGTTGAAGTGGATCTGCACGCGCGGAAGCCAGATGTCCAGACGGTCGAAGACCTCCGAGTAGGGGAGACCGACGGCCCGGAACATCTCCATTTCGGCCACCTCGATGAAACGCAGGAACTGCCCATAATAGATGATGCCGGCTCGATCGGTGTCCGACCAGCGGACCTGCTCGGTGACGGTGAAACGGCCGCTCAAGAGGGGGCTTCGGCCGTCATGGGAACGGGGGGCTCAAACTCGCTCTTGGGGTCGCCTTCCGCCTGGCCTGTCTCAGATTCCTCGACAGGCTCGGGCTGCTCGACCGGCTCGGGGGGCTCTGGCTGCACCGGTTCGGTCGGTGTGGCGGGGGGCACTGGCGGCGCGGGCTCGCGCAGTTGCCTGGTCTGGCTATGAACCTCGGCGACCAGGGGCTCGGACAGGCTCTGCATGGCTTTGCGGAAGGACGACATGGCCTCGCCCACAGCCCGACCCATCTCGGGCAGGCGCTGGGGGCCGAAGATCATCAGCGCCACCACGAACAGAAGGATCATCTCGCCGCTGCCGATGTTAAACATGGTGACCTGAATGGGTTCCGGTCACAGGGCCAGGATCCTCCCTCAGGCGCGGCGGCTCAGCTCATCCAGGGCCCGCTCGGCGCTGAGGCACTGCGTGTAGGCCTGGTCGAGCCGGGCTCGGGGAAAGGGCAGGTCGAAACCCTCGAGCTCGAGGCCGTCGACTTGCTGCACTGCCCGACGCAGGTCGGCCAGGCACTCTTGCAGCGCGTCGCGTGAGGATTGCAGCAGAAGTTTGAGATTCTTGTCGGACATGGCCCGGGGGCGTTTCTGGAAATCTCTCGACCGCTCCTGGCGTCGCCGAAGTCGCTGACTTGTCGAGGGACGCCAGGAGCGGTCGACAATATTAGGCCTCGAACCTTCCGAGGAAGAGGAACTCTGCTCGGACTGTCGTAAAATCGCCCCCCTATGAGTCAATCCACTGCTACGACGGCCACGGCAAGCCCGGCGGCCGGGGAAGAACCCACCGTGAAGCCCAGAGTACTGGTCAGCGACCCGCTCCCCTCCGAAGCCCTCACCGCCCTGCGCGGTCTGGCCGAGATCGACCAGGTGCAGGGGCTGACCCCCCAGCAACTGGCCGAGAAAGTCCGCCCCTATCAGGCCCTCATCGTGCGCAGCGCCTCCCGCGTGACCCGCGAGGTGATCGAAGCGGCCGAGAATCTGCAGGTGATCGGCCGGGCTGGCGTGGGCGTCGACAACATCGACGTGGAAGCCGCCACCCAGCGTGGCATCCTGGTAGTCAACTCGCCCGGAGGGAACACCATCTCGGCCGCCGAGCACACCATGGCTCTGTTGCTGGCCGCCGCGCGGATGATTCCCCAGGCCCACGCCTCCTTGACGGCCGGGCAGTGGGACCGCAAGACCTTTACCGGCCTGGAGCTCTACCAGAAGACGCTGGGAGTGGTCGGGCTCGGCCGCATCGGGCGCGAGGTGGCCACCCGGGGGGCCGCGTTCGCCATGCGGGTGGTGGCCTTCGACCCCTTCCTGTCGGCCGACTATGCTCGCGACCGGGGCATCGAGGCGCTGCCGCTGGATGAGCTGCTGGCCCTGAGCGATTACGTCACGATTCACGTGCCCCTCTCGCAAGAGACGCGCAACATGCTCTCGTCCGAGCGGCTGGGCAAGATGAAGAAGGGGGCCGTGCTGGTCAACTGTGCCCGGGGCGGCATCGTGGACGAGGCGGCTCTCTACGAGGCCCTCAAGTCGGGCCAGTTGGCCGCCGCCGGGCTGGACGTCTTCGCCAGCGAGCCGCCCGAGGGCTCGCCTCTGCTCGGCCTGAAGAACATCGTGGTGACGCCCCACCTGGCCGCCTCCACCCACGAGGCCCAGAATCGGGTGGCTATCGACGTGGCCGAGCAGATCGCCGAGGTGTTTCGGGGCAACCCGCCTCGCACAGCGGTCAACATCCCTTATCTGCGCCCCGAGGTGATGAGCGCGCTGCGACCGTTCCTGCACCTGGCCGAGCAGATGGGCAAACTGGCTGCCTCCCTGGCCCAGGGACCGGTCCGCCGGGTGCGTCTGCAGTACCGAGGCGGTCTGGCCGACTCGGAGGTCAGTTACCTCACCAAGGCCGCCTTGCGAGGCATTCTCTCTGTTTCCCACTGCGAGGTGGTCAACTTCGTCAACGCCATCCTGGTGGCCAACGAGCGCGGTATCGAGGTGCTCGAGACCACCAGCCGCACCAGCTCGACCTACAGCAACCTGATCGAGCTCGAGGTGGACTCCGAGAAGGGGACCCGGCGCCTGGGCGGCGCGGTCTTCGATGAGCAGGCGCGGGTGGTCGAGCTGGATCATTACGGGATCAGTCTGGTGGCCGAGGGCATCAAGTTGATCACCTGGCAAGACGACACTCCCGGAGTGGTGGGCAAAGTGGGCACCTTGCTCGGCGATGCCGATGTCAACATCGCCGAGATGCAGGTCGGCCGCAGCACCCGGCGCGGCCGCGCGGTCATGGTGATGGCCCTGGACGAGAGGCCCGAGGACGGGGTGGTGGAGCGGATTCGAGCCCTGCAGGGGATCGAGGATGCCCGCCTGGTGGTGCTCTGAGCATTGGTGTGCAGGAGTTTGGGGGGCTGGAAGAGTATCTGACGTGTTCCCAAGCAAAGAGAGGCGTTTATGGCAGAACTGAAGGCAAAACTTGATTACCAGCGGATCGCCGAGGCGATCAACGTGATTTTGACGGATATCTACGGCGAGTACGTCGCCATGGGCTCGCCCACCAAGCTCGGCGGGTTGCGCTTCCTGGACGTGCAGAGCTCCAAGACCTTCGCCTTCGAGAAGACCCGCGCGGTCCCGGAGGAAGAGGGCAACTACCTGATCCTGTCTGCGCCGGTCAAGGACGACGCTGAGGTGCTCGAGGCGGCCCTCAAGAAGGGTCCCCACGGCAAACTGCTCAAGGAGTTCGCCGTGCGTTCGTCGAGCGACGCCGGCAAGGGCGGCAAGAAGTTCGTCGAGGTGGCCTACTTCTTGCCCACCGGCAGCTGGATCAGCGACAAGGTCGTGGCCGACTACGCCAAGAAGCACAGCCTCATCAACGGCAACGACGTGGTGACCTGGATCTTGCGTGACCAGGTGCTTCCCCTCGCCCGCGAGGTCATGGCCAACTTCGTGGATGCAATCCGCAACGAGAAGTAACGCTCAGCGCATGATATCGTGCTCGGGAAAATCCGGGCGGAACCCGGCCGCAAGGTCGGGTCTTTCTTTTTTTACGTAATCCCAGAGCAGCTTCTGTAACCTGCGCCGGGCCCGGTTCAAGCGCGAGCGCACCGTGCCCACCGGGGTCTGGAGGATGTCGGCGATCTCTTGATAGGAGAAGCCCTCCACGTCGCACAAGAGCAGCGGTGCCCGGAACTCGTCCGGCAGCATGTCGATGGCCGCCTTCACCTCCTCGGTCCAATTGTGATCGAAGAAGGCTTTCTCGGGGTTCCCCTCCATCTGCAGCTCAGGATCGTGCAGCTTGTCGTAGAGATACCACTCCTCGGTATCATCGAGCGAGTCCACCTGCTGCTTGGACCGGGCCTGCCAGCGATTGACGTGCAGGTTGTGCATGATGCGAAACAGCCAGGCTTTGCAGTTGGTGCCTTCCTGGTACTTGTCGAAGAAGCGCACCGCCCGCAGATAGGTCTCCTGCAGCAGGTCTTCGGCGTCGCGCTCTTGTCCGGTGAGGCGGCGCGCATAGCGAAAAAGCGCATCCATATGCACCAGGGCTTCTTGCTCGAAAGCGGCCGGGGAGACGGGCATAAATCCGCCGGCAGTTTTCCGATAGCAGGATGAATCCTGCTTGCATTCAGCGAGCGGTCAACGCAATCAGGCGCTGAAGAAGGCCTGGCGCAACCTCTCCACCAGGTGCCGCACAGGCGAGGATACCTCGGTGGCTTTGATGGGCTCGAAAGCCACCGGCTCCAGCCAGGCCTCCAGGGTGGCCCGCACCGAGGCCGCCAGAGCGCGGGGATCGTAGCCACCCTCCAGGAGCCCGACCAGCCTGCCACGCGTGCGGCCGCGCCGCGACCAGCGATCGAGCCGGGCGGCCATCTGGCGGAAGCCCTCGGTGCTGACCGCCATCCCCCCGAGTGGGTCGCGCTGGTGGGCGTCGTAGCCGGCCGACAGCAAGATGAGGTCGGGGTCGGTGCGCTCGAGCAAGGGGTCGAGCAGTTGCTCCATGGCCCACAGGTACTCGGCGTCAGCGCACCCGGCCGGCAGGGGCAGGTTGTAGATCGAGCCGGCGCCCGGACCCTCGCCCCGCTCCTCGGGGCGGCCGGTGCCGGGGTAGAACGGGGACTGGTGGAAGGACATGAAGACGGTCCCCGGGTGGCGGTAGAGGCAGTCTTGCGTGCCGTTGCCGTGGTGCACGTCCCAGTCGAAGATCAGCACCCGCTCGACTCCGGCGTGGTGGGCGGCCAGCGCGATGTTGGAGTAGAGACAAAATCCCATGGCCCGGTCGGGCGTGGCGTGGTGGCCGGGCGGCCGCAGCAGCGCGAAGCCTCGCTCGAGCTCGCCCGAGGCCACCCGGCGGGTCAGCTCGATGGCCGAGCCGGCGGCGCGCCGGGCCACCTCGGCCGAGGCGGGGGAGCAGAAGGTGTCTCCGTCCAGCCAGCCACCGCCCCGAGCCGACACTGCCTCCAGTCGCTCCACCAGTGAGGGGGCGTGGAGGGCGGTCAACTCCTCATCGCTGGCCAGTCGGCTGGCCACCTTGTCGAGCGGGAGGGAGGCCGAGGCCAGCTCGGCCGCGATGGCCTTCAGCCGCCCGGGATTCTCCACGTGGGCGCCCGTGTCGTGGCGAAGAAAATCGTCCTCTTGCACCAGGCCGAATCGCATCTCGGGCCCTTTGCCAGCGGTCCCTCGCCCCCCTCTCAGGCGGCGTAGTTGGACACCAGGCTGACCAGGAAGTCCTCGAAGTGGGGGGGCGGAGCGGGCTCGGCCCGCGGGGGACGGGGCTGCCTGATCTCGGGACGGGCGGCTTCGGGGCGGGTTGGCTCGTTTTTCGGGCCGGCTTCGCCCCGGGAGATCCGCTCGGCCACTTTGATGAGAAGTCTTTGTTTGATCATCGCACTGGAAAGAACCGTGGATGGACCGGGAAAGTTGTTTCGTTTTTGTTACGTGTTTTGGATCACAGCGTTAACATGCGGAGCTGGTTTAAGGTGGGTGTGGAGGAGATGCAACAATGCACACACACGGAGTTCCACTTCCCTGGCGCGCTTCGCCGCGACGCTGGAGGGTCTATCTGGCCGGCGCCCTGGTGGCCGCTGGCGGGGCGCTGACGCAGCTCCTTCTCGGCCTCTCCTGACGCAGCAAACCTACGTCGGAGTTTAACATAGCTGAGCCGGAGGCGGCCGCCTCCGGCTCACGTCTTTTCAACTTCCGTGACGACAGGAGCGCAAGGGCTCGCTCCAAGGAGGAGCCGCCAGGGCGGTGAAGATTCTCCTGAATGTTCTTCGTGATCCCGGTCGGCGACGTGAATCGCTCCGAGCGCATCCCCTGGGTGAACCACGCCCTGATCCTGGCCAACATCGCCGTCTATCTCTGGATGTACCTGCTGGCCACCGACTCAGAGGCGATTGTCAAGCAGTACGCTTTCGTGCCCGCGCACCCCGAGGCCCTCACCTCCATCACCTCGATGTTCATGCACATTGGCCTGGGCCACTTGATCGGCAACATGCTCTTCCTCTACATCTTCGGAGACAACGTGGAGGAGACGCTGGGCCACTTCGGCTACCTGGTTTTCTACGTGGCCGGCGGACTGTTTGCCGACTTCGTGCATGCTCACGTCATCTCCGAGTCGATGCGCTCGATTCCCACGCTGGGCGCCTCGGGGGCCATCTCGGCGGTCATGGGTGCCTACGTGCTGCTCTTCCCCCGCGCCTCGATCACGTACTGGGGGCTCTTCTTTCTCAAGACCTTCACCTTCAGCCTTTCGAGCTGGATCGCGGTGGGCTGGTGGTTCTTGATGCAGCTTCTGTCTCACGATAGCACCGGGCTTACCGGGGTCGCCTACGGGGCCCACATCGGAGGCTTCATCTTCGGAGCCAGCGCCGCCGGGCTGCTTTTGATCGCGGGCGTGATCAGCACCAACTGGACTCACAGCGCCCGCGAGAGACGCTCCGAGCCGGTTTCCCACCAGGGCGAGGTGCTGGTCCCGTCGGCCACGCGCGGGGGATACGTGCGCTCGACCGGAGCCTGCCCGGCCTGCGGCCGACCGTTGCAGCCTCCGGCCGAGGACGAGCGTCCTCCGCTGGATCGCTGCCTGACCTGCGGCGGCATCTGGCTCGACCCCGGCGAGGCCGAGCAGGTCCTGAGTTTGCAGCCCATGCCCGCCCATCTGGCGCGCCCACCAGCTCGCTTTGCCGATGCCGCCAGCATCCCCGTCGGAAAGAGAGGCTGTCCACGTTGCCGCACGCCCCTCGAGGTTACCGAGATCCTGGGCGTCTGGATGGAAGCCTGTCCTGGCTGCCGGGGCATCTGGGCCGACCGGTTCAAGCTCGAGGAACTCTCCAAACGCGTCCGATAAAGGAGCCGTCCTCCGGGCGTGGAAAGCCCACCAGGAGCGGGGAAGCGTGAGCAACCCCGTGGAGACTGGATGGACGACCACTCGGAGAGCCGATATCTTTCGATCTTGGAGGGGGTCATCGAGGAGCTGGGTCAGGTGGAGCGCGACTTTGCCTCGAGCAGCAGCGGGATCCGAGCGATCACCGAGCTGATCGAGGAGATGTCGGGCGACACGGCTTGCTTCGCGCTCGATGACCCGGTGGTCCAGAAGGGCCGCCGCGCGCTCCAGCGCGTGGTGCAAAATCTCGATGGGCAGCGGAATCGGCTCGGTCGAACCAGGCCGCCCGCCCTCTGGGAAGCCTTTCACGGTCTCTTGCTGCGGTCCTTGGACCTTCAGCATCAGGGCTACCTCGAGATGGCTCGCCTTTTCGAGGACCGCCAGCTGAGCCACCTGCGCGATGGTCAGCAACTGGTGCGGAAGGGGCTGGGGCTCTTGCAGGCCGGTCGGCGCAAGGATTCTTCCACGCCGGTGGGCGGTTGAGCCCGAGGATACCGAATCCGGTAGGCCCCGGAACGGGAATCCGACCTCCTCGCCAGAGGTCAAGATAGGTGATGAGATGGCGGAAACTCTAAGGTTAGGCGGTCGCCTGACGCTGCAGGTTCACGACCTGGCGGCCGGAGGCGAGGCAGTGGGACGAGTCGACAACTTTGTCGTCTTCGTTCCCTATGGCACGCCTGGCGACGAGCTCGAGGTCGAGATCACCGAGCTGCGCAAGAACTTCGCGCGGGCCCGCATCTCCAAGATCCTCAAGCCATCCATCCGCCGCGTCGAGCCGCCCTGCAGCATCTACTTCCAGTGCGGCGGTTGTCAGCTGCAACACATCGACTACGATTCGCAGCTGCACTTCAAGACCAAGACCGTCAAAGACTCGCTGCGCCATCTGGCCGGCCTGGGCGAGGTCAAGGTCCATCCCTGCAAGCGCATGGACGATCCCTGGTACTACCGCAACAAGGTCCAGGCGGTGGTGGCCGCCAAGCCCTTCCTCAAGGGCGAGCAGGAAAAGACCGCCAAGTTTCGGCCTTACATCGGGCTCTACGCGGCCGGCTCGCACCGCGTCGTCAAGATGGACGAGTGCCTCATTCAAGACAAGGTGAACAACAAGGTGCTGCAGGCCACTCGCGAGATTCTCGAGCGCTTGCAGTGGCCGGTTTATGACGAGCGCGACGGTTCGGGGCTGATCCGCTACCTGGTAGCTCGCAGCTCGCGCAGCACCGGCGAGGCCATCCTGGTGGTGGTGGCGGCCCAGCCTCGCCTGCCCCAGGTGCAAGAGTTCCTCAATTTCCTCAAGCGGCGGGTACCCAAGCTCAAAGGCGTGCTGCTCAACCTCAATCCCCACCAGACCAACGTGGTGCTGGGCAACCGCACCCAGCTCCTGTGGGGCCAGGACCACCTGGTCGAGGAGGTGCAGGGCTTGAAGTTTCACATCTCTCCCACCTCGTTCTTTCAGGTCAACACGCAGGGCTTGAGCGTGCTCTACGACGTGCTCGACGACTACGCCGACCTCAAGGGCCGCGAGTCGGTGCTCGACCTCTACTGCGGGGTGGGCTCGCTGGCTCTGTTCCTGGCTCGCAAGGCCCGTCGGGTGGTGGGGGTGGACGTCTCCCAGCCGGCCATCGAGGACGCGGTGGTCAACTCCGACCTCAACGAGACGGTCAACGCCACCTTCCAGGCGGGGCCGGTGGAGCGCCTGCTGCCCCAGATGTATCGCGACGGGTTGCGCTTTCAGGTGGCTATCGTCGACCCGCCCCGAAAGGGTTGCGATATCGATACTTTGAAGACTCTGGCCAAGATGC
>CAZWUN010000140.1:0-12419 GCA_964637145.1 uncultured Burkholderiales bacterium
GCTCTCGCCCCATGAAGCTGCGATTGCTCCTCCTCCTCGCCCTGGTGGCCCTGGCCCGCGGCCAGGGCGAGCTGACCGTGGACCAGGCCCTGGAGCTGGCCATGCGCCAGAACCCGGCTGTCCAGGCGATCTATCGCCAGGTGGACATGTCCGAGGCCGAAAAAGACCAGGCCTCGCTGCTGGTCAACCCGGTCTTCTCGGCCTCAGTCGGCTTCCCCGACCAGGCCGGCGCCCAGAACCGCACTGAGTTTGCTCTCAGCTGGAACCTGCTCGACCTGCTGCGCCGCTCCGACCGCCACGAGCTGGCCTCCACGCGTGTGCGCCAGGCCCGCTACCAGATGGAGGACAGCCTGCTCGACCTCATCTTCGAGGTCAGCGAGGCTTACTACGAGCTGCAAGAGAAGTCCCAGTCCATCGAGCAGCTCGAGATCGTGCTCCAGGCAGCCCGAGCCGCCACCGAGCTGCACAAGCGCCAGTTCGAAGCGGGCAACATCCCCAAGGTGGCGCTGGCCCAGCAAGAGGCGGCCGAGCTCGAGGCCCGCATCGCCCTCGAGCAGGCCGGCTACCAGCTCGAGCAGGCCCGCGCCCGGCTGAACGTCCTGCTCGGGCAACCTTCCGTCGAGCCGGTGAAGGTGCCCCGCCTGGCCGAGCTCCCCGAGACCGAGACCGCGCTCGACGGCCTGGAGGAGCTGGCCCTCAAGCAGAGACCCGACCTGGCCCTGGCCGCCCTGGAGGTCCAGGCTGACCGGCAGGAGCTGACCTTGGCCTCGGGGGGGCTGTTGGACGAGGTTTCCTTCGGGGTGGTGCGCGAGACCGAGTCGGAGGTGGGAGCCCCCACCGTGACCGGACCCGAGCTCCAGATCCCCGTGCCCCTCTTCGACCGCCGCCAGGGGCAGACGGCTCACTTTCGCTTCAAGACCGAGCAGAGCCAGCGACTGCTCGAATCCAGGCAGCAGAAGATCCGCGCCGAAGTGCGCATTGCGGCCAGCCAGCTCACGGCCGCCCGCCTCAAGGTGGAGCGGCTGCGCGATCAGATGATCCCCAAGCGGCGTGAGATCCTGCTGCTGTCGCGACCCTACTTCGACTCCATGCTGCTTGGGGTATATCCGCTTCTGCAGCTGCGCCAGGACCTGGCCCGCACCAGGCTGGAGCTGCTGGAGGCGATCGCCCACTACTGGACGGCGCGGGCCCGCCTGGAACGCGCCCTGGGAGGACATCTGTGAGCCTGACACGTCGAGAGCTTCTGGGCTCGGGGGTGGCCCTGGTGGCCCTCAGCAGCCTGCCCACGCTGGCCGCCCCGGGCTACGTCCCGGTCGAGACCCCCAACGGGCGCTCGCTGCCCTGGAAGATGGTCAACGGGGTCAAGGAGTTTCACCTGATCGCCGAGCCCGTGAAACGCGAGTTCGCCCCCGGCATGGTGGTGGACTGCTGGGGCTACAACGGCCTCACGCCCGGGCCCACCATCGAGGCCGTGGAGGGGGATCGGGTGCGCATCCTGGTCACCAACCGGCTGCCCGAGCCCACCAGCGTGCACTGGCACGGCATCTACCTTCCCAACGGCATGGACGGAGTCAGCGGATTGACCCAACGACCCATCAAGCCGGGCGACACCTTCCGCTACGAGTTCACGCTGCGCCAGCACGGGACCTACATGTACCACCCCCACGCCGACGAGATGGTGCAGATGGCGCTGGGCATGCAGGGCTTCTTCATCATCCACCCGCGTCGCCCCCCGACCTGTCAGCGCGACTTCTGCATCTTCCTGGCCGAGTGGCTGATCCGCCCTGGAACCAGCCGTCCTGACCCGATGGTCATGCTCGACTTCAACACCTTCACCTTCAACGCCAAAGCCTATCCGGGCACGGCTCCGCTGGTGGTGAAGACGGGCCAGCGGGTCCGCCTGCGCCTCGCCAACCTGAGCATGAACAGCCACCCGGTGCACATCCACGGCTTCTCGTTCCAGCAGGTGGCGACCGATGGGGGCGAGATCCCGCCCTCGGCGCGCTTCCCCGAGACCACCGTCAACGTGCCCGTGGGCACCACCCGCACCGTCGAGTTCCTGGCCGATGTGCCGGGCGACTGGCCGCTCCACTGCCACAAGACCCACCACGCCATGAACGCCATGGAGCACGACATCCCCAACATGCTCGCGGTGGACCAATCCGAGGTCAAAGGCAGTATCAAGGAGCTCCTCCCCGGCTACATGCCGATGGGCGAAACGGGCATGTACGAGATGTCCGAGATGGACATGGACCGCCCCCCCAACACCCTGAAGATGGGCGGCACCGCCGGGCCCTACGGCCCCATCGACATGGGGGGCATGTTCACCGTGGTCAAGGTGCGCGACCGGCTGCCAAACGGCTACTCCGACCCGGGCTGGTACCGCCAGCCGCCTGGCACCCGGGCCGAGCCGATCAAGCATCGACACTGACGGCTTCGTAGCCGGCCAGGAGATCGAGCAGCTCTTCGGTCACCAGCTCCTGATGCAGTTGCTGCGACTCCAACTCGAGCTCCGCGGCCCGGTCTCCCAGGGCCTTTTCGGCCGCCTGCATGGCCACCAGCCGGGCCTGGCTCTCGGCCGCCATGGACTGGACAACGACTCGATAGAGCTCGCTGAAAAGCCACTGGCGCACCAGTTGCGAGAGCAGGGAATCGGGCGAGAGGTGGGCCAGGGGTAGACGCCGCGACTCCCACCGCGTGCTGGTCAGACTGGCCAGCCAGGCGGGGTCTGGAGGCAGCAGCCGGGTGCGCACCGGCTGATGACCCGGACCCTCGCGCAGGGTCTGGTGAACGACCTCCACGGTCAGCTCCTCCAGGCGGCTGGACCATTCCTCCACGCCCAGGACCATCTGGCGCACCAGAAAGGTGACGCCGGCCAGCGAGGAAGGGATGGAGAGCACGCTCTCGGCCGGATAGCCCGCTTCCCGCAGGGGCTCGGCCAGGCGCCCTCCCGCCACCAGCAGGTGCTCGGGAACGCCGGTCGAGACAACGAGACCGAGAATGGCGTCGTTGAAAGGTCCGCACAAACCCTGGTCGGTGCCCAGCACGATCAGGCACTCGCTGCCGCGGGCGGAGGGGACCGGGCGACCTCCCGGCAGACCTCTGGCCGACCACGGGTCCACCCGGGCCAGATGAAAGAGTGCCTGATAAGCTTGCATCAAGATCAGGCGATATTCTTCTTGCACCCGGGCCGCCTTCTGATACTGCCGCATGGACACCGCCGAGAGGACTTTCACGGTCCGCACCAGGCCATGCAGGTCGCGCACGGTGGAGAGACGGCGGCGAGTTTCCTCCAGCGTCTCCATGCGCTTCAGCCGATGGCTTCCCGAGCCGACTGCAGCAATAGCTCGCGATCCTCGTCGCGCAGAGCCGACCCCTCCTCCAGTCGGCCCCGCAAGCTGCCGGTGCGCTGCCGCAGCAAGCTCACCAATCGCTCTTCCACGGAGCGCACCTGAGCCAGCGGCACAGCGTCGAACAGGCCCTCCGTGGCCGCCAGCATGATCCCCAGCTGCACGGTGATCTCCAGGGTGGCGGAGCGGGGCTGCTTGAGGATCTCGCGAATGCGCCGACCTCGCTCGAGCGTTCGGCGAGTGCTTTCCGAGAGCCGGGTGTCGAAGCGAGCAAAGCTCTCCAGCTCCTCGAACTGGGCGTAATCGAGCCGCAGGGCCGAGGTGACCGCATGGTAGGCAGGTCTCTGCGCATCGCCTCCCACCCGGGACACGGAACGACCCACATCCACGGCCGGCAGGATTCCTTTCTGGAACAGCTCGGGGGAGAGCACCAGCTGGCCATCAGTGATGGAGATCAGGTTGGTGGGAATGTAGGCGGCCAGATTCTGGGCCTCGGTTTCCACGATCGGGAGAGCGGTCATCGACCCACCGCCCGACTCGGACCGCAGATGGGTCGACCGCTCCAGCAGGCGGGCGTGCAGGTAGAAGACGTCTCCCGGGAAGGCCTCCCGCCCGGGCGGACGGCGCAGCAGCAAAGAGAGCTCTCGGTAGGCGCGGGCGTGGCGGGTCAGGTCGTCATAGACCACCAGCACGTCTCGCCCCGCCCGCATGAAGTATTCTCCCATGGCGGTGGCCGCATAAGGAGCAACGTACTGCAGACCGGGCGGCTGCTCGGCCGAGGCCACGACCACGATGCAGTTGTCGAGAGCACCGCTCTGGCGCAACTCGTCCACCACGCGAGCCACCCCCGAATCACGCTGGCCGATGGCGCAATAGATGCAGCACACTCCGCTGTCCCGCTGGTTGAGGATGACGTCCAGCGCCAGCGTCGTCTTGCCGGTCTGACGGTCACCCAGGATCAGCTCGCGCTGCCCGCGACCGATCGGGATCAGGGCGTCCACCACCTTCACCCCGGTTTGCAGGGGCCTGGAAACCGGGGCCCGATCGGCGATGCGCGGCGCCGGCGACTCGGCCGGCAGCCAGTCCTCCGGGCGGGGGGATTGCCCACCGTCCAGCGCACGGCCCAGCGGATCGACCACCCGCCCCAGCATGTTCCCTCCCACCGGCACCTGGAGGGCGTGTCCGGTGCCAACCACGCGGGCCCCGGCCCGGATCCCCTGCCCGCTGTCGAGCAAGAGCAGGCCAACCGTCTCCTGCTCCAGGGTCAGGGCCAGCCCCAGCTGCCCACCCTCCAACCGGACCACCTCTTCCGAGCCGACTCCGCCCAGCCCGGCCGCCGTGGCCACCCCCTCGGAAACGGACAGGATGCGACCGAACTCGCGCACCCGGGGAGAGCGGCGCGGCTTCTCCAGCGCCCGGTCCAGGGCCAGCAGCACCGGGTCAAGCAGGTCCATCGGACACCTCGCGCAAGGACCCGGCCAGGTCTCGCTCCAGGCTCTCCAGATAGCTTGACAGGGCCCAGCCGGCCAGGCGACCCCCGCTCTCGACCTCGACCCCGAAGCCCAGCTCCGGGTCGGTCGCAAAAGTGGTGGCCCCGACCACCCGTCGGAAGCGCGCCTGCATCTCCTCAGAGAGGGGAAAGGCGCTGCGCACCACGACCTCTCCATTGGCCGGCAGCTTGACCTCAGCCCAGCCTTCCAGCAGGTGTCGGGCCACCTGCTCCTCCAGGCTGCGGTCGGCCAGGTCCTCCAGACACCGGCGGCAGGTCTGCAGCAAAGTGGCCCCGAGACGGTTCTGGGCCGCCCGGACCAGGCCCTCGAGCTCTTGCTGCAGCAAGACCATCCGTCGAGAGCGCTCCTCTGCGACCTGGGCTCTCATCCGCTCCTCCAGATCGCGGCGCAGGCTGCTGGCCTCGGCCTCGAGCTCGAGCAGCATCCTGGCGCGACGCTGCTCCAGCTCCTCAGCCGTGTGGCGGCACTCCTGCAGGCGGGCCTCGGCCTCCTGGCCCAGCCGAACAACCTCGTCCTCACGCTTGCGGTAAGCCTTCTCGCGCTCGTCGATCAGCCTGAGCACCGGGCCATACAAGACCCTGCGCAGCACCGCAACCAGAATCAGGAAGTTCAGCGCCTGAGCCAGGAACAAGAAGGGGTCGACCTTCATGAGTGACCCCGGGTAAAGAAGCTCCAGAACGGGTTGGCGAAGACCAGGATCATGGCCAGCACGAAGCAGTAGATGGCCAGGGACTCGATCATGGCCAGGCCGATGAAGAGGGTGCTGGAAAGTCCACTGGACTCGTCGGGTTGCTGGGCCATGGAAGCCAGCGCCTGCATGACGGCCCTCCCTTCGGCCAGAGCCGGAGCGATGGAGCCGGCTGTCACCACGAGGCCGGCGACGATGATGGAAACCACGGCCACCCAGGTTGCACTATCCATCTTGAATGTCTCCTTTTGTCAGTCCGTCGTGGGCCTGAACGGCGGCCGCAATGTAGACCATGCTCAGGACCGCAAAGATATAGGCCTGGACCTGCCCCAGAAAGAGCTCCAGCAAGCTCATCACGGCCGGGAAGAAGAAGGGGGCGACGGCCAGCAATACGGCCACCAGGAACGTTCCGCTCATCACGTTGCCGAACAGTCGCACCGCCAGGGCCAGGGTCCGGGTCAGCTCGCCCAGGACGTGGAAGGGCAACAGGATGGGATTGGGAGCGAGGTAGTGGCGCAGGTAGCCGGACAAACCCTGCCGGAGAATCCCGAAGAAGGGCACCGCCACGAACACGCACACAGCCAGTGCAGCGGTGGTGGAGAGGGAACCGGTGGGCGGATGAAATCCGGGTAAAACCGAGAGCAGGCTCGAGAAGCTGATGAAGAGGAACAGGGTGCCGACGAAGGGGACGAAGGTCTCGGGTGCCCTGGGAGAAAGAGCCCTGATCTGATCGCGGATGCCTCCCACCAGGATCTCCAGCCCCCCCTGCCAGATGGGCACGGGTCCATCCCGGGTCAATCGCCTGGTCACCAGCCACGAGCCCAGCACCAGCACGCCCATGACCACCCAGGTGAGCACCAGGGTGGCGCTCAGGACCAGCGGCCCGTTGCGATAGTAGATGACGGTGTCGGGAGTCAATTCCACGACGCACCTCGCCAGAGGGAGACTTGCCGGGCGACCAGGATTCCCAGGAAGGCAAGCCAGAGAGAGCCACCTGCGCGCGAGAGCCAGGCCAACCCCAGCAGCGTGACCGTCAGCCGCAGAAGGTAGCTGCCGGCAAAGGCTTGCGGTCTGAGTAGCAAGCGCCGCACGCTCCAGCGCAAGGCCCCGAAGTGGACCAGACCCAACCCGAAACCTGCCAGCAGGCTACTCATCGTCCGGAGTCTCCTCGGGAAACGAGCGGTGCTGCTCGCGGCTCACCCAGGCCCAGGCGGTGAGGCAACCAAGACAGAGCCCTACTCCCAGCAACATCAGCGTCCAGGAGTAGGGGCGCGGGTAGTGAGCATCCAACCACGAGCCGGCGCCAATTCCGATCAGAGTCGGTAACGAGATCGACCAGCCCACCATGCCCATGGTTCCCAGCCCGAACCAGAAGTTGTCTGGCTTGCTCCGCGCCGAGCGCAGTCGGCGACGGGCCTTGCGCTCGATCTCCGGTCCGGTGAAGCGCTCGCTCATAAGACCCCCAGGTCGAGCTGCCAGAAGCGACGGGTCAACCGGGCCTCGATTCGGGCCAGTGCTGCTCGCGTCTTGCGCTCCTGCTCGTCGGAGCTGCCGAGCATGCCCTTCACCTGCTCGGCCAGAGCCTCCAGGCTGACGCCCCGGGTGGCCCGGTGGGCGGCGATATGAACCTGCGCGCCTCGCTTGACCAGGACTCCTTCGTCCACGGCCAGATGGAACTCGCCCTCCTCGGTCTGATACGAGAGCAGACCGGGCACCAGGACCGTCACATAGTCCGCGTGCCGAGGCCGCAGGCAGAAGTGCCCCAACACGGTCTCCACCTGCACACGAAGCACTCGGGCTTCGTCCACCACCGTCTCCTGGGGCACCACAACCTGCAGTCTCATACTCGCTCCAGTGCCTCTTGCACGGTGCCCACCATGTACAGCAGACTCTCGGGATGGTCGTGGAACTCGTCGCGCAAGATGCGCTCACAGCCATCCAGAGTGTCCTCCAGGGCCACGGCTCGGCCGCCAAGACCGGTGAATTTCGAGGTCGAGAAGAACGGCTGGGTGAGGAAGCGCTCCAACCTGCGGGCCCGATTGACCACCCGCCGGTCTTCCGAGGAGAGCTCCTCCAGGCCCAGCATGGCGATGATGTCCTTGAGCTCCTCATATTCGGCCAGGGTGCGGCGGACCTCGCCGGCAACGCGATAGTGCCGTTCTCCCACCACCTGGGGAACCAGCAAGCTGGACTTGGAGCGCAGAGGATCGACCGCTGGCAGCAGGCCCTGGCTGGAGCGAGTGCGCGAGAGCAAGACCGAGCTGGTCAGGTGGCCGAAGGCGTGCACCGCGGCCGGGTCGGTGAAATCGTCGGCCGGCACGTAGACCGCCTGCACCGAGGTGATGGCACCCGAGTCGGTGGAGCAGATCCGCTCCTCCAACGCGGCCAGCTCACTGGCCAGGGTGGACTGGTAGCCCATGCGGGAGGGGACCCGTCCGAGCAAGCCCGACACCTCCGAGCCGGCCTGAATGAAGCGAAAGATGTTGTCGATCAAGAGCAGCACGTCCTGATGCCCCTCTTCTCGGAAGTACTCGGCGATGGTGAGGGCGGCGTGGCCGACCCGAAAGCGGGCACCGGGGGGCTCGTTCATCTGCCCGAAGAGCAGCACCGTGCGCTCGAGCACACCCGACTCGGCCAGCTTGCGGCGCAGCTCCTCCCCCTCCCGACAGCGCTCCCCGATACCGCAGAACATCCCCACCCCGTGGTGGCGTGAGATGGTGTTGTGGATCAGCTCCATGATCAGAACGGTCTTGCCCACCCCGGCGCCTCCGAACAGACCGGCATTCTCGCCGCGAGCCAGGGGAGCGAGCAGGTCGATGGCTTTGATTCCCGTCTCGAAGATCGACCAGGTGGTCACCCGCCGCGTCAGGCCGACCGGCTGGCGGTGAATGCTGTCCCAGCGCAGAGCCTCCAGCGGCGGACCATCGTCGATGGCCTCCCCGAAAACACTCAGCATCCGGCCGAGCAGACCGGGTCCGACGGGCACCCGCAGAGGTCCTCCCGTGTCCACCACGCGGGCTCCCCGCCCGATGCCCCGGGTCGGATTCAGCGCCAGGGCCCGCACCGTGTGACGGCTGGGATGAGCCACCACCTCCAGGACGCAGTCAAAGCCTGGCAAGAACAGCTTGTTGCCAAGCTCCGGGAGGTGTCCCGGAAACTCGACGTCCAGGACGCCCCCGCGCAGGGCGCTGACAACTCCGGTATCCACCGCGGAGGTCACTGGTGGCATCAGAGTCGAGCCTTTCTCGGCCAGAGTTGTCGTCGCATGGGCCTGCTCCTCGAGGTCGCGCAAGCACCTCGCTGGCGACCCTGATAGCAGAATAGACGGGTGCGGGGCGGGATTCGATGATCTTTGTCACCCCGTGCCGTGTCCCGCGCGACCGCGGGGCTGCCCAGCTCCAGTGAGCCGGCACGCGAGAGAGCTCGACCAGGGCGGTGGGGCGCATGACATGAACTTTACGAGTGATACTATCGAACCTGCATTCGACCTCATCTTGTCATGAATGTTTTAAACACTGGGGTTCAGCCAATCAACAGTAGAGCACGAGCTCGCTAGATTCGAGTTCGGACCGCTGCCAGTCCAGGTATAGACCTCAATCAATACTGCGACGAATATTGTCCGCGTCGAGTAGGTCTTGCGGGCGCCCCGAAGCCAGCTTGTTCTTGATGAGCGCTTCGCGCCCGATCACCCAGCCTGATACCTGGCCAAAGTTGATCCACTTCCGACCCGGCCAAGCCTCATCGAAGTCAACACCGTCGACTGACATCAGGATGTCCACCCGCACAGGAGGAACGCCCATCTGGTAAACCAGTCCCGGCGTAGCCAAGTCCTGAACGGTCAGTCCGGACAGGGGCGCACCGAACTCTGCCAGTGCACGGTAAACACGCTCGGCGTTCTCGGCCTTTGGACGAACCCACACGTCCAGATCCTTTGTGAAACGGGGCTCAGCATAGGCGATAACGGCGTAGCCGCCGACAACCAGGTATTCAGCCTGGTTGTTGTTTAAGCACTGCAATAGATCGCTGAAGTCGCTGTTCACCTTCGCGTCCCCGCATTGTGAGGTACAGCCGCACGAGATCCCAGGCGGCTTCGAATCTGGCAGCCATGGGCTGACCCTGCCAGTAGTGGCGGTCGAACTCGCGCTCCCGTGTCTGCTCTAGTCTGACTAGCCTTGCTTCCATTTGAATAATTTCAGCAAAATCGGCTCCAGCCCCTCCTCGTGTCCGTTGGACTGAGAGTTCGCTTCGTTCCGAATGATCAGGCGAAACCACAACCTGCCATCTCCAAGCTCGATAATGAGCCAGTCGTCGCCGCTCCTTATCCCCTGGTGGATGCAGGTACCCGAGGCTTAGCGCACGGGTGCTTTCAAGCCCTTCTTACGCACGGCATCCAGGAAGACTTCTTCAGCAGAGCCGCTCATGACGCCGCCCCAGGGAGTCGGGTCGTCGTCGCGATAGCACAAGTAGCGCCTGCACTCGAAGCAGAGAAGGACGTCGTAACGGTGACCTCGGTGCTGAAAGCGAAACCCGTGGCGCGGCTGGAACCACGTCGCCCTGGCGCCGTCCGCCCACGGGATGTCCTCCATCAACGCCTGCACGAGAGTCTTCTTGACGGCGCCCTCGACCGAAGCACGCCCCAACACTTCGAATTCGTGCCACCATCGCGAGGAGGGGACCTCGGGCTCGTCTGGTTTCCGCTTCTTCCTCTCAATCGGGTCGAGAGAGAGAAGCTCGGCGCGGGGCGTGGCCTGCAGCGCCTCCAGGACGTCGTAGCCGACCACAGCGAGGTATGCTTGCGCGGCTTCCCGCACGGCCCGATCTTCGCTCTGGCGCAGTGTGAGGACCTGTGCGATCAAAGGCCTGGGCGCTTCCCTGAGTCGGATACTCCAGCAGGCAGCCTCGAGGTAACCGATCGCCGCACTTTCATCGGATGGTACCGGCCAGCCCAGCAAGACCATGGCGTGCCCTCCCTGGCGACCTCCCGCTATGGCCAGCTTCCTGAGTGCAGGCTTGCAGCTCTGGGCGATCTGGGAGCGCTGCTCCATCATGATGCAAAACAGCTCCTGGTCGTCCAACTGGCTGACCGCGTACTGACGGGCGGCAAGGCTAGGCCACGAGACGATCGCCTTCTGGAGCTTTCGCGCTGCAGCGGGCGGCAGCTTCCCCAACAACCCGGTCGCCCCCACGACCACAGATTCGTCGGGCGGTCCAAGACGGGCCAGCGCGGCCCCGTATCCGACCGGCGATTCTCCGGGCGGGAGAGGCTGGAGATTGTCATCCTGGGCCCACGCTTCGAGGTCCGTCAGGCTTTCTTCCGGCGATAATCCTCCGCATTGCACGATCGCGCCCAGATAAGTATCGATGTGGTGACCTTCGCCCGCCATGCGCCTGAGCACCGGGATGGCGCTGGGGTCCCTGAGCTGCCCGAGCAGTTCGGCCGCGGTGCGCCCCTCGAGCGCACCCCGCCGCTCCAGGTTGGCGATCAGCCCCGCGGCCGCTTCCTTGGGATGAGCCTTAAGGAGTTCCTCGACCCTGTCGGCAACCATCCCCTCATGCTTCTTGTCCATCGCGTCGTCGTCCAGCCAGGGCAAGGCAGGGAGCATTTCCGCAGGATCGCGCATGGCCCAGAAGGCAAGAATGGTCCGAGCCGACTTGCGTCGAGAGGGGTTCTCCAGGGCCTGCACGACGAAAGGCTGGAAGGAGCGCGGGGTAACAACCGGGAGATCACTGGTGAAAAAAATGGATTCTTCCGAGGAAAACAGCGTCTGGTCCTCCATTAGCCGCCCCAGCAGCTCTTCTCTTCCCGGCCAATCGACAGCCAGCAGAGCGCCGAACGCTTTGGTCCGGGCAATCCTGGGAGCTTTCGGGTCCGTGGCGATCTGGACAAGCTCCCCCTCTTGTCGAGGAAACCCCAGGCGCTCCGCGTGCTTGAAAAACATCGCGAGGACCAGCGCGCGCGAGCGCACATCGGGTGAGTTGAGATAGCCCTGGAGGATCGGCACGATCACCGTGGGGTCGCTACTTTCGGACAAGGTCTCGATGGCGTAGGCGCTCCTGCTGTATAGGACCGGGGCGACCCGGTCCTTGTCCCACTCAAGATGACGTGCCAGCTCGATCAGGTCCCCTTCCTTCGTAGGAAAGGTCTGCTCCTCGGTGCTAGCAACGGCAGCGCAAATCAGAATCGATAAAAGAAGGGAAAGGATTCGCACCATCCCATGCGCTTCTCGCCATGGTGGGATTTTACCCTCAGGCGGCGTTTGACCGTGTTCTTGCTGCCCTCAGTTCACGTGCGCGCCAAGTCCCATTCGCATGCTGCCTCATCGAATCGGGTAGGTTCAGTTGTCGCCTGAGGTTCGAACCGGTGGATCCGGAGGCTCTCCTGGAGCTGTCCGGGACAGCTCTTCCTGCAGACCCCGAGCCAGGCAATCGACTGCCCGTCGCACCGGGGCAGACATCTCGTCCCCGACCCTGAGCTGGGCGGCCTCGATGCCCAGCACCACCAGCCGGGGCGGCAGCGAGCCCAGCACCCGGGCCAGATCGACGGCCTCGGCCAGGCCCAGCCCGTGGGTCGAGGTGGAGCGCATGAAGGGCGGCAGGTGGTGTCCGTCGAGGCGGTGCAAGGTTCCAGGGGGCTGGCCCGAGACCACCGCGTCCACCACGTAGACGAGGTCGCGCCCGGCGAAGAGCTGCAGCAGCTCGGTGGCCTCGCCCCGGGCCCGGCGCACCTCCACCCCCTCGAGCTCGAGCAGGGCAACAACGGCCGGGCCGGCCCCGTCGTCGCCCCGATCGGGGTTGCCCACCCCGATCACCAGAGGCTTCAAACCTGCTCCAGGTGCAGCTTGAGAAAGTGGGTCGCGCAGGAGATGCAGG
>CAZWUN010000141.1:0-12366 GCA_964637145.1 uncultured Burkholderiales bacterium
CGACAGACTTGTATGGAGGCGCCCCCGAAGGATAGGCAAAACCTTCAGCACGTAAGGCTCAACACTTTGGTAGAGCCCTCGAAGGAAGCGCCGAACTGCGGCCGAAGCCGCAATGGTCGAGAATTCTGCCAAACGGGCAGACGAGGAGGAACTGTCATGGATGCACTGACCAGGCTCGTCTCCGAAAAGACGGGAATCAGCCAGGACCAGGCCAGGACGGCTGTGGAAACCGTGCTGGGATTCGTCAAGGAGAAGCTGCCGGCTCCGATCGCGGCCCAGGTCGAGTCGGCCATCCAGGACCCCGGCGCTATCGGCCAGGCAAGCTCGATGCTCGGCAGCCTGGGCGGCATGCTGGGAGGCGGCGACAAGTAATCGCCGGCGGAGCGCTCCGCGGCTCATCCCGTCCCGTCCAGCCTGTCACGAGCCCTAGGAACACTCGCCTGCCAGGCGAATCGACCGGTTCGAGAGGATGATTTTCTTGTTCTCCCCTGCGAGCCATCATCGATGCGAGGCCCCACCCCGGTGGCGATAGGCCGCAAGGTGGCCCGCTGGCGCATCATTGGCCAGCTGGGCCACGGAGGAATGTCGGAGGTCTTCATGGCCTGCCCGGACGAGCCGGGCCGCGCGAGCGAGGCCCGGGCGGTGGCCCTGAGGATCCCCCTCGGCGACCTGGCGACCGAGCCGGAGTTCCTCGCGCGTTTTCGCCGGGAGGTCGACCTCTGCTCGCGCCTGAGCCACCCCGGAATCGTTCGCGTCCTGGACTCCGGTGAGACCGAGGACGGTTGTCCCTACCTGGTCACCGAGCTGGTCGAAGGGCAGACTCTGCGCGGGCTGGTCCAGCCTGGCGGGCTGGCGGTGGAGCGCGCCATCGAGATCATCTTGCTGGTTCTGGAAGCGATGATCTACGCCCACAGCCAGGGGGTGATCCATCGCAACCTCAAGCCGGACAACATCGTGCTCACGCCGGATGGCCGCATCAAGCTGGTCGACTTCGGACTGGCCCGTCCAGAGGCAGACACCTCCAATATCACAGGCTCGGGGAAGGCGCTTGGAACCCCGGCCTATATGCCCCCAGAGCAGATCCTGGGCGTGCCCATGGAGCAATCGGACCAGTACGCGATCGGGGTGACCCTCTACGAGCTGATCGCCGGACGACGCCCGTTCGAGGCCAAAGACGTGAGGATCCAGATGTTCCGGAACCTGAATACCCCCCCTCCGCCAATCGCGGGCTGCCCCGAGTCCTTGAATGCCCTGGTGCTGAAGATGCTGTCCAAGGACCCGAGCGACCGCTTCGAGAGCCTTCGAGCCTGCCACAGGGCCCTGTCCGAGTGGCCTGAATCCCCACCAGCTCCTGGGACGGGCTAGGACGCCCCCGCCGCCACGGATTGGCCAAGAGCGCTGGCAAGCCGGCGGATCATGGACTATAATGCTGGCATCCCCTTTGCGCCATGAAGATTGCCTTCACCGAAAAACTGGCCAATCTGCTGGGCTTGCACCCCTCCGCGCCGGCCCGGGTCGGCGGACCGTCCGATCAGGTCTCCCTGGGTGGCCTCGAACCGGGAAGGGCGCGCCTGGTGAATGCCGAGGGCGCGCAGCTGAGCTTCCCCACCGATGGCTCCGTCTTCACTCTGGGTCGCAGCTCCAAGAGCCAGGTGCAGCTCCCCGCCGAGGGCGTAAGCCGCCAGCATGCCTACGGCTGCTGGAAGGATGGCCAGCTCTGGATCCAGGATCGAGGATCCACCAGGGGAACCCAGCTCGACGGACAGCCGCTACCCGCCCACAAATGGGTGGCCGTGTCCCCCGGGGCCGAGCTGTTGCTGGGGGGGCGTCCGGGTCGGCTCAGCCTGGGTGAGGCCGCGGCCTTGCTCCCGGTGGTGGCTGCTGGCCAGGCGCGCCCGGCCGGAGAGGAGTTCACCCTGCCCTCGGGCCGTCAGGCCTTCCTGGAAACCCTGCCCGACGGCCGGGTGCGCCTTTCGCAGGTCGACCTGAAGCGCACCCCGACCGAAGCTCGGCAGGGCCAGATGATGATCCTCGAATGGGAAGGCCACCCCGGGGAGGTCTTCGGCCCGGTGACGGCCGAGCAGCTGCAGCCCGGCATGAGGCTCTTGATGGAGCTGCCCGGGGGAGCGGGCACGCACACCTTCCTCGGTCATGCCCCGGACGGCAAGCTGCTCTTCGGACAGGTGGACGCGATGACCCGCCCCCGCTACGACGAGCTGATGCAGTCCGAGCGCGACTATTTCGAGGCCGAGAACCAGGCCCGGACCGAGCGGCTGCAGCGGCGCCAGGAAGCGCGGAGCGAGCTTCGGCAGAGCGAGATGCAGCGACTGGGCCTGAGCGAGGAGATGTTGACCGAGAGCCCCTCCCAGGCGGCCCGGTTGCTCTTCCAGGGCCGCGCCAGGCTGGGGGCGGACGGCCTGAGCCTGTGGCCCAAAGAGGTCGAGTCCCTGGTGGTGGACGCCCAGCGAATGGCGCTCGACGGCCAGGAGCCCTCTCTGGTGGAGCTGCGCCTGGAGCAGTGGCAGGCCGAGCAGCGGGGCGAGATGCTGCTCTTCCGGGGCAACAAGGGGGCCTGGAGCCCCGAGCGGGAGTCCATCTTCTGGAGCGACGACCCGGGTTGCGGCATGCACTACGCGCTCAGCAAGGTTCCCGGCCAGGAATCCAACCTGCTCACTTTGCGCCTGGCCGAATCGGACCGGGTGCGCCTCTACCTCAAGTCGGGCTCGCTGCCCGGACGGGCGCAGTATGCCGAGGTCTACGAGGTTCACGCGGAGGATCTCGACCAGGATCACCAGCCGGTCATCGCCCTGACCAGCAAGCGACCCGAGCAGGCCAGCTGGTTCGAGGGCTATCGCCGCAATCAGGACATGGATCAAGAGCGGGGCGGGGATGACTTCAAGCGGCTCAATCGCCTGCTGTTGAGGGGCCACTAGCTTGTTGCGGCCGCTCGGCTCGACCGGCCTGGAGGTGTCCGAGCTCTGCCTGGAGCTGACCCCCACGACCTCGCCCGAGCAGGTCGCCGGAGTCAACCTGCTGGTGTGCCCCGCCGGTCGGCCTCCCTGGCCCGTCCCCCCGGGTCTTCTGGTGGCCGCCCCGGACGAGGAGGGACCGCTCAGCCTGCTGCTCTATCCCGAGCCTGCCGAGCTGCTGGCCGCGTTGTCTCGACCTGGCCCGCCCCGGATCGTGGTGTGCCAGGGCCGCCACGACTCGGAGGTGGCCGCTCGGATGCCCGGCGTGCAGGCCCTCATGGTGGAGTTTCATCCCCTGGCTCTGGGCCCCGAGCGCGAGTGCCTGCAGGCCGCCGCCTCGCGGGGCGTGGCCGTGCTGGCCCGGCTCCCCGGCCAGGATGAGCTCCTGGGCCGCGCGCCCGCCGCCGTGGCCGAGCAGCGGGCCCGGATCCTGGCCAGCCTGGAGGCTGCCTTCCCCCAGCACCGGGGTCACCCCGGGCAGCTGATGGCCCGCTTTGCCATGGCCTTCGAGGCGGTGGTCAGCCTGGTGGTGGACCCGAGCGAGCTGGCCGAGCTTTCGGGCGCGCTGGCCATGCCCGCCTTGACGGCCGAGGAGGTGCGGCGGATTCGCCGACTGTCGCTCGGTCTTGCGGCGACGCCGGCGGAGAGCTGCTGACGTCACTCCACCCACTCGCCGGGTATCTCCGATACTGGGCTGTTTCTTCCCGGTTCATCCGCCGGTCACAATCAACCCGCCCATTCAACCCTGGATCAACGCTCTCTGGTGGCTGGCGTGCCATGCTGGGCGCATGATCGCCTCGCTTGGATCCAACCCTCTCTGGCGGCAGCCGGCTCGCTCGGCTCCACCCGACGCACCAGCTTCGGGCCCCACCGACTCCGTCACCACCACGCCGGTCGAGCCCTGGGCAACCCTGCGTTCGCTGCGCTCGGGAGCGGCCGCAGCGGCGGCGGCCTCGCAACCCCCCGGCCCCATCGGTCCGGTGGTGACCGAGCAGGTGCATCGCGACCTGCTGGCCGTGGTGGACCGGATCCAGCGCGGAGGGGCTATTCTCGAGCGGCGCCAGGAGCGCTTTCTCTCCTTTCTCGAGCCCCGCTACCTGCCGCTGACGGAGGACGCGACCGTCTTTCAACCGGACGGTACGGTGAGTGACCTGGTGGTCACCGAGCCCCACAGCTCCAGGCGCCTGGTGACCGACCTGCGCGACCTGCAGCTGCTCGATTGCCAGTACGGGGCCGGTCCCGGAGCCCTGGGCCCGGAAGAGCAGCCCATGCTCCAGGCCGCGACGAGGCTGCACGAGCTGTCCACGCGCCACTGGCAGTCGCCCTGTCGGCAGCTCGACCGCCTGCAACAGAACCAGCCCGTGCTGTTGGACCTGCCGGGGGGCGCCGTCCGGGTGGAGAACCTGGACGAGCTGGCCCTCATGGACTACCTGCGCGGATCGGGCCAGGGAGTGGAGAACCTGCGCCAACCCGCCCAGGCTCGACGGCTCAAGAGCGCGCAGGAAGCCGGGCTCGAGCTCACCCTGGACGGGCGCGATGCCGATCCGCCCGAGCTCTACCGCAAGCCCCAGGACACCCTCTGCGCCGCCCGGGGCGATGGTGTTCGAGCTCACCCAGGCCCTGCTGATGGAGCAGGACCGCAAGGAGGCGCTGCGCCGGATTCTAGGCCAGACCGACCTGCCCCAGAGCCAGGTCGAGGCGCGAACCGACTCGGTGCTCGTGGGTGGGGTGCGGGTGAGGAGGAAGTCGGTTAAACCAGACCCTTAGCCGAAGCAGCCTGACTTGGCGGGCGGACCGCCACTGGCGATGCGGCTGACGGCCTGGGCCCAGCGGGTGTCCTGGGCGAACTTGAGGTCGCCGAAGCTCTCGCTGCGCTCGTCGGACAGGTTGAAAGTGGGAGAGAGCTCCACGGTCAGGCCGTGGGCGTTGGGGAATCTGCTCGAGTGCTGCTCGAAGATGACCGCCTCGCGGGTCTTGCTGACCACGGCGCCGGCGGCATCCTTGAGGGCCTGATCGCTGATGTTGCGACTCTTGTGGACGCGATCGGCAAAGTCAGCCAGGTCCTTGTAGTCGGTGAAGCCCTGGGTGCTGCCCGCGATCGATTTCAGAGTGGACATATCGGTCTGGGTGGTCAGAATGGCGGCCGCCAGGCCGTCCACCGCCTGGGTCAGGGCGTTCACCTTGGAAAGATCGGTCGCCGACATCGTGGGCAGGTCGCCCTGGGCGCCCTGGGCGGTGCGCACCACGTGCTGGCAGAGATCCCGGGGTGTCAGGTTGACCCGTTGCGTCAGCTGAGCCTGCAAGCTGGCGATCATGTCGGGGTTCAAAACCCTGTGGTAGGGCCAGCCGGCACCGCCCTCGACCTCTTCGGAGGCGACCAGGTAATCGGCCTCGTCGCGGAGCTGGTGCGCCACCTCGACCGAGGCCATCAAGCAGGCGTCGAAGCCGACCACGTCGATCTTGCGTCCGGTAGCCTGGCGGGCCTCCTTCATGCCGGCCTCGATGTCGGGCATGCTCATCCAGCCGTTGTGGGAGTAATCCTGGGCCGCGCCTTTCCAACCGTTGCCGTGGTCGGAGATGATCAGCATGTAATTCTCGGCCGGGTAGCGCTCCATGCCCCACTGGATGAAGTTGGCCAGCTGCTTGGGGTCAGACATGTTGGTGGAGCCGAGCTCCTCAACCGGGGGACTGTTGAGCCCCTTCTGGTTGTTCTGGGTGATCAGGTAGCGCTTGGCGCCGTCGGACCGGCCGTGATCGAACTGGGCCACCACGTTCGTCTGGGCGTCCGATCCCACCCGCTCGGCCTCGTCGAGGTCGCTGAGCATGAAGCTCTTGAGGTCGTTGTCGGAGGCCGAGTAGACCAGGATGGTCCACTTCTTGGGAGCCTCGGGAGCCTGCTGGCCGATGGTCACGCGATCGCCGCTTTCCTCAGGCGGGGGCGCGCTCGAACGGGCGGGCAGAGTGGACACTCGGGTGGGCGATATTGCAGTCAACATGGCGGCAGTATAACGAGGGACCCCGAGCACCCGTTTGCCAGTTTGTAAACATGAGAACGTGACGGCCGCTGATTTCAGGAACCGTTAAGGCCTGGTTGATAGAATCGAGGCGATGTCGCCCATCGGCCTCTATCAGCGCTATGTCAGCCGCGAGTTCAATCAGAACCGTGGGCGCTGCTGCCATTACACTCCCACCTGCAGCCAGTACGCCCGCGACGCGATCAAGGCGCACGGGCTGCGCGAGGGCGGGGAGATGGCCTTCATGCGGTTCATGCGCTGCCGGCCGGACGTCGCGACGCGCGGACAGGACGAGGTTCCCGGGGCCCACCACGAGCACAACGGCGTCCGCGTCCCCATGTTCTACCCCCGCAAGGACTCCTCGCCCGGAGTCAGGCTCGCGGCCGGGGCCGCCCAGGTGGCCGGGAAGCTCCTGGGCGCGCTGGGCGGGGGACTGGCGGGGGCGGTCGGCGGCGCCTGCCTGGGGGGATTCCTGGGCGCCAGAGCGGGCCAGGGTCCCGAGGCGATGGACGCCTTCCACGCTCGCGCGGCCGGCAAGCACGGCCAGGACTCACTCAAGGGCCTGCAAGCGATCGAGAATGTCACCTGCGTCCTGGGCAACATGACCCACCGACTGGGCTGGCTCGGGGTGGCCGCCGGGGCCGTCGGGGGCGCGGTCACGGGAGCCCTGGGCGGCGCGCTGGTAGCAGGGAAGCTGGGCTGGGAGATGGGCGGCTACCTGGGCCGCAACCTCACGCTGGACGTGCTGGAAGGATCTCGCTCCGGCACCTGAACGACCCGTTCAGGGTCGCAAAATTTCCCCCAGCGCCTCCAGAACCCGCTCCACCGGACGCAACCGGTCGGCGTGCAGAGCCCGCGCCTGGCCCTCGATCCCTCCACTTCTGGCCAGCCAGGCCCGAACCTTGCCCTCGACCTGGGGCGTGGGGGTCGGGATGGGGATGGAGTAAAGCTCGATCTCCTCGCGGGTGAAGCGCTCGGGGCGCACCAGGAACTCGGGCTCGGAGCACTCCAGCCCGAAGCGCCGCAGCTGGCCGGCGAAGCTCTCGGCCGCAATCCAGCCGCCCGGGTCGAAGTCGACGTAGGCGATCACCTGCAGGCGGCCCAGCCCGGCCGGGAGGGCGGAGGCGAAGAACTCGGTGGAGACCAGGGCCGGCAACCCGCCCAGAATGAGCGTGCTGATCCCAAGCTCCTGGGAGATCCTCTGCACGAAGGGGATCAGGCTGGTCTTCTCGGCCACCAGCACCACCTCCGGGCGGCGCCGGCCGATGCTGCGAAGGTCCGGACGGGGGTCGCCAAAGCCCAGCTCGCGGAAGGTGAAGAGCGCGTCCTCTCCGATCAGCTCGCCGAGCAAGGTCTGGTAGAGAAGATAGAGCCCGGCCGCACCCTCCAGCCCGGGCTCGGCCAGATCGGGGGGCTCCCACTCGAGGTCCAGTTGCGAGAGCAGTCCGGCCCGGGCCAGAGTGGCCACCAGGGGAATGTACCAAAACCCCCGGTGGTCGGTGCCGTAGTCGGGCTCGAGGCCGGTGGCGCGGTAGCGGAAGGCCTGCCAGATCTGGTTGGCGATCAGCCGCCGCGCCTCGCCGGCAAAGGCTTGCTGCAACTGGCCGGCGGGAGCCCGCGCCAGCTCGAAGGGCCAATCGCGCAGGCCCTCGCGATAGAGGGCCTCGGGGTAGGGCTCGAGGTGGTAGAGCTGGGAGAGGCCCAGCCCCTGGCATAGAGGCTTGCGGGCGCCCCAGGAAACGGTCAGCTCGGAGCCGTTGTCGAGCACCAGGCGAAAACGCTTGCGCTCGGCCAGAATCCAGCGCAGGCGCCGGGGGTTGAGGTAGGTGCCCCGCCCCGCCGCCACCAGGTGGGGGTGCAGGGGGGCAGCGGCTTCGGCCGAGGCTCCGGCGCTCACGGGCCCCCGGTCGGTGTACCAGTGGGCTTGCCCGCCGGCGCCTTTCAGGTAGAGCACCTCCCCCGGAAGCAGCCCGAGCCCCGGCAGGGGCTCCTCGGGAGCAGGCCCGGGTTGGGGAGCCGGGGTTCCCCGGCCGAGCACGAATCCGGCCGGATCCACCAGCTGACCGTCCTGCTCGCGCAGGTGCTCGGGACGCACCAGCGAGGGGCCCAGAGGGCTCCAGGGGCCGGTCGGAAGCGGGCCGGGACGGTGGGCCACCTCCCCGTCGAAGCGCACGGCGCGCAGCCGGTCACCGTGCTCGGGGGTGAGGGAAGCGACCAGGTGGCAGGGCCAGAAACCCAGCCCCTGCGGGGTCTGAACGACCAGCGGGTCGCGCGGGTGCATGAGATCCCCCTTCGGTGGGCCCGGGCGACTCCTCTCCCGAGATGAGATTCTGCTTCGCCCGACGAACCATCCCTTATGGGGGGATTGTTCAAAAAAAAGCCCAGAGCCGACTACAGGTTCCTGCCGCGCTACCCCGGCCAGCGCCTGCGCATGGTCACCGAGCAGTCCGGCAACGCGATGCGCATCATGGCGGTGGGCTCGAGCCAGTGGTTCAACCCGGCCTCCGCGTCCGACCGCAATCTGACCCTGCAGACACCTCTATTGCCCATGGTGGAGACGGACAGCCTGGAGATCTTGCAGACCCTCCAGAACCCGGAGCACGCGCCCCGAAATGGCTTCATCCTCTACCAGCACTGGTGGGAGCCGAGCGCCAGCGGCAGCCGTCCCGTCGGCGCCCTCAAGCCGGACCAGGTGGCGCCGATTGCGGCCGCTCTGCGAGGGGGACCGACGCGTCACTTCATCCTGATCACCGGGGGGTTCGTGGAGAAATCCATCCAGCGACTGGGACTGGAGCTGCAGGGGCATGACCTGGACACTCTTGGACTCTTCTGGTACTTCAGCGGGGACGACATCTCCGACGTGCCCAGCGCAGCCCAGGAGATCGTGGAGACCTGCAAGCTGCTCAAGGTCAAGCGGCTCTCGATCCTGACCGGCGCCTTCAACCAGGGCATCGAGAAGAAGCTGGCCGATGGTCTGGGCCAACTGGAGGCCTGCGGAATCTTTCGCAAGGATGACGGCGCGACCTACCCGCGCTTTCCCAGCCCCATGCTCGACCGGATCACCAGGCCTTAGCCCGTGCTGCTGTCCCGATTCGACCTCAACGACGAGAGCTATCTGCTCCTGGACGGGACCCCCGGCTCATTTGACTTCCCCTGGCAAGGCTTTTTGATTGCCCTGGCCATCTGCCTGGTCTACTTCTTCGCTCTTCCCGATCTGCTCGCGTTCGCCATCCTGGCGGGCGCCTTCATGCTCATCCACGGCATCTTCTGGCTGGCTCCCCACCGCTGTCACGCCGTGGCCTCAGACGGCCTTTACGAATACATCCGTCAGTTCGGTAAGGAGCGCATCGGGCGCCACCTGGCCGAGCGAGACGCGTTGACCGGGATCACGGTGGAAGCCGATTCCGCCCACCGGAAATCGGGCGCGATCCCGGCCTGGACTCCGGTCTTGCATGTGCGGGGGCAGAGCCCGATCAAGCTGAATCTGACCCGGCTCAAGAAGGAGGAGGCGCTGGAGGCGGCCCGGGAGGCGGCCCACAGCCTGAGCGTGTCGGTGCTGGAGCAAGCCCCCGGGAGCGCCCCGGCGACCACCCTGCGGCCGGGCAACCTGCTGGTGCTGCAACTCGAGTCGGAGCTGGAGACGACCCTGAACTGGGCCGCCTACGGACCCTTGTTGCTGGCGCTCCTTCCGGGGAGCATCTGGCTGGTGCTGCAGGCGGGCCTGGGAGGGTCCTCGGTGATCTTTGGCAAGATCACCCTGGGATTGTTGGGGGTGGGTTGCCTCTTCTGGATCATCCGGGGGCGGCTGGAGGACTTCGTGGTGCTCGACCTGGCCACGCGCCGGCTCATCTTCATCCGGCGTTTCGCAGGCTACGAGAAGCAGACCGTCTGCGGCAGCCTGGACGATGTGCTGGAAGCGACCCTGGACACCGAGGTAGAGCACAGCAAGCACGGCTCGACCTACTACTACCGCCCCGTTCTCCTGCTCCGAACGGGCAAGCAGTTCGTCCTGGGGGACCGGACCGAGGACCCCGGGGACGCGGTCAAGCGGGCCGAGGAGGTGGCCAGGGCGGCCGGTTGCCTGTTCCACCTCCCGGAAGCGGGCATGACACGGCGCCTTCGCCAGGGCCAGGTTGTCAGCGAGCGGGCCGGACCCACCTCGTTCGCCCGCATCTTCCTGGCCATCGTTCTGGCGGGACTGCTCTTCTTGCTGCTGCAGACGCTTTACCTGGTCATCCGAATGGCGCTCCCGGCTTCTTAGTCCCGCGCACTGACAGGTCTAAGGAGCCTTCTCGCCGGCCAGGGTGTAGAACAGCGACCCGTCATAGAGGGCCTGGAGGGTCTTGCGGGTGACCACGCGCCCGTCGGGACGGTCTTCGCCGGCAATCTCGAGCAGCAGCCCGAACTCGGCCTTCGACCCGATGTTGGCCTTGCCGTTGCCCCGGGCGATCATCATGTCGTCGAGCTCCTGGCGATTCAGGGCGTCGTCACGGTTCTTGTCGAAATTGATGAAAAGGGCGTTGAACCTGGACTGGACGAAGTTGCCCTGCTCGTCGTAGACGTCGGTGTCGCCCTCGTGCTTGCCCATGTGGATGCCGTCGTTTTGGATGGTGAGCCAGCTGTACCAGGGTGAGCCGGTCTTCATCCCGAGCGAGGCATTGATGGCCACCGCTCCCGCGGCCGAGAGCAAGCGGCCCACCTTGAGGGCTCTCAGGCCCTGGTAAGTCTCCCAGACGCGCGTCTTTCCATCGCCGTTGCGGTCGAAGAAATCCACGTGCTTTTGCAGGGCGGTGCGCTGCTGGGCGGTGCTCGTCGCGGGCGGCGCCTTCCACTCCAGCCGCGAAGCACTCGAGAGTTGGGGTGTTGTGTGAAGCTGCATTTCGCCCTCCGAGCTTGTTGGTGGCTGGATGATGCCTGGCTGGCGCCTGGAGAGTGTCACGGGCGAGTCTCGGGAGGGGCGGAGCTGGGAACTGGCTGTTACAGGTTGAACTCCCGGCTCGAAGCGCCTTTTCGCCGACACCCCGCCGGGTCTGCGCGTGCAAATCGGGTGCGCATGCGCGCCTCACTCGGGGGCGCAAGCGGTGCCTGGTTCTCGGGAACCTGGCGCAAAGGGCTCCAGCGGGAAAGAAGAGAGACTCGACAAGGTTCCCCCGGTCATCGGCTCGATCCCGATGGGCGGCTGATCCGAGCTTACGGGGACGGAATCTACGACCCGGCCAGCGGCAAGACGGTGGTCACCAAAGGCTGGCCCCAGGACTGTGCCGGCACGCTGGCGGTGGTGGATGACCTGGGCGGCACTCTTCGGGTGCTCGACTGTCGCACCGGCCAGCTCAAGTTCACCCTTCCCTATGGACCCTCGAAGGCTTTCTTCAGCCCGGACGGCAAGCGGCTGGCGGTGGGGACCGAGACGGAGCTGGTGGTCTACGACACGACCAGCTGGAAGCCCGTCGCGCGGTTTCCCTGAAGCGCCTGACCTGGAGGATGCCGCTCCCGCAAATCCTCAGGATACGAGGGGGTTGCGCATCACGACCGAGCTCTTGAGCTGGCTGGGACCCTTTCCAGTCGAACAGCTGTTTCGCAGGCATCCACCCCCTCCCCGACCAACAGGCGGGCATGCACAAGCCCCAACGAAACGATCCCTGCCCCTGCGGGAGCGGCCTGAAGCACAAGAAATGCTGCTGGGGGCGGCAGGCCTCCCCTCCCGCCGCGCACCCGGTCCACGACGTGGACCGCCAGCTCGTGAAGCGCCTTTCCAAGCTCCTGGAGAGCCAGGAGGAAGAATGGTGCGGGGAGCTCGTCGAGGACTACGACGGGGGCTACGAGGTGGACATCGACCAGGAGAACGGGTGGTTCTTCCCCTATGCCTTCTATCACTACCGAGGGCCCCATGATGCGGACCCGACCTTGCTCGAGAAGCTGCTGGAGCGAAAGGGCATGCTCTCGGGGCCCGAGTTGGAGCTGGCCAGGGCGCATCAAGAAGCCCACGTCACCATGTGGCAGATGGTCGAAGTGCGTGACGGGCGCGAGGTGCTGATGCGCGACCTTTTGCTCGGCGAGGAGCGCTGGGTCCACGACGTGGGCCTGGTGGAGAGCTTTCGTCCAGGAGTGACCCTGCTCGGCCGGGTGCTGGAGGTGGGGGGCAGCTTTGTTCTCATCGGGATGTTCCACCGGCCGCTGCCCCCTCTGTCGGCCGAGGAGATCCGCTCGGAATTCGTGGCGCTGCACCGGCCCCATCGCAAGATCACGCGCCAGCTGTTGCGAGAGCCGGACCAGGTCATCGAGCTGACCGACTACTGGCGCGAGGAGATCGCCAACCTCGACGAGCAGCCTCTGCCGAGAATGCAAAACTCGGAGGGGCACGATCTGCTGCTGGTGCGAGACCG
>CAZWUN010000142.1:0-12343 GCA_964637145.1 uncultured Burkholderiales bacterium
GCCGACTCGAAGACCTGGAGCTCTATCCCTTCCAGAGCTACGGGAAGAAGTTCCGCCGGGGGATGGAGCGATACTTCCCCTGCGGCTACCTGTCGGCTCGCAGCGACGAGGCCGAGGTGCGGTTCGGCGGCGGCCTGCAGGCAGAGGAGCTGGAGTACCTGCGCGACCTCCTGCGCAGCGAGCTCTCGCGCCAGCAATAAGGGTCCTTTCAGGGAGCGCGACTAGACTGGAAGCGTGATCCCCTCGATCGGCTCCAGCTGGCAGCTCGCCTGGCAACCCGGGCCCCGGGCCGCATCCGGCCAGGGGGCTACTCAGGCGGCCGGCGACGTGTTCACCCCCTCCTCGGAGCCAGGGCCGGTGTCCCGGAGTGCCAGCGCTCCGGCGGTGCCGGCCAGCCTGCTGGAGGCCGGCAAGCAAGCGCTCAAGCGCTTCGACATCATCTCCAGCGAGCGCATCGACCTGCACACGTTCCCCCGCCCCCAGCGCACCATCGAGTTTCTCAACGGCGAGAGCGAGTACTCCATCCGGGACAAGAAGCTCAACCCGATCAACAATCCCCTCCAACTGATCCGCCCCTACGCCCTGCACAGCTGCAGCTCGCTTTACTACGAGATCAGCCCCAACATATCCGGACCCAGCATCTACCGAACCGAACGCGGGTGGGGGGACGACAGCCAGAAGGAAGACGGCTACCTCAAGCTGGTCAAGGCCTTCGAGACCTTCTCGGTGCAGCTGCTCGAGAGCCTGAACGTGGAGGACGCCTCGGAGCGGCGCACTCGGGTCAAGACGGCCCTGGACGAGCAGTTCGGGGGCAAGCAGGTCAGCCAGTACCTCACTCCCGACGACGCGCGCAAGATTTCCCCCGAGCAGAGCCCGGAGAGCTGGCTGGTTTACGGGGTGCTGAACGTGCTGCAGCACCCCTCACCCGAGGTCTCCTCCCTGGCCCGACTGCGGGCCCTGGAGCTGTTGAGCCTTTACACCCCGGAAGCCATGGAGAAGGGTTTCCGCAGCGAGAAGCAGCGCTACCACAACGGCTACGACCGCATCAGCCCGGCCCGGCTGCCGGAGCGGATCGCCACCCGCGAGGAGCGGCTGGCCACCGACAAAGTGGAGTGGTCGCGCAACCCGTTCATGAAAGACCTGCTGGTGCGCGACCAGAACCGCCGCCTGGACACCAGAGCGGTCACCTCGCGGCTGCTGGAGGAGTCTCCCGACCTGGCCGTCTCGGTGGGGCTGTTGATGCTGCACGGCCCCGACACCACCGAGGCCGGCCTGGCCCTTTTGCAGGCCATCCCCCGCCTGGACGAGGGCACCCTGGAGAAGGTGATGGGTCCGGAGGCTTCCTATCTCGCCGACCGCTTCGGCCCCGCGGGCGCGACGGGACAGGTGGTGCAGGGGCTGGGGCTGTCCTCCTCGCGTCCCACGGCCACGGCGGCCGAGTTGCAGCAGCAGCTTCAGCGCAAGGAGAGCTACGCCAACCACCTCAAGGAGGAGCTGGGCCGCACCCAGACCCGGCTGGCCACAGTCGAGACCGAACTGCAGGAGACCCGCGCGCGCACGCAGTCGCTGGAAAGCTGGAGCGAGCGAGCCCAGCGCTTCATGGAGCAGAACCAGCAGCGAACCACGGGCATCCTGGGAACCGTGCTGGAGCTGTCCGGTCAGCCCGCCGCCCGGCGCCTGGAGGGGCTGGAGGAGCTGCTGGCGGGGGGGACCCTGGCCGAGCAGGAACGGGAGCTGGTGGTCAAAAGCCGCGACGGAGCGCTGACTCAGGCGGCGCGCGAGGCGGCCGACCTCGGCATCCTGGGCCAGGTGGCCGGCGCGGCCAGCGATTGCGGCCAGTCCACCGCGCTGGAGCTGGTGGACCGGGCCCTGAGCCTGGTGGCCGGTCCCCTGGGGGGACCGCTGGGGAACCTGCGCGAGGAGGTGGCCTCGGGGGCCGTTTCGCCCGAGCAGGCCCTGCACACCCTGAGCGAAGTGGGCGAGGATTACGCCCGCCTCACCGCCGCCCGCCAGGGGCAGACGGGGGTGCGGGTGGGGGACGGTCACGTGCAGGTGGGAGCGGTCCGGGTGCACCAGCGACGCTGAGAGGAGTCCCGAATGCGCGGGACAACGAGCTGCGCTTCAGCAGGCTCCTACGCGCACAATCCTGAGCGGAATTGCTCGCTTCACTGCTTTCAGCTCCCTTTCCGTCGGGCGCGCTATCCTGGGGTATGCTGATCAAGCCCGGCGGATTCACCATGATGCGAGACGGAGCCCGCGGGCTCTCGGTGCGTCACCTGATGGCCGAGGGCGACGAGTATCGGGTGGCCCGGCGCAGCCATCCCTCCCACACCTGGGAGCTGGAGTCGGGGCCGGTCTCGCTGCAGGGTGGCGAGCTGGTCGGCCAGGGCTGGAGCACCAGCAACCCGGCCGACGAGGTGCGCGAGCTGGCTCTGGGCCAGGGACGGGCCTACTACACGACCTTCAACCTGGTGCACGCGGTCGATCCGGCCACCGGCGAACGGCTCGGGATGGCCCTCCACAAGGCTCCCCCCAAGGACCTGGCGGTGGCCGGAGACGGCGGCCTGCTCGGGCTGAGCGACAATCGACTCGAGGTCTACGGCCCCGATCTGCGCGACCGGAAGACGATCAAGCTGCCGGGAAATCCTTACGGCATGACCCACCACGGGCCGGTGGGGCTGATCAGCCTGCGGGCGGCGGACAAGGTCCACCGGGTGGTGGACGAGGCTGGCACCCTGCACGCCGAGCTCGCGGGCGAGCCGGTGACCCCGGGGCACGTGGGCAACGACGGGGCCCTCTGGCAGGTGTTGCCGGGTCAGGTTGCGCGCATCACCTCGCAGGGCGAGCTGAGGATCTTTCCGGTGCCCGAGAAGGCCTACCTGGCCCTGGGCCAGGCGGACGGGTCTTTCACGCTGCTGCTGGAGGGCGAGCTGCAGCAGCGCTCGACCAGCGGCGATCTGCTCTCCTCGACCCCGCTCGGGCAAGTGCCCGCCCAGCTCTACCTGGACCGGCAGGACGGCCTGTGGATCGGGTCCGAGGGACAGGTGAGCCGCTTCCACCAGGGTCGCCTGACCACCGTGGCCAGCCCCGAGGGGCCCTACGTTCTGGGCGTGACGGCCGAAGGCCAGGCGCTGGTTGTGCAGCCCGACCAGACAAGAAAATTTGGCCCCTCGGGCGAGCTGGTGCAGAGCTATCCCGACCCCTGGGTGGCCCGCGAGCAGGACGGCGGCACGATGCTCACCCCGGTGGCGGTGCGCCCTTCCTACGGCCCCGAGGAAGAGGGCTGGGTGCGCCTGCTCGACCAGACGGCCCGGTCACTGGGTCAGCCCCGGTCGCTGCCAGCTCCGGGAGCGCTGCGACCGCTGGGGAGCTACCTCGAGCAGGTGGAGAGCCAGCCTGTCTCGCGCCAGGCTTTGCTGGCCCGGCAGGCGGTGGCCACCGCCCTGGATGCCTCGGCCCCGGTGGCCTCGGCCGCGGTGGTGTTGCTGCGGGGCAAGCCCGAGCTGCTGGCCGTCTGGCGAGACGAGCAGTCGGTGCATCTGCGGGCCAGCAATGGCTGGACCCGGGGCTCGGCCAGCCTGCAGGCTCCGGTGCAGGGAGTGGGTTTGGACCACCTGGGCGCGGTGGGCGCCGACCAGCGCGGCAACCTGGTCTGTCTGGACCTGGAGGGCGCTCAGCCGGGCCCGGCGGTGAGCTCGTCGGAAGTGGCCCGGATGGCCCTGAGCCTGATCAGAGATGCCGACCTGGGGGCTCTGGACGGCGTGCTGTCCCACCTGGCGACCTATCCCGAGCTGGCCTCGGCGGTGAGCTATCTGGAGGCCACGCTGCCCGAGGCGGGCACCTCCAACGGGTTCCGCATCGCGATGAAAACGGTGCTCGAGCAGCCTGAGGCCGGTCCGGCGATCTGGACGGACGCGCTGCTCGGCGAGCAGAGCGAACTGTGGCACCGCGACCCCGGGATGGCCGGACGGATGCGCATCAACCAGCTCGAGCCCGAGCTGGGCGAGATGACCCGCCTGTCGGTGGGGGCCCTGCCGGTCAACCAGTGGATGTGGACGCTGCGCAGCCTGCCTGACGAGGCACCGGGCCCCAGCCAGTCGCCCCGCGAGCGCCCCCTGGACCTGGCCGCCTTCTTCTACGACCAGCTCGACCCGGCCAGGAAGTCCGAGTGGGTCGGCTCGATGCTGGAAAAGTGGCGCCAGGACGAGCGCTTTGCCTACCCGGGAGCGCAGGCCATCTTGAGCCGCTCCAACCCGGAAGACTTCCTGCGGGACGTGCTCGAGCCGCTGCGCCAGAATGTGCGCACCGAGGGCGAGGTGCGCGCGCTGGCCTCGGCTCCAGCTCAGAACGGGATCGAGAACGTGGGCGACTACACCCGGGTGGGGGCCGTGCGCCTCAAGCGCCGGGTGGTGTTTCCGGGCGAGCAGAGCCAGGCGTAGCCGCCGGCGAGGGAGAGCGCCCGGTGGTGTGTCCGAGCGAGATCGACTCGACCGGTCAAGGCGACGAAGTTTGGCGCAACCGCTCGCGCACCAGGTCCCGAAGGGGACCGTCCACCAGCTCGGCCAGGTCCTTGCCCGGGCAGGTGGTCTGGCCGGGGGCCTCGTCGCGATGGCCACGGATGGTGCCCGGGTCGAGGTTGTGGCGCAGGCACAGGTAGACCAGGATCTGGATCAGGGCCTCGCGCTGCTCGGGGCTGACCTTCTCGGTTTCGAAGTCGCCGTCGAGCTCGACGTTGATCACGCCGTTCAGGTCGTACTTCGTGTTGCTCTCGGGGCGGTAGCGCACGTCGCGGCCCTCGAAGATGCGCCCGTCGAAAGCGATCATGTAGTGGTAAGGCAGATCCGGCCAGGCCTTGTCTTTCTGGCCCCAGAGCTGCATGGCCCGCACTTTCTCGGCCATGTCGACCTCGTGTTTGGTGGGCACTCCGGCGTGATGGACGACCAGCCGGTTGGGGATCTGCTCGTAGGCCTTGCCCATCGGCTGTGGGATCGATCCCCACTCCTCGCGGCGCACCACCATCAAGGGCATGGCGTAGGTGTCGCAGCGCTTGTGCCAGCCCGCTTTCCATCGCTGCTCTCCCCGCTCGGGCGGCGAGTGGGCGATGCGGCGGTCGAGGCAGCGCTTGGCCGCCTCGGCAAACTCGAAGGCGGCCCGGGGACCGGAGGGGACCTCGCCCATCTCCATCAGCACCCAGAGCAGGCCCCAGCCGTGGCCCTCGTAGCGCTCGGCGGAGGCGATGCCCTCGCCCTTGAAATTGACGTAGTCGATCAGGGCGTAGACCCCGTTGGGGGTGGCCAGCAGCTTGTCGAGGTTGCGCTGAACCCTCTCCGGATCGGGCGCGGCGGCCACCAGGCGGGGCAGGCTCTCTCGCATGCGGGCCACCAGGAACTCGGTCTGCAGGTCCACCGTGGCCGCCAGCCAGGTGCGAAGCTCCACCATCGGATCGCTCTCGCGGGCCTCCTCGAACTCTGGCCTGGAGCTCCAGGGGCAGGCGGGCTCGAGAGCCACCTTCGGGGGCCTGGCCCCCCGCTCGCGGGCAAAGCGCACGAAGCTGGGGAAGCTCTCCACGAAGGGGCCCTTCACCCCCCGGGGATACCAGATGAAGTGGCCGATGCCCAGCGAGGGGAACTCCTCGCCCTGGTTCCAGCTCGTCAGGCCGGCCACCGTGCCATGGCACTCGTTCTGCCAGACCTTGCGGCCGATCCAGGCCTGCTCGAAGCTGGTCAGGGTCAAGAAGATGAGCAAAGCGATCATGGGCGCCTGGAGTTCGTTCTTAACAAGCGGTTCACCCGCTCCCCCCCGGCCAGCGCTTAGACTGGGTCCGATGCTGATACGAGAGGCGCAGTCCGTTCTTTCCGCCCCGGCTCGCCCGGCGAGGGCCCAGGCCGAGCCGGCCGATCCCACCGACCGGGTGGAGATCAGCGGCCAGACCGTGCCCGTGGCCCACCAGCGCGAGCTGCGCGGGGCCTGGGTGGCCAGCGTGTGGAACATCAACTTCCCCGGTGCCCCCGGACTGCCGGCCGAGCAGCAGAAGTTCGAGCTGACGGCCATGCTCGACCGGCTCAAGGATTGCGGCTTCAACGCCGTCTTCTTCCAGGTGCGCCCCGAGGGCGACGCGCTCTATCGCTCCGAGAACGAGCCCTGGAGCGCCTGGCTGACGGGAGAGCAGGGGCGTCCCCCGGGCTACGATCCCCTGGAGTTCCTCATCGCCGAGGCCCACGCGCGCAACCTCGAGGTGCACGCCTGGCTCAATCCCTACCGGGCCCAGTCGGGTCCGCAGGAGAGGGTGGCCCCTCACATCGCGGTGGAGGATCCCGAGCACGTGCATCCCTACGGCGCGCTCAAGTGGATGGACCCGGGCGCCGAGATCGTGCGCGAGCGCCTGGTGGACGTGGCCCAAGACCTGACCCGGCGCTACGACGTGGACGGGATCCACTTCGACGACTACTTCTACCCCTATCCCCTGAACGGCGTGGACTTCCCGGACGAGAAGACCTACGGCGACTATAAGCTCTTCGGCGGCACCCTGTCGCGGGCCGACTGGCGGCGCGAGAACGTCAACCAGGCCGTGCGCGAGACCGCCGAAGGGGTGAAGGCGGTGAAGGATCACGTGCGCTTCGGCATCTCGCCCTTCGGCCTGCCCGCCCCCGAGCGCCCCGAAGGGGTGAGCGGCTTCGACCAGTATGAGGGGCTCTACGCCGACACCCAGAAGTGGATGGACCGGGGCTGGGTGGACTACCTGGCGCCCCAGCTCTACTGGCCCACCAGCTCGACTCGCCAGCCTTACGAGACACTCTTGAACTGGTGGGCCGACCACGCGAAGGAGGGGCACTACGTCTTTGCGGGCAATGACCTCACCTCGCTGGGCAAGAACGAGCGCTGGACGGTGGACGAGTTCCGCCAGCAGGTGGAGATCAGCCGCTCGCGAGCCGAGCAGGGCTCGCAGGGCAACATCTGGTACAACGTGGGGCCGCTGCTGGAGAACCGCCAGGGGATCGCCGACGTCTTCCAGGACGAGCTCTACGCCCGGCCGGCGCTGACGCCACCCCCGGCCGGGGCGGCCGGCCGCGTGGTGGCCGCTCCCGAGGTGCGGGTGGAGGGCGGGGTGCTGCACCTTGCGCACCGCGACCCTGCGCCGCTGCGGGCCTGGACGGTGTATCGCCGCGAGGGCGAGGGGTGGGAGCTGGATCGCGTCCTGCCCGGGGAGCAAAGGACGCTCGAGCTGCCGGCCGGCGAGTGGGCCGTGGCGGCCGCCCCCATGCCCCGCAACCAGAGTCACGGCGTGGTGGGCGTTCGGGTCGGCGGAGGCAGCGTCGTTCACGGCCGCCACCATGCACGGCAACGAGAGTCAGGGCGTGGTGGTCACTCGTGGCCCTGGAGCTGTTGGATGAGCGCGCCCGGGAAGGCTGCATAGCGACCTATAGATTCCGGTTTCGAGCGCTCCAGGTGAGACGAGCTTGCTTCGCTCGAGCATGGTGGGAGAGCGTAGCAGGCCCGCTTCTGGTCGGGGAGAGTCGGGCGGCATCCGGAGGAGGTGGACGGCAGGACGAGCTTTGATGGAGCCGACCAGGTTGTCGGTCGAGGGGTTCTTATTCCCCGGGCTCGGCCTTCTTCTTGCGCAGGACCACGCCGCCGATCTGGACCTGCTGGCCGTCCTCGCGCACGTCCGACTCGGGCAGTGCCTGGCGGGTCTCGGCCGCGACCTGCCGGTCCTTGTGATAGGCCTGCAGCTCGGACTGGTGCAGGCTGATCTTGGCCTTCAAACCGTTGGCCAGGGACTTGACCTTGACCCCGGCCAGGGCGGTCCCGCCCCACAGTGCCGCGCCCGCCAGGGGCCGCACCCACTCGGGGGCAGCCGTGAGGGCCACGCCGATCAGCTTCATGGGCAGAAAGACTCCGGCCAGGGCGCCGGCCGCGCCGGCGGCGCAGGCCAGCACGATGGTGGGCTTCATACCCAGGCCTTTCTTGTGATGGGCCATCAGCGCCAGGGCCACCCCGGTCACCACTCCGGTCAGGCCGCCCACCATGGCGGGAGCAAAGGAGATCAAGCTGGGAACCAGCAGGCCCACGGCGGCACCGGCCGCAGTGGCGCCCACCAGGGTCAGGGCGCTCTTGCGCCGGAAACTGGCCACCTCGGGCGGCTCGGCGGGCGGGGCCGGCTCGAGCAGGTCCTGGGGCACCTCGGGAGAGGCCGGAGCTGCCGAGCGAAGGGGTAAAGTCGAGCCGGGGATTGCCTGCTGCACGATCATACCCTGCAAGTGTAGCCGGGGGGGCTTAAAGAATTCTGCAAGTCGGTGAGCCGCACGCGTTCGCATCCACCAGGGTCCAGTGATCTAGCCCGGGCCTCAATCTGTCGGGCGAACTCGATGGGTGGTTGAGGGTCTGCTTGACTTCATCTGCGACAGCGGCCGACCGTCCTGGCGAGCGACCAGACTAGACTGGCTCGGTGGGATGAAGGCGCTACAACTACGCGCACAACTCAGTGCAGAAAGGTCAGGGAGGGAAGCTGCCCCGCACCAAGCCCTTGTCGCCCGCCACCAGGTAGTGGCCCTGGTTGTTCAGGCCCACGCCCATGCCGCTCTCGGAGTAGCCCACGTCGAGCCGCTCGCCCGAGGGGGTGGTCAGGTACTCCCAGCCAGCCTGGCCGTCGGCGATCTGGCCTCGGATGACGCCTTTGTCCCCGGCCACGACGAACTGGCCGCGCTCGTTGAGGGAGACGCCCAGGCCGCTCTCGGAGTAGCCGAGATCGAGGCGCTCGGTGCCTTCTTGCAAGAACTGGTAGCCCTCTCCCAGGCGACCGAAGATGACCCCCCTGTCACCCGCCACCATGAACTGGCCGGAGTTGTTCAGGGCCGCGCCCAGACCACTCTCGGAGTAGCCCAGGTCGAGCCGCTCGCGTCCATCCTGGAGGTACTGGAAGGTGGGATTGCCCTGGCTCAGGTCGCCATGCACGATGCCCCGGTCGCCCGCCACCAGGAACTGCCCGTGGTCGTTCAGGGCGGCGCCCAGGCCGCTCTCGGAGTAGCCCAGGTCGACTCGCTGACCTCCATCCATCAGGTAGCGGAAGCTGGCGCTGCCGTCCTCGTTGAGCTGTCCGTGCACGATGCCCCGGTCGCCCGCCACCAGGAACTGCCCGTTCTCGTTGAGGGCCGCTCCCAGGCCGCTCTCGGAATAGCCCAGGTCGAGGGCTTCGCGGCCTTCCATGAGGTAGCTGGCCACCGGTCCGCCGGGGGTCAGACGGCCCACCAGGATGCCTTTGTCGCCGGCGACCACGAACTGGCCCTTCTCGTTGAGGGCGGCCCCCAGGCCGCTCTCGGAGTAGCCCAGGTCCACCACGTTGCCGGCGGCATCGCGCAAGAGCTCGCCGTTGATCAGGATGCCCTTGTCGCCGGCCGCGATAAAGTCGCCCCGGTCGTTGAGGGCGGCGGCCAGGCCGCTCTCGGAGTAGCCCAGGTCCACCACCTGGTTGTTCTGGCAGACAAACACCTGGCACTCGGCGGGAGGCGTGGCCGGGGTCGAGGGACCGCATCCGGCCAGACCCAGCACGCCCACCAGGGAGAGGGCGGCAAACAGTCCCGTCTGCCAGCGGCCGAGCTGGCGCGGCGGCTCTTGCGAGGTGTCGCGCTGCGAGAGAACCACCGACTCGGTGGGAGCCTGATCGGGGGATACCAGCGAGCGCGCGCCGGGTGGTGGGCGGTGGGCCAGGCCGGAAGAGGCCAGAGGCGGAATGTTCAGCATGTTGGCCCCAGAATGCCGCAGCGCCCTCAAAGAAGGCTGAACCGAGGGGGCGTGCAAAGCAAGCGATCATGTACAGTCGCTCGGCCCGCTTCTACGATGCGATCTACGGCTTCAAGGATTACCAGGCCGAGTGCCGGAGGCTGATCGAGCTGGTCGGTCCGGGAGGGACCTTGCTGGACGTCGCCTGCGGGACAGGGCTGCACGCGCGCCACCTGACCGGGAGCTACCAGGTCACCGGTGTCGATCTCGATCCCGAGTTGCTCGAGGTGGCCCGGGCGAACGTGCCCGAAGCCGAGTTTCTCCAGGCCGATATGCGAGCGTTCGACCTGGGACGCACCTTTCGGGTGGTCACATGTCTGTTCAGCTCCATCGCCTACGTGAAGACCGAGCAAGGCCTGCACTCGGCCTGCGCCTGTCTGGCCCGTCACCTGGAGCCGGGCGGCACGCTGGTGGTGGAGCCCTGGTTACGGCGCGAGATGCTCAAGCCCGGCCACGTCGGCCTGGACACGGCTGAGTGCGACGGGGTTCGACTGGCCCGCATGAGCAGTCTGGAGATCGTGGGCGAGCTGTCGGTGATCCACTTCCACTACCTGATCGGGTCAGCCGACGGGATCGTGCACGAGACCGAGGACCACGAGCTGGCGCTGTTCACGCTCGAGCAGTACCGGCAGGCGCTGGAGGCGGCCGGTCTGCTGGTGGAGTTCGAGCCGGAAGGACTCTGTGGTCGCGGGCTCTTCACGGGACGACGCTTCACTCGATAGGGTGGTGCGCTGGCGAAACTGGTGGATTTCGAGGGTGCCGGCGCAAGGGTCCTGGTCGGGATCGGTCCTGTCGTCCGGGCCTTGGCGGCCAGAATCGGGCCGGTCCAGCCGATGTCACCCCGGAGCTCGTTCGTGGTGACATCGGGAAAGACGCTGGACGTCCCTGGCCGAGGCCTCCTTTGTTGCGAGCGCTCTGTCCTCAACGGTGGAGTGACTCCCCGTGAATCAGGAAACTGCTCTCGCTGACCCGTCCGAGCACGCGGCCCGCGCCGTCGAGGGCTGCCACGCGCCAGGAGTAAGCGCCCGGATCGAGGAGGGGTGGGGCCGTGGAGGTGCTGGTGACCCGCGCTGTCCAGGCCAGGGTTGTGAAGTGGTCGCGGCTGACCAGGACCACATACTGCGCTGCCCGGGGGTAGGACAGCCAGCTCAGCGTGGGCGTTCCGCGCAGCGTCTGCTCGTGAGGGACGAGCCCGATCGGGTAGTCGGGGCCGACGGCTCCGCTGGAGGTCGTGTTGGACAGGCTACCGCCCGAAATCGTGGGGGCGGGACCAGACGAGCTCGCCGAGTTGTAGCTCACCCCCATCCCCGAACGGGTGGGCGGGCCGGTCGTCGAGACGGCGGACGGGTCGTAGGCCACTGTCTCGGCTGTCAGAACCCGCTCCCAGAGTGGCTCGCCGCCGGCCCGAAAGTAAGGCCAGAGCGCACCCAGGGACTGCCGCGCCTGCGAGGCGGGCAGGGTGGGCGGCGGAGTGGAGGCTCCTGACATCACCGAAAGCTGTCCGTCGGCCGTCAGGATCCCCTCCCCGTCCACACTGAACTGCTTCCCGGCCGCGCCCAACACCCCGCGACCCTGGTAGTAGAGGGCACCGCTCGACAGCGTGCAGGCATCCCCGGACAACTCGCACTGCGAGGAGCCCGCCAGGCCCAGTGTCAGCGTCCGCGAGCGCAAGACCGCGCCGGACCGGCCGTCCGGCGTGCTCACCCTGCCATCCAGCAGGGTCATCCCGGGGAAAGCCGTCCCGGCGCCGGCCTTGACCGAGCCCCGATAGTCGCGCAGCTGCCAGTCGGCCCGCACGGGCAGGGCCAACAAGAGAACCAGGATGAACCATCGCATCGATTTCAGTATATCCTGAAATCGGACCTGGCTGAGGGAGTTGTCTGCGGGGCGCATTAACTCCCGCCCAGAGTGGGCATGGTTTTGATTACCGCGAGGGATATTTCGAGCGGCTCCCCAACAACGCAGCCGACCTGGGTAGCCCCCCCGAGCTTCAGCCGCGCCGGAACAGCCTGCGCAGCATCTCGAAGGTATCCTCCTGGCTCTGACCGGTGTTCTCGGTGTGGCGCTGCCAGAAAGCGCCCCACCAGCCGGCTGGCTCGTTCTTGTCGCCGGTGTACTCGGTGGGCCTTCCGGTCTCGCCCCCGGTCACCAGCGAGCCGACATAGTCGGCATTGGAGTAAACCCTGTCGATCTGTTTGGCAAGAGCGCTCATATCCTCGGCGGTGATCTTGCCATCGGAGGTGGCCTGGTAGAACTGCACGGTGACGCGCACCGGGAAGCGATCATCGCGCTCGATGGCGAGGTTGTCCACCTCGGTGAAGGGGCCTTCGACCTCGCCGTGGCCGATCACGGCCTCCTCCATGCCGCGGTAGCGCATGCCCTTGGCAGGGGGGGCAGCTTCGCAGCAAGCGTCGCTCAACGACTGCGCCCGCAAGGGGTTCTTCTGCTTGAGAGGCACCTGGATGAGCAGCACCATGTTCAGCCCCTCCTGCTCGGCCAGGCGCACCGAGGGGTGAGAGGCTCCCTGGGAGGCCACGAAGTCGCTCTTGCGCTCGCCGGTCAGGCT
>CAZWUN010000143.1:0-11616 GCA_964637145.1 uncultured Burkholderiales bacterium
GACGCAAGAGCTGCAACCTGTCCTCCATCGGATGCACCAGCTTCTTCCCGAGCAAACCGCTGGGCTGTTATGGCGACGGCGGCGCGATCTTTACCAGCGACGACGCGATCGCACAGGCCTGCCGCGAGATCCGCGTTCACGGCCAGAGCAAGCGTTATGTGCACACTCGCGTCGGCGTCGGTGGGCGCATGGATACGCTGCAATGCGCAATCGTGCTCGCAAAGCTCGAGCGATTCGATTGGGAAATCGCACAACGATTCGAGATCGGCGCGCGATATAACCAGTTGCTCGACGAATTCGGTTTCAAACGCGTGATCCAGCGCGCCGACCGTACTTCGGTATACGGCCAGTTCACGGTGCTCTGCGACAACAGGGAAGCGGTTCAGTCGTCATTCCAGAAAGCGGGCATCCCGACGGCGGTGCACTACCCTGTTCCGCTGAACGAACAGCCGGCCTACAAGCATCTCTGCTGTCCGGATTGCACGCCTATTGCCAAAGAAACAGCAAAGAAGGTTATGAGCTTGCCGATGAGCGCGGACTTTTCGTACGAAGATCAACGGACAGTCTGCAATCTCCTCAAGACTGGAGTTCATGATGCTTAAGATCGTCACTATCGTCGGCGCGCGCCCCCAATTCATCAAGGCGGCTGCCGTTTCACGCGTCATTCGCAACGACCATGCGGACACCATCGAAGAGACCCTGGTACATACTGGACAGCATTACGATCCGAATATGTCTCAGGTTTTCTTCGACGAACTCGAAATTCCACACCCGAAATTTAACCTCGAGATTTCCGGCGGCACCCACGGCGCAATGACCGGGCGCATGCTTGAGGCGATCGAAAAGGTGTTGCTGTCTGAGAAGCCCGACTGGGTTTTGATCTACGGCGATACCAATTCGACGCTAGCCGGCGCCTTGGCCGCCGCGAAGCTCCATATTCCTGTCGCCCATGTAGAGGCTGGACTGCGCTCGTTCAACATGCGGATGCCGGAAGAGATCAATCGCATTCTGGCGGATCGTGTCTCCAACCTGCTTTTTTGCCCCACCGAAGTGGCAGTGGAAAACCTGGCACGGGAAGGTATTACGAAGGGTGTATCACTGGTCGGTGACGTGATGTACGACGTGTCGCTGTACTACCGCGATGTCGCGCGATCGAATAATGATGCGCTCGATCGCTTCGAGCTCAAGGAAGGTGACTACGTGCTCGCAACCTGCCATCGCGCAGAGAACACGGATGATCCCAGCCGACTTCGCGAAATCGGTCTCGCGCTTGCAGATCTTGCGGCCGATCAAGCAGTGATACTCCCAATTCATCCACGAACGGCCAAGTTCATGGATGAACAAGGACTCATCACTGCAATGAAAAACGTGAAGCTAGTCGCTCCCCTGCCTTTTCTTGACATGATTCGCCTGGAACAGGCTGCGCGCACCATTGTCACCGATTCCGGCGGGGTTCAAAAGGAAGCCTTCTTTTACGAAGTCCCCTGCGTCACTATTCGCGACGAGACTGAGTGGACCGAGACGGTGGGCTTGGGATGGAACCGCCTAGTCGACGCCGACCGCACAAAGATCGTCACTGCGGTGCGGGGTGCGTGCCGCCCTTCCGGCGCGCAGGCGCGCCCCTATGGCGACGGCTCGGCCAGCAAGGCCATCATCGAGCGAATGCTGGGCTGACGTGAACTTTCGGTCCAATGCAATCGCAATGCTGACGGGTACCGTCATAGCACAGGCATTGCCGCTCGCGGCTTCGCCGCTACTGACACGGCTGTACTCGCCTGAGGCCTTCGGCCTCCAAACCCTGTTTATGGGCCTGGCGGGCAGCTTAGCCGTGCTTGCCACCTGCCGCATGGACCTGGCGCTGGTGCTGCCACAGGAGGATGCCGACGCCGGCAGCTTGGCTGGATTCATCTTTTGCACCATGCTCGCAACCTCGGCGTTGGCCTGCCTCCTAGTGCCGTTGGCTGGCTTGCTGACTGAGCAGCCGCTGCCGGCCGGCTGGATGCTGCTGCTGCCACTGATGGTGTGCGCCATCGCCCTCTATCAACTCAGCCTGGGCTTCGCATCGCGCCGACGCGAGTTCCGCACGGTCGCCCAGGCCAATGTCGGCAACCAAGCCATGTACGTCGCCTCCGCCATCGCCTTCGGCTTCGCCAGTGCATGGATGCAGGCGCTAACCATCGCCAAAGTCGGCGGCCAGGTCCTGGCCGCCGGCCTTCTGGGCCGCACATCTGCGGCGAGCCTGGCCGCAGCGGTGCGCGGCTTCTCGTGGAAAGGCAGCATAGCTGCAGCCCGTAAGTACCACCAATTCCTGGTATTCAACACGCCCTACAGCCTGGTCGGCTCGGTCGCGCGCGACGCGCCCGTCTACACGTTCTCGGCGCTGGCGGCCGTCGGTACGGCCGGTTTCTTCGGTCTGGCCCGCATGGTCCTGCTGGCGCCCACGCTTTTGACGTCCAATGCCTTCAGCCAGGTGTTCTTCCGTGAAGCGGTGGCCCTGAAGGGCACGCCGCAGTTGGAGGCGCTGACGCTGGCGTTGCTACGCCTCGGCCTGGTGGCGTTGGCGCCCTTGTTCGCGTTCTGCGCCGTCTGGGCCGATGCGGTCTTTGCCACGCTGTTCGGCGAGAGCTGGCGCGTGGCCGGCGTGTTCGCAATGGTGCTGGCGCCAGCCGCCTGGATGTCGGTGCAGACGGGCTGGCCAGAACGGTTGTTCGAGGTCAACATGCGCCAGGGCGTATCCTTCGGTGTGCAACTCGGTTCAGACGCCGTGACCGCGTGCTTGTTCGTGGCTGCCTACCTGTTGACGAACGATGCTGTGATGGCGGTGGCGGTATTCGCGATCTGCAACGTAGTCTTCCACCATGTCTACCTGGCTGCAATCTTCCGAGTTTCAGGCTTTTCCGGCCGGGGACTAGCGAGTGCCATAGCGGCGGGTTGGGGCGTGTTTGCTGTTAGTTGTGCAGCGCTAGCGCTGCTGCGCACACAGACTGGCGCGCACGGCATGGTGGGGTGGGCACTTGCCCTCATGCTTTCGGTCTTGGTGACGGCGATGATAGGATGGTTATTGGTGCGGCGGGGCCTGCTCCGCGGGGCAGCCGCAGGAGAGGCAACATGATCGGGGTGGTCGACTACGACACGGGCAACATCGGCTCCGTGCTGAACATGCTGAAGAAGGTGGGCGCTCAGGCCATCGCCTCGCGCGACCCATCGGAACTGCGCAAGGCCAACAAGCTGGTGTTGCCGGGCGTCGGAGCCTTCGACGAAGCAATGCGCAACCTGCGCAGCTTCGGCCTGTACGACGTTCTCAACGAACTGGTGCTGGAACAACGCAGGCCCATCCTGGGTGTATGCTTGGGCGCGCAACTGATGACCAAGGGCAGCGAGGAGGGCGACCAGCCCGGCTTCGGTTGGCTTAATGCCCACCTAGTGCGGTTCCGCGCACCCGAGGGGATGCCCTCACTGCGCGTGCCGCACATGGGCTGGAACGTGGTCAACGCCGAGGCCGAGGGCGGCGGCATCTTCCGCGATGTCGCCCAGCCAATGCGCTTCTACTTCGTCCACTCGTACCACATGGTGACCGAAGAGCCCGGCCTGGAGCTAAGCAGCAGCCATTACGGCTACCGCTTCACCAGTGCGATGGCCCGCCACAACATCCTGTCCATGCAGTTCCACCCGGAAAAGAGCCACAAGTACGGACTGCAGGTGTACCGCAACTTCGTTGAGAACTTCCAGTCATGCTGAAGCCGCGTGTCATTCCCTGCCTGTTGCTGCGGGGCCGGGGCCTCTACAAGACCGTCAAGTTCGGGGACCCGAAGTACGTGGGCGACCCCGTCAACGCGGTGAAGATCTTCAACGAGAAGGAAGTCGACGAGCTGCTACTGCTCGACATCACAGCCACGCCGGAGAAGCGCGAGCCTAACTACGAGCTGATTTGCGACATCGCAGGCGAATGCTTCATGCCGCTCGCCTACGGCGGTGGCGTCACGTCAATTGCGCAGATCCGGCGCCTTCATCGCATGGGCGTGGAGAAGGTGAGCCTCAACTCCTCCGCCTTCCACGACCGCCGCCTGTTGGAGGAAAGCTGCGACGTGTTCGGCAGTTCCAGTATCGTCGCCGCCATCGACGTGAAGAAGACGCTGTTTGGCAAGTACGAGGTCTGGATCAACTCCGGCAAAACCAACACCAAGGAAGACCCTATACGCTACGCCGAGCAGCTGGCCAGGCTGGGCGTGGGCGAGATCCTGGTTAACTCCATCGACCGAGACGGCACCATGGCCGGCTACGACAACACGCTGCTAAAGAACATCACGTCTGCGGTCGACACGCCTGTCATCGCCTGCGGCGGCGCCGGTACGCTGGATCACCTACGCGACACTATCGCCTGCACCGGCGTCAACGCCGTGGCGGCCGGCAGTATGTTCGTGTTCCACGGCAAGCATAAGGCCGTCCTGATCAACTACCCGACCCCTGAGCAGCTCGAAGTCCTGCATCTATCCCACACCACACCATGAATACCCGCCCCTACCAGATTTGCACCCGATGCGTTATGGATACGTCGGATCCCGAAATCACCTTCGACGACGCCGGTCTTTGTAGCCACTGCCAGCGCTACGATAGCATGGTGCGCGACATCGTCGCCCGTGCCGACCGCGGCGAGCGCCAGAGCGAACTCGACGCGATCGTTGCGCAGATCAAGGAGCGTGGCCGAGGTCACGACTACGACTGCATCATGGGTCTCAGCGGTGGCGTCGACAGCTCGTACGTGGCGTACACGGCCAACCGCTTGGGCCTGCGGCCGCTTGCGGTGCACTTCGACAGTGGGTGGAACTCCGAACTGGCCGTCAACAACATCGAGAACATCGTCAAGAAGCTGGGCATCGACCTGCACACCCACGTGGTGGACTGGGAAGAGATGCGCGATCTCCAACTCGCCTTCTTCAAGGCTTCGGTTGCCAACTGCGACATTCCGACGGACCACGCCTTCCCGGCCATCCTGTACCGCGAGGCTGCGCGCCACGGCATCAAGTACATCCTATCTGGCAGCAACTACGCCACCGAGTTCATTCTGCCCTCGGCTTGGGGCTACCAGTCCGGTGACCTGCGCCACCTGCGCGACATACACAACCGCTTCGGTCTCCACAAGCTGCGGGAGTACCCGACCATCGGTTTCTTCCAGCAGTACATCTGGTACCCCTATGTGCGCGGCATCAAGACGGTAAAGCTGCTGAACTACCTGCCTTACAACAAATTCGAAGCCAAGAGAACCATCATTCGCGAGCTTGACTGGCGCGACTACGGCGGCAAGCACTACGAGTCGGTGTTCACGCGCTTCTTTCAGGGCTACTACCTGCCCGTCAAGTTCGGCTACGACAAACGCCGCGCACACCTGTCCTCGCTGATCAACGCTGGCCAGGTCACGCGCGAAGAGGCTCTGACCGAGTTGGGCCACCCTACTTACGACCCGCAACTGCAGGCCGACGACAAGACCTTCGTCGCCAAGAAGCTCGGGGTTTCTGCCGCCGAGCTCGATGCCATCTTCCAGCAGCCGAACAAGGACTACAGCGACTACGCTTCCAACGCGAAGCTGATGGAGTTCGGCCTGAAGGTCAAACGCGCCTTCGTACGGCTGTGACTTCCATGCTGCAGTTGCTGTCCCGGCATCGCGTCTTCGCGGTGTACCTCCTGTCACTCGGCTGGCTGGGCGCCTCCGCACTAATTTTTGCCCTGTATGCCGGGCGCGGCGGCGACAACGTGGCATTCATCGCCAGCGTGATTGCCGGCGTGACGCTGGTCTATGCCGGCGCCTGGTGGCTGGCGCGCCGCCTGTGGCCGCAATGGACGCAGTCCCCGACCGAGCGCTCCACGCCGCCGCAGCTCACGCCGGCGCTGCGCGTGCTGCTGGTGGCGCTGGTGGGCCTGTACGCGTTCATCGTGACCAAGCACTTCGCGCTGACCGGCTACGTGCCGATGATCGAGGCGCTCAGCGGCGGTAGCGAACTCGATGTCAGCATCGTGCGCCAGGGTGGCTACTTCGACCTGCCCGGCTTCATGCGTTATGCCAGCGACTATTCGGCCAAGGCGCTGGGCCCGGCGCTGCTGCTGGTGACCTACTACTTCCGCTCACGCCTCTTCTGGGTGGTGCTGGCGATCGGCGTGTTCTACAGCACAGGCCTATTCGCCCGCATCCTGCCCATCATGCTGCTAGCCCCGCTGCTGCTGCTCATGCTGACACAGCAACGTTGGCTGCATGCCGTTGGCATTTCCGCCCTGCTGTGCTTCCAGTTGGCCTTCGCCACCGCAGTGGCATCGCCCGTCATCCGCGAGGCGCTGCAGTTGCCCAACATCGCGGACAGGGCACGGAAGGCAGGCGAAGAAGGCGCTTACTTCAGTCCCGGCGACGTGAAGATCCCCAAGAACCTGAAGCTGCCGCCGAAGCGGCCAGACGACTGGCGTCACACTTCAATTGTCTACTCCTTTTACGACCGGATGCTGCTGGTGCCGGGCCAGGTGATCGACCAGTGGTTCCAGTACTACGCCGAGCCAGAGCGCCGCGAGCGCGGCTGCGGCTACCGCTTGGTGGCGCCGATGCTCGCCTGCAGCTACGTCCCGATCCCGTCCAAGCTCTACGCCACCTTCTATGAGGACAACGTGGCGCAGGGGATGCACGGCAGCCTGAACGCGGCCTCCTTCATGACGGAGTACGCCAACTTCGGTCCGGCCGGCTTCCTGTTGTCGGCGCTGATGGGGGGACTGCTATTCGTCGCTGTGAGCCTGATCTACCGCAACCATCCGCTCGCCCTGCCGATGAACCTGTCGCTGATCGTGATCGCCATGGAAACTAGCCTGCTGACCGCTATCAATTCGGGGTCCGGCTGGCTAGTCATGACGGCCATCTTCATCGTCTTTTTCCGACTGCCCGCCAGATGACTCGCCCTGAAGCTCTTCGCCCCTACCAGCAGTGCACACGCTGCCTGATGGACACCTCCGACCCTGAGATCGTTTTCGACGAGCAGGGGCACTGCAACCACTGCACACGCTACTTCAGCCGCATCGCCCGCGAAATCGCGCCGGCGGGCGAACGGGAGGCGCGGCTGGCGGCGGTGGTGGCCCGCATCCAATCCGAGGGCCGCGGCAAGGACTACGACTGCATCGCGGGCGTGAGCGGCGGTGTCGACAGCACCTACGTCATATACAAGCTCAAGGAGCTGGGGCTTCGACCGCTAGCGGTGCACTTCGACAACGGCTGGAACTCCGAGTTGGCCGTGGCGAATATCAAGAACGCGCTGGACCGCCTGAAGATCGACTTGCACACCTACGTGGTTGACTGGGAGGAGTTCAAGGACCTGCAGATGTCCTTCCTAAAAGCCTCGGTGCCCAACTGCGAGATCCCGACCGACCACGCGATCACGGCCACGCTGGTGAAGACCGCCCGAATGGTGGGCACGCCATACGTGATCAACGGCAGCAACATCGTCACCGAGGGCATCCTGCCGATTCCCTGGGTTTACTACAGCCACGACCTGAAGCACATCAAGGCGCTGCACCACCGCTTCGGCCAACTGCCGCTGAAGACCTTCCCGAAGATCTCGCTGCCGGAGTTCACGCTGCGTATCCTGGCGGGTCGCTACCGCATGGTCAATCTGCTCAACTACCTAGACTACGATAAGGCCGCGGCCGTCGAGACCATGAAGCGCGAGCTGGGCTGGCAGTACTACGGCGGCAAGCACTACGAGTCTATCTACACCCGCTGGTACCAAGGCTACTACCTGCCGGTCAAGTTCGGCTTTGACAAGCGCCGCGCGCACCTGTCGGCACTGGTGTGTGCCGGCCAGATGACACGCGAGCAGGGCCTGGCCGAACTGCAGCGCGACCCATACGCCGACAACGACTTAGTCACCGACACCGACTTCGTCGTCAAGAAGTTCGGCATCACGCGCGAACAGCTGGACCAATTAGTGAAAGCGCCCAACCGGAAGCATACCGACTACCCGAATGCGAATTCCTTCATCGAGGGCTCGTCGTCCCTGCGTAACTTCATCCGCGAGCGTGCCAAGCGCGTCTAACGGCATGGTTAACATTCACATTTACCCGTCGCCTCTGACGCACGAGAGCCGCATCCTGCGGATCACGGACGCGCTCGCACAGGCCGGCATCTTCACCCGCATCGACGTCGTGGGCGTGGCCCGCGCCGACCTGCCGGCGGTCGAGACGGTCGACGCGATGCGCTCGCTGGTGCGCCTGCCTCGCAGGCTATTCGCACACAGCGAAGGCTTCATAGCAAAATTGGTGCGTACCATCGAATGGTCGGCCCGCGTGCTCGCTTCGCTGCGTGGCCGCCGCGTCTCGTGCATCAACGCGCACAGCTTGGCGGTGTTGCCCCTGTGCGTACTCGCCAGCAAGCTCACCGGCGCCCGGCTGGTCTACGACACGCACGAACTCGAGACCGAGACTGTGGCCGCGCACGGCATGCGCCAGCGCTTCGCACGCCGGGTCGAGCGGATGTTCATCCGTAGCTGTGACATGGTCTGCGTGGTGAGCGATTCGATCGCCGACTGGTACGCCCACGAGTATGGCATCCCGCGGCCCGCCGTCGTGCGCAACATTCCGCAGTTCCCTACGCCGCAAAGCGGCGATCGCGAAACTGTGCGCGCCCGCATGGGCCTGCGTCCCGGCCACATGGGATTCATCTATCAGGGTGGCCTAATGGAAGGCCGGGGCGTTGAGCGCCTGCTGCGCGTTTTTGCGCAGCTGCCCGGCGTGGACCTGGTCTGCATGGGTAGCGGTCCCCTGGAGCCAGCGGTGCAGGCCGCCGCCGCGGGCCATCCAAACATCCACTTCGTGCCGGCCGTGCCGCCACACGAGGTGCTGCAGTACACGCGTGCCGCCGACGTTGGGCTATGCCTGACCGCGAACTGCTGCCTGTCGTACTACTTTTCGCTGCCGAACAAGATGTTCGAGTACCTGCATGCCGGCCTGCCAGTGATCGTGACACCGCTGCTCGACCAACGGCGGCTCGTCGAGTCTTACGGGTGCGGCTGGGTGGCCCCCGAGGACGACGAGGCCCTCGCCGCACTTGTGCGGAGCATCGATCCCGCGCAGATCCGGCAGGTGCAATCGGCCGTCGACCGCGCCGCTTCGGAGCTGAACTGGGACAACGAGAAGGCGCGTCTGATCCGGGCCTACCGCGACCATGGCTTCGCCTGAGGCCGGCAGCATCTGGTTCATCCATCCCTACGCCGGCGGACCCGGCGTGGGGCGCTACGACCGCCCGTTCCACCTCGCGCGCCACTGGCAGGCGCTGGGTCGGAGCACGGTCGTCCTGACGCCGTCCGAACACCACCTGCTGGACACGCCGCGCCGGCCCGGCGTCGAGCAGATCGAAGGCGTGACCTTCGAATTCATCCGCAGCCCGGCTTACCGCGGCAACGGCGTGGGCCGCATCGTCAACATGGCCGCCTTCACGGCGCAGCTGGTGCGTCAGGGCGACGCGCTGGCGCGCCGCCACGGCCGCCCCGCACTAGTGATCGCATCCTCCCCGCACCCCTATGCCTGGTTCGCAGCCGAGGGCCTGGCGCGCCGCTTCGGCGCCCGCAGCGTGTTCGAAGTGCGCGACCTCTGGCCCCTGAGCCTGGTCGAGCTGGCGGGCGTGGCTCCCTCCCACCCGCTGGTGCGCTTCACAAGCTGGCTGGAAAGGCGCGCCTACCGCCAAGCAGATGCGGTCGTCTCCCTGCTGCCTTGCACGCGCGACCACATGGTTGGGCTGGGCCTCGACCCGCAGCGCTGGCACTACGTGCCCAACGGCATCGAACCAGATGCACAGGCCAGCGCCGCGAACTCGGACACGCCGCCCGCAGCGCTCGCCCGCAGCTGGCGCAGGGAAGGCCGCACAGTCATCGTGTACGCGGGCGCGCTGGGCCGGCCCAACCACGTCGAGTCGCTGGTGCAAGCCATGGCCTTGCAGCGCGATGCGGGCCAGAACTCGGCAGCGGTGATCGTGGGCCGCGGCGAACTGCAGGAGCAGCTGCGCCAAATGGTCGCTACGCTGAGGCTGGAAGATCGCGTGGCGCTGTTCGAGCAGATTCCCAAGAAGGACGTGCAGGGCCTGCTGCGAGAGGCGAGCGCGGGCTACATCTCGCTGCGTCCGGAGCCGCTGTTCCGCTTCGGTGTCAGCCCCAACAAGCTGTTCGACTACATGCTGGCCGCCCTGCCCGTACTGTTCGCTGTTCGGGCCGGCAACGACCCGGTGGCCGAGGCCGGTTGCGGCATCTCAATCGACCCAGGTGATCCACAGGCGATATCAGCCGCCATCAGGCGGCTGGCGGCGCTGACCGAGGAGGCTCGGCAAGCCATGGGCGAGCGCGGCCGTGCGTACGTCTTACAGCGGCACGGCTACCGGCAGCTCGCCCAAGACTACCTGCGCCTGTTGGCTCTGGAGGCGCCATGATCGCCGTCACCGGCGCCACCGGCTACATCGGTCGAGCCGTGGTCGCCGAACTGGCGCGGCGCGGCTTGGACGTCGTGGCGGTGAGCCGCTACTGCGACTGCCCGTCAACCGCCAGCGTGCAATGGCGTGCCACCGGCCCCGCCTTTCCCGCTGCGGCCACCTTCGCGGGTTGCGACACCGTCGTCCACCTGGCCGGGCGCGCGCACACCACGACGGCCGTGGCCGATGGCCGCGACCTGTTCGACCTGGAGAACCGCGAGCTGGCTCTGGCCACGGCTGAAGCCGCGCATGCGGCCAGCGTTCGCCGATTCGTCTTCGTCAGCACGTTGGGCGTGCATGGCAGCGGGGCTGACGCGCCGTTGTGCGGCGACTCGCCGGTGCATCCTCAACTGCCGTATGCGCGGTCGAAGTGGGCTGCTGAGCAGCAGCTCACTGCTTGGTGTGCCGCGCACGACATGGCGCTGTGTATCGTGCGCCCGCCGATGGTCTACGGGCCGCGTTGCCCCGGCAACTTCCCGCGGCTCGTGCGCATGGTGCGCAAAGGCCTGCCTCTGCCCTTCGCGATGCTGCACGCGCAGCGTTCCTTCATCTACGTCGATAACCTGGCGTCCTTCCTTGCTGAGTGTGCCACGCGGGATGTGACCGGCACCTTCGTCGTGGCCGATGGTTCAGACTGGTCGGTCGCGCAACTGGTACGCGCCATCGGCGCGGAACTGGAGCGCCCGGTGCGCAGCTTCCCGGTGCCAGCAGCCTTGCTGCGCCTGATCGGCAAGCTCACAGGCCATCAGCGGGAGGTAGACAGCCTCACCTTGCCCATGCGCGTCGATCCCGAGCCAGTGCGCCGCGCGTTCGGCTGGCAGCCTATTGTCACTCCGAAAGACGCGCTACGCCTCTCCGTGCGGGACCATGCAGCCTGAATCCGGGATGGTTTCGGTAGCCCACATCGTGCTGCAGCTGTTCGTCTTCCTGGCGACCGTCTTGGCGTTCCGCGCCGCTGCGACGGTGCCGGGGCTGGCGGGCTGGCAGGCCGCCGCTGCGGGCGCCACGTGGTTGCTGCTGGGCGGGCACGGATCGAGTCTGGCAGGTGTCGTGCTGCTGTACCTCGGAACCATCAGCTACGGCATGTACGTCTGGCAGGGCATCCTTGCCGGCAACGGGCCCTACCGCCAAGTGCC
>CAZWUN010000143.1:11626-12337 GCA_964637145.1 uncultured Burkholderiales bacterium
AACCCGCTTCGCGACCCTACTTGGGATCGTGGTCGCCGCTGGCGTGCTGTGGAATGGCCGCGGCGAGAGCTTCCGCTGGATCGCATGGCTGCTACCGGTGGCGCCGCTCTTGATCGACGCCACCTTCAGCGGAGTGCGCCGCTGGCGCCATCCGGCCGGCTCAACGGTGCACGTGAGTGCCCTCATCGCGCAGGCTGCCGACCAGCCGCAGGTCGCCGGCATCGTGCTCTTCGTGCTGGGTTTCGCCTGGTACGGCGTCGCGGCCTCGTGGAGCTGGGCTGTCGGGTACTCCGTGTCGATCACGGCCGCCGTCGCCAGCGTGCCCGTCGTCTGCGTCTGGCTGGTCGTGTCCGTAGCTGCACATCCCGCACCCACGCTGGCCGCGACCGCGGGCACAACCGCTGCCGGTGTCGGCGCGCGCATCCTGGGCTTCGACGGCCTGCGCGCTATCGCGGTGGGGCTGGTCGTGTTCTCGCATGCCGGCCTGATCGAGGGCGGAGCGTGGGAGCGCAGCGGTGCGGCGCGCATCTTCAATGCGCAGGTCGGCGTGCAGATATTCTTCGTGCTGTCGGGCCTCCTGATCACGCACCTCATGCTCGCCGAGCATGCTCGCACCGGCCGGGTCGATCTCTCGCGCTTCTACTTGCGCCGCGTCCTGCGCATCTTTCCCGTTTACTACGCCGCCATAGCGTTCTCGTTCGCACTAGCGGC
>CAZWUN010000144.1:0-12265 GCA_964637145.1 uncultured Burkholderiales bacterium
GCCGGGACGGGGCCTTCCGGACCCGGCACCGGAGGGCCTTCCGGCGGCCCTCCGACAACCTCCGGGCCTTCCCTGCGGCTGGTGCCCGACTCGATCAACCTTCCCGTCAAGGCCATCCAGAAGTTCTGGCTGCCCCCCGAGCTCAAGGGGGTCACGGCCCTCTCGTGGGAGGTGGACGGCGGGCTGGGCGAGGTGGATCAGAGCGGTGTCTATCGCGCTCCGGCCGTGGTGCCGGGAGGCGGCCTGACGGCCCCGGTCAAGCTGGTGGCCCGCCTGTCCGATGGGCGGACGGCCACGGCTGACATCATGCTGCTTCGTCCGGTGCGCTTTCTGGGGGTGGAGCCCTCGGGATCGATCAAGGCCGGCAAGACGGCACAGTTTCGAGGAATGGCCGAGGGGCTCACCACCAGCGTGCCCACCTGGACGCTGGTCAGCGGGCCGGGCCAGCTCAAGGAGAACGGGCTCTACACCGCCCCCCGGCAGGTGGATGCGCCCCAGCGGCTCAGGGTGCGCATCACCTGGCCCGGGGTCTGCCAGCCCACCGAGGTGGAGCTCACCGTCGTCCCGGGAGACAAGTAACCCGGTTTGGGGTTACAATGGGCCCGATGGCACAGAGGTGGGATCTGTTCGACGTCCACGCCGGGCTCGTCAGCATGGAGGAATACCTGCTGCAGCGCCACAGCGAGGAAGACCTCAAGACGGTGGTGGAGATACCGGCCGAGAAGTGGGTGGAGTTCGTCAAGCCTCCTCCGCCTCCGCCCGAGCCGCCGCCTCGTCGTTTCGTGCCCGAGTTCACGGTGGCCGAGCAGCCCGCCCCGCAAGAGCCCGATGTGCAGGACCTGATCGAGAACTTCCATAAAGCCGCCCGCGACTGGGAAGAGCGCAACCAGTAGCTTTAAAGGACCCGCTCGCAGCTTTGCAGCGGCCAGCCCGCCAGCAGGCTCTCCAGCCTGGTTTCGCAGGGAGCGGCCACGCCCACCTCGCGCTCGGCCTGGTAGGGCAGCTCGCGGTCGTGTTGCTCGTGCGGTCGCCCTTCGCTACAGGCTCGGCACAGCATGCGCACGCCCCCGGTCCAGTCCTCGGCCTCCAGCCCCAGCTCGCCCAGTTGGGCCAGCAGGCCGCTCAGCTGCTCGGGGTCGGGACAGAGCAGGCGCAGGCGAAAGGTGGCCAGCTGGGAGGGCTCGAGCAGGGCCAGCTCGTTGAAGACGGGCACCTCGCGGCCGCGCAGGAGGCGCGTTCCCGCCGGCGCCCCATCAGTCAGCACCAGGTCGCGGCAGCGGCGACACGAGCCCGGTAAGGGCACGTTCACGATCTCGGCCCGGGCCGGGTCGAGCCGGCGGCACCAGACCACCTCGGGCGCTTCCTGGGGATTGACCCGGACGGGCACCAGGCCCAGACGGTAGTCGAAGGGGCCGGGCCCCTCGGGAATGGGCAGGCCCACCCCCTGCCAGCAGCGCGCGGCCGTATCCCAGCGGCCCAGGGCGGTGGCGGCGATGCCCAGGTTCCAGTGGGCCGCTTCGTCCTCAGGCTCGAGCTGGAAGGCTCGCTCGTTGTAGCGAAACGATTCTTCCCAGCGCCCCTGCCATTTGCACAGCAGGCCCAGGTTGTAGTGGGGCGCACCCCAGTCGCTGGCCAGCTCCATGGCCCTGCGAAGATGAAGCTCGGCCCCGGTCGGATCGCTTTCGAGCAGCTCGCGGCCGCGATCGTTGGCCTGGATGGCCTCGGGACTCGGTTTCTTCATCCCGGTCTCTTCGCTCTGCCAGATGCAAGACCCCTATCCGCGCACTCTGGTTTACATTTCGGCAACCTCGCGCGCAGGTTGGCTCCTTATGCTGGTCGCACCATGCGCGTCTCCCCTCATCTGCCCGTGCGTTCTGCCCGCCGAGCCCCGGCCCCGGCTGCGCCGGCGCCTCGACCGGTCCCCCGCCCGGTAGACGCGCGCGCCGAGCGCATCGAGCACTGGCTGCGGGGGGTGCAGGAGGGCACCCTGGCCAACCTGCGCGGAGCGGCCTCGGCCTACGCCGGGCAGATGGCCGGCATGGCCGTGGGGGCGGCCCTGTTCGCGCCGGCGGCGGTGGCCGCCGGCAACGTGTTCGTGTTCTTCGGAGGCGCTTCGCTGCTCGGGTGCATCGGAGCCTATGCCGGCTACCAGCTCGACCGCCACCAGGCCCAGCGCCAGCCAGGCCCGGACCGCCTCACCGGGGCGGCCCTGGCAGCGGGGACAGCCGTCCAGGCCCTGCCCAAGTTCACCTATCCCTCGCTGTTGGGGGCCTCGGCGGCCGACAGGGCCGTCATCATGGGGGCTCTGGACAAGATGCCGATGGGCTCGGTGACCAGCCTGTCCCACATGCAGGTCTTGAGCGATCTGACCAACACGGGCGCCTCGGGCATGGCCCTGCCCGCTTTCTCGCAGAACGGCGTGCGGCTCGACCGCGAGTCGCTTCACTCCTGGGGTGGGGGGGCGGAGCTGGTGGCCCACGAGGTGGGCCACACCCGCGACTTCGACCGGGTGGGTTACGGCGTGTTCGGGGGGCGCAGCCTGCTGGGGCCCTTTGGGAAGTCGCCTTACATCACTTACTACGCCGGCACCAACCGCCTGGAGGACTTCGCCGAGACCCACGCCCTCTATCACACCGGCCAGCGCGCTTCGCTGGAAACCCGCACGCCGGCCAAGTTCCAGGCCATGGAGGCGCTTCACCAGCAGGGACTGGGCGAGCGCCTGGCCGAGCGCCCCGAGGTGCGCCAGGCGGGCCGGGACCTGGGTCGGGCCCTGGAAACGGTTCCCTACCTGCGCCAGGGCCTGGAGCTGGCCGGGGCGCTGGTGGCTCCCATCCAGGTGCGTCGGGGTGCGCGCAAACTGGAGGACGGCTTTCTGCGCGGCGATGAGGCTCAGAAGTTCCACGGCAAGATGAACCTGGCCAGCGGGCTCATGATCCTGGCTCCGGCCGGTCCGGTGGGCGCTCTGATCACCTCGGCCACCCATGCGGTGGTGGGCGGGCTGGTGCAGGACGGCAAGCTCTCGCTGGAGCGGGCCAACTCGATCGGGAACGGGGCCCTGGCCATCGCTGCCGGGCCCCTCGGCATGGTCTCGAGCGCCGTCATCGGCGAGCTTTCGGCCGGCGGGATCAGCATCCAGCGGGCTGCCTATGAGCCGGGCGAGCATCCCACCGGCAAGCCCGACCTGTCCCGGCCCGGAGCACTGCCCTGGCTGGTAGCCGGGATCAGCGGCGGGATCGGCCTGGGAGCGACGGCCGGCGCTCTGACCGGCGGGGCTCTGGGAGCCGTCAGCGGCATGTTCTGGGGCCCCCTGGCGGGCGCGGCCGTGGCCCTGGGAGCCTACGCCCTGACCCGCCCCGAGCCGGTGCCCGGCAAGTTGGATCTGACCCGCGACGACCGGATGTACCTGACCCGGGTGATCGGAGGGGGCGCCCTGGGCGGCACTCTGGGGGCCCTGGGTGGGGGAGAGCTCGGTCGCCTGGCCGGTGCCGCCGCGGGAGGCGCCGCGCTGGGCCCCGCCGGGGCCGTCACGGGAGCCTGGGTGGGTCGCTTTGCCGGCATGATGCTGGGCTCGCTGGCCCTGGCGCGCGCCGGCGCCTGGGCCGGCCGCAAGCTCGACGACACGCTGTAGTCCCGCAAGCGGCACACGTGCCAGCTCTGGAGGCAGCACAATTTACCGACCGCTCCTGTCGTCGCTGAAAATTTGTGCCAGTCCCGCAAGCGGCACACGTGCCAGCTCTGGAGGCGGCACAATTTGTGCCAGTCCCGCAAGTGGCACACGTGCCAGCTCTGGAGGCGGCACAATCTGTGCCAGTCCCGCAAGCGGCACACGTGCCAGCTCTGGAGGTGGCACAATTTGTGCCAGTCCCGCAAGCGGCACACGTGCCAGCTCTGGAGGCGGCACAATCTGTGCCAGTCCCGCAAGTGGCACACGTGCCAGCTCTGGAGGTGGCACAATTTGTGCCAGTCCCCCAAGCGGCACACGTGCCAGCTCTGGAGGTGGCACAATTTGTGCCAGTCCCCAAGCGACCCCGGCCCCCCGTGAAAAGGAGTTCGTGAATCTTTTCACGAAGTCGCTCTCCGCTAAGAAAGACGCGCTATGGACGAGATTCTCTCCGATCTGGTGGCTCTGGGCAAAGGCCTGAGCATCACCTTCAAAAACATGCTGCGCCCACCGGTGACGGTGGAGTATCCCGAGAAAAAACGCGTGTTGCCCGCTCGCACGCGCGGTCGCCATGTGCTGCACCGCTACGAAGACGGCCGTGAACGCTGCGTCGGCTGCTTGCTGTGCCAGGGCACCTGCCCGGCCAGCGCCATCTACATCGAAGCCAGAGAGAACGACCCGGCCAAACCCGTTTCGGCGGGGGAGCGGTACGCCGAAATCTTCCGCGTCGACCTGTTGCGTTGCATCTACTGTGGACACTGTGAGCTGGCTTGCCCCACCAACGCCATCACGCTCGAGTCCAATACCGCCCTGGCCGGTTACACGCGCCAGTCCCTGGTGATGGAGAAGGAAGAGTTGCTCGAGCCGATGGGCAGCGCCACCCTGGGCTCCACCCAGGCCTGGGACCCCCGTCCTCCCACCGAAATGACCCGCTTTGACGGTTCCGAGACCTCGGCCGCCGCGGTCGGCAAGGGGAACCTGGTGCGCCGACTGCCTGAGCGCTAGGAGAGAACGAGACTTGGACAACGCATTCCTCATTTTTCTCGGTGCCCTCTCGCTCGCTTCGGCTCTGGGCGTGGTGGGCTCGACCCAGGCTGTCTACTCGGCCCTGAGCCTGACCGTCAACCTGCTGGTCATGGCCGTCTTGTTCTTGTTCCTGGGGGCCGAGTTTCTGGGACTGGCCCAGGTCCTGATCTATGCTGGCGCGGTGATGGTGCTCTTCCTGTTCGCTGTTACGCTGCTGGCCCCGCGCGAGGAGGCTCTGTTCAAGCTGACCGGCCACCCGCAACGTTTGCTCGGAATTTTTGTGGGCCTGGTGCTGGCCATCACCTTTGGAGCGCTAATGGTCGCTTTCCCTCGCACGCCAGCGTCCGGCCCGGACGGAACCATCCAGGGCTTCGGCAAACTGGTTTCCGGACTGTACGTGCTGCCCTTCGAAGCCACCGCCTTCGTGTTGCTGGTGGCTCTGATGGGCGCTGTGGTGCTTGGCAAGAAGGAGCTCAATGGCTGAGCAGCCCACCTTCTTTCTGATCTTGAGCGCCCTGCTGTTCGGTCTGGGTGCCACCGGCGTGGCCGTGCGGCGCAACCCGCTGGTGATGTTCATGTGCATCGAGATGATGCTGAACGCCGCCAACCTGGCCATGCTCACGTTCGCTCGCTACCCGGCGGTCATGCCTCCGTCCGGCGTGGGTGGCCCGAGCGACGGCCCGGTCTTCGTCTTCGTGGTCATGTTCGTGGCCGCGGCCGAGGCCGTGGTGGGCCTGGCCATCATCATCACCATCTTTCGCAGTCGCCAGAACGTCGATGTGGACGATCTGAGCGCCTTGAGGGGCTGAGCCGATGTTCTGGGCCGCCCTGTTTCTGCCGCTGCTCGGCGGGCTCTTCATCCTCTCCTACGGCCAGCGCCTGGGACGCAGGCTCTCCGTCTCGCTGGCGTGTGGCACGGTGGGAGCGGCCTTCGTTTCGTCCCTGCTGACCTTCTTCTTCCCCCCTTCCGAGCGCGATCAGGTGCTGTTTCGCTGGCTCGACCTGGGCCCGGCGAAGGTCGACTTTGGCGCCTGGATCGACCCGCTCTCGATCACCATGCTCTTGACGGTGACGGGCGTGGCCTACCTGATCCATCTTTACTCGGCCGGCTACATGGCCGAGGAGCCCGACTTCGACCGCTTTTTCGGCTACCTGAACCTGTTCGTGGCGGCCATGGTCATGCTGGTCCTGGCCAACAACTTCGCCCTCCTGCTGCTGGGCTGGGCGGGGGTCGGTTTTGCCTCCTGCATGCTCATCGGCTTCTACGCCCACAAGCAGTCGGCCCTCATTGCCGCCCGCAAGGCTTTCGTAATCAACACCTTTGGCGACCTGGGCCTGATGCTGGCGGTCTTCGTGCTGGCCGGTCAGGGCTCGGTTGCCTTCCGCGACGTCTTGCAGACGCCGTCCGACGAAATGGCCATGGTGGTCGTGGTCGGCCTGCTGGTGGCCGCTTACGCCAAGTCGGCTCAGTTCCCGCTGCACACCTGGCTTCCAGACGCGATGGAGGGCCCCACCCCGGTCTCGGCCCTGATCCACGCCGCCACCATGGTGACCGCAGGCGTGTATCTGCTGGCCCGCTGTGAGCCGATCCTGCGCCTGGTATCCGAGATGGGCTCGCTGATTGCCGCCCTGGGTCTGTTATCGGCTGCCCTGGCGGCCAGTTGCGCGCTGGCCCAGACGGATCTCAAGCGGGTGCTGGCCTACTCGACCATGTCCCAACTGGGCTACATGTTCATGGCCTGCGGAGTGGGCGCTTACGGGGCGGCCATCTTCCACCTGGTCACCCACGCCTTCTTCAAAGCTCTCTTGTTCCTCAGCGCCGGCACCATCATTCACGCCCTGCACGGCGAGCAGAACATGTTCAAGATGGGGGGGCTGGCCAGACGACCCGAGTTGGCCGGTGCCCGCTGGGGTTTCTTGATCGGTGGGCTGGCCCTGGCCGGACTGCCCCCTCTGGCGGGCTACTTCAGCAAGGAAGAGATCTTGACCGCCATCGAGCAGAACGCCATGACCGACAGCCTCTTCCTGGGCGCCATCTTGACCGCTGCCCTGACCGCCTTTTACGTGGGCCGCGCTTACATTCTGGTGTTCTGGGGCCAGGCCGAGCACGGTGAATTGCACCGACCGACCGCTCTGATGAGCCTGGCCTGCTGGGTGCTGGCTCTGCTCACCGCCGGGGCCGGACTGGTGCTGGGATTCCCCGGCTCACCGGCTCTGGAGGCCTACCTGGGAGCCGCACCCATTCCCACCCACCTCGGCACCGGTCTGCTGATCTCCTTTGGAACCGCCATTCCGGGCATGCTCCTGGCCTATTTCATGTTCGCCCACACTCGCCCGCAGGGCCCTTCCAGCGCGGTTATGTTCCGGCTGGCCGAGAAGGGCTGGGCCCTGGACGAGGTCCAGCGTCTGGCCGTCATCGCGCCCATGCAGATGTTGGGCCGGCTCCTGGGCGGCAGGCTGGAGAACGTGGCCTCCCATCGACTCCCCGAGCAAGTGGGCCAGACCGCGGTTCGATCCGGCCAGGAGCTGGGCATGAGCCAGTCCGGCCTGTTGCGCACCTACGCTCTGGTGCTGCTCACCGCGCTACTCAGCGTGATGACCTATCTGCTCTGGCAGGTGCGCGCATGACCTTGAGCTTTATCCTGGCCTTCCCCCTGGCGGCCGCCCTTGCGGTATTGCTATTGCCGGCTGCTTCGGCTCGGCGGGTGGCAATTTCGGTTGCTCTGCTGGACATGTTCTTGGTGGTGGCGGGCTGGCAGAGCCAGGCCCCGGAGGAGACCTATCGCTGGATTCCCGCTCTGGGCATCAGCTGGAGCCTGTCCCTGGACGGCCTCTCTGCTCTCATGGCCGGGCTGACCGCCCTGTTGACGGCTGTGGCACTGGGAGCTTCCGGTCCTCGAACCGAGCGTCTGCCCGAGTTCTGCGGCTGGCTGCTCCTTTTGCTGGCCTTCTTGCAGGGGGTCTTTCTGGCCGCCAACCTGGGCCTTTTCTACCTTTTCTGGGAGCTCATGATCCTGCCGGCATTCCTGCTCGTGGGCCGCTGGGGCGGTCCGGGCGGACGCAGCGCCGCCTTCAAGTTCTTGCTCTATACCTTGCTGGGCAGCCTGGCCATGCTGCTGGCTCTGGTGCTGCTGGCCTTTACCTCGAGCGAGCCCGACCTGAGCTATGCCGCCCTGGCCGCGCGCACCTTCTCGCCCGCACTGGGAGTGGGCCTGTTGACACTCTTCTTGTTAGGCTTCGCCGTCAAGATTCCGCTGGTTCCCCTGCACGGCTGGCAGGTCGACGCTTATGAGGCGGCCCCGGCCCCGGCGGCGGTGGTGATCGCGGGAGCCATGTCCAAGGCTGGCCTCTACGGCCTGTGGCGCGTGAGCCATACCTTCTTTCCCGAGGCCCTGGCCGAGCTGTTGCCGGTGCTGGGCACCCTGGCTTTGCTCAGTCTGCTGTATGGCACCATCTGCGCTCTGGGGCAGACTCGCACTCGCCGAGTTCTGGCCTACTCGAGTCTGGCCCATACCGGCATGATGACGCTGGGGATCGTTTCCCTGAATGGTCTGGCCCTCCAGGGAGCGGGTCTGCAGATGCTGGCTCACGGTCTGACCACGGGCGGACTCTTCGTCCTGCTCGGCTGCCTGGAGGATCGGGCCCTGCCTCGCGACATGGACGAGTTGGGCGGGCTGGCCCGGCCCATGCCGATCTTCGGGCTGGCTCTGCTGCTCTTCTCGATGGCTGCGCTGGGGCTGCCGGCGCTGTGCTCGTTCCCGGGCGAGCTGATGATCTTGACCGGCCTCTTTGAGGTCAATCCGGGTTGGGCCTTGCTGGCCTGTCTGAGCCTGGTGGGAGCAGCCTGGTACCTGCTTCGATTTTACCAGCGCATCGCCAATGGCGAGAACCACAGCCTGCCTGCTCTGTCCGATCTCAGCTGGCGCGAGCAGGCCTGCCTGGTACCCCTGCTGGTGCTGGTGGTCTGGATGGGCCTCAAGCCCTCCGACTGGCAGGCCTGGCTGAGCCTCTGGGGGGGGCCATGAATCCCAACTGGATGGCCATGCTGCCGGCCCTGATCCTGGCGGGCACGGTGCTGCTCTTGATGCTGGTGGACACCCTGCTGAGCAAGGCCAGGGGGATCTTCCCGGCGCTCACCGCTCTGGGCGCGCTGGCCACCATGGCCGCCTGTCTGCTGCCCACCGACTCGGCCGGAGTGGCCTTCAACGGCATGCTGGCTGACGACGGCGTGACCCGCTCGTTCGTGCTGGTCATCGCTCTGGCCCTGTTCCTGGTGAGCCTGGTGGGCGAGGTCGACCTGGATGCCCACGCAGTCACCCACCGGGGCGAGTACTACGGCCTGCTGACCTCGTCGGCCCTGGGCATGGTGCTGATGGTGGCCTCCACCAACCTGATCATGACCTTTCTGGGCCTGGAGCTCTTCTCGCTGGCCCTGTATCTCCTCTGCGTCTTCTTCCCCCGGGAGAATGCCTGTCAGGAAGCCGGCCTGAAGTACTTCATCCTCAGCTCCCTGGCGTCCGCCGTCATGCTCTATGGGATGGCCTTGCTTTATGGCTCGTGTGGCTCCACCTCCTACACGGCGGTGGTCAGCCTGGACCCCGAAGGGCCTTTGAGGATGTTCAGTTTCGTGGGCCTGGCCCTGTTGTTTTGCGGGCTGGCTTTCAAGCTCTCGGCCGTCCCATTCCACATGTGGACCCCGGATGTCTACCAGGGAGCGCCCACCAGCGTGGCCGCCTTCATGTCGGTGGCCACCAAGGCGGCCGCCCTGGGCACGCTGTGGCGCTTCACGCCGGTCATGCAGATGCCCAGTTTCGATCTCGAATCGCTGCAAATGGAACCGCCACTGCCCTTCGTGGAAGGCTGGCAGTTGCTGATGGCTCTCTCAATCCTGAGCATCCTGGTTGGGAACCTGCTGGCTCTGCCTCAGGTCAACCTCAAGCGCATGCTGGCCTACTCCAGCATCGCTCAGGCCGGCTACCTGCTCATCGGAGTGCTGTCAGCCAGCCCGCGCTCGGCTTCGGCCATCGTGTTTTACCTGGTCGTCTACGCCTTCATGAACGTGGGCGCCTTCGCTATCGTCTTGTTCCTGGAGAGCCGCCTGCAGCGCCCGGTGGTGCTCGACGACCTCAACGGCCTGGCCCGTTGGGAGCCAGGTCTGGCGGCGATTCTGTCGCTCTGCTTGTTGTCCCTGGCGGGCCTGCCTCCGGCGGGAGGTCTGCTGGCCAAGTTCTTCCTCTTCGGCGCCGGCCTCAAGGGCGCCGGTGTGGCCGTGACCATGGGCGTGGTGGGCTCGCTGCTGGGAGCCTACTACTACCTCAACCCGATCGGGCGGATGTACATGCGCGAGGGCGACGATCCGCGCTTGCCGGCCACCTCCTGGGCTTTCAACCTGGTCCTGGTCGTGGTGGTGCTGGGCCTTTTAACCTGCGGGCTCTACCCCCAGCCGGTGCTCGATTGGGCCGCCTCCGCCGCCCCGGCGATCGAGCAGGCTGCCGGTTCGGCGGTCACTCGCTGATCATCCCGAGCACTCAGGTGCGATGCCCGGGCGTCGCGCAGCCGGAAAATCGTGTCAAGGGGTTTCCAACTGCGCTCCTCTAGGGGCCTGTTGACATTCATGCTCTTCGGGCGGGACCTCGCCGGCATTAGCAATAGCAACTTCGCCGAGTAAAGTTGATGCCGCCTACCCCCAAGGTCTCCGTGTTCTCAGTGCTCTCCGTGGTTTCCTCAGGTCCATTTCGAGGAGGAATTGCCCGAGTCGGGACTCTTACTGTCCCGGCACGGCAGCAATAGATGAGCCCCGGGTCGCCAGACCCGGGGCTCATCTCGGACAAGACTGCCAGCGCGCTTACTTGCGCGTGGTCAGGCTCACCATGTAGAAGCCGTCAGCCCGCAGCGCGCCGGCCTGCCAGGTGCTCTGGTAGTCGCCGGCCAGTTGCAGCAGCTTGGCCATTCCCGGGTCCGTCTTGGCCAGCTCGTTGCCGGCTTCGCCGTACACCTTCTTGATGTCCATGTACTGGAAGTAGACCGGCTTGTCGGGGCCGAGCATGCCGATGATGCGGCCGAAACCGGGCAGGCTCTTGATGTTCTTGCCGCTCTTCTTGGCGTCGATCATCTTCTTCATGGCTTCGCTGGCCTCATTGATGCCGAGCAGCATGAAGTCGTCGGTCATGGCGTAGTAGAACTGACCTTCCACGTTGTAGATGGTCACGCCGTTGTGCTCTTCCTTTTTGAAGGTCGCCCGCACCGGCTCGGGGATGTTCTTGTTGATCAGGCCTTCGATTTCGGCTTTGTTGGCCAGACCGAGGGCCATGACCACGGGCATCTCCTGGAGCATCTCCATCTGGTCAGCCGGGTCAGGCTGCTCGCCCTGAGACACCTGCTCGAGCGACTGCGAGAAGACCTTGCCGTAACCGTCCACCGAATAGGCGAGCTCGCCGGTGAGCGGATCGAGGATGTTCTTCTGCAGGTCGATGCCACCCATCGACAGCTGCTGGGCAGGCATGTCGCGGATCTGAGCGGTCTCGGGGAACTCGCCCATGCAGTCGTAGATCATCTGCCACACCATCTTCAAGTTGAGCGAGCCATACATCTCGGCCTCGGCCGGGTAGAGGTCGGCGCTCTTGATGTCGATGCCGAAGCTGGGCTTGAAGATGAGCGAGGCCAGCTTGCCGGAGGCAGCCGGGTCGATGCTGACCATGACCTCGCTGACGAGGTCCTTGCCGTCGGTGCCAGCACCGGCGGCCAGGTAGCGGATGCCGTCCACCAGCTTCTTCAACTCGGCGGCCTCGGGCGGAATCTCTTTGAGGGCCGCTTCGGCGCCCTTGATCATGCCCTGGAGGTCGCCATACATGACGACGACGTCCTGGTGCTTGATCTTGCTCATGGCGGCCTTGTAGTTGGCGGCCTCGGCCAGGCTGGCTTTGGGGCCATCCAGGGCGGCCTTCACGTCGGTATCCTTGATGCCGACGATCAACATTCCGGGAGCCAGCGCGATGGTGGGCCCATCGTCGACGCCCTTCTCCGGGATCCAGAGCTTGGCGCCCTTGTGGTCTTCGTTCTTAAACTTGATTTTGGCCTTGCCCATGAGCTTCTCGAGGCTCTCTTTGGCCTTGGCATCGTCGCGCACGCCGACGAGCAGGAAGCCGGTGAAAGGCGGCACTTTGGCGTTCTCGATGTCGGTGAAGATGCTCGGCTTGCCCTCCAGCGGGGCCAGCGCCAACGCCATCGAGGGCTTGGCCCAGGAGAGAATCTCTTCTTCCAGGTTGAGCCCTTCCGACTTCAGCTCCTCGCTCATGTTCTTGAACACTTGCGTCTGCTTGAAAGCGTCCAGGAGCTCTTTCTGCTTGGCCTCGTCATAGACGGGCGCGAAATCCATCGCTACGAAAATCTGGGACGTAGCGGGAGCCATCTTGAGGCCGGTCTCCATGATTCCACCGGGCTTCTTGCCGCCCGGCTTCATCAGCATGTAAATCACGGCCCCGATCACCACGAGGGCGATGATGGCGATAATGGCCATCATCGCATTGCCGCGGCGTCGTGTCGGCATTGCAGTCATGTCAATGCCCTCCTTAGCTGTTT
>CAZWUN010000145.1:0-12180 GCA_964637145.1 uncultured Burkholderiales bacterium
CTGGAGCTTCACTGCCTGGACGAGATCGTGCGAGGCAGCGAGTTCACCCCCTTCGAGCAGACCCTCAGCTCGGGCGGCACGGTCAAGGCATTGATGGTGCCCGGCAAGGGCGCCATCAGTCGCAAGGAACAAGACGAAGTGGGGGCCCTGGTGCCCGGCCTGAAGACCTTCTACGCCTCGCGCCAGCAGGGCGAGCTCAAGTCGTCGCTGCTGGCCAAGCTGGGAGCCGAACGGCTGGAAAAGGTGCTGCAGGCCCTGGGCGCCGGCGAGGGCGACCTGGTGGTCATGGCCGCCGGCCCCGCGGCCAGCTTGAACGGGCAGCTCGGCCGGCTGCGACTGGAGCTGGCCAGACGCTATGAGCTGATCCCCCCGGGCAAGTTCGAGTTCCTGTGGGTGGTCGACTTCCCGCTCTTTGCCTACGACGAGGAGACCGGACGGCTGGTGCCCGAGCACCACCCCTTCACCTCGCCCCATCCCGAGGACGCCCACATGCTCGACTCGGACCCTCGCCAGGTGCGGGCGGCAGCCTACGACCTGGTGCTCAACGGCAACGAGGTGGCCTCGGGCAGCATCCGCATCCACCAGCGCGAGATGCAGGAGAAGGTTCTCAGCTGCATCGGCCTCTCCATCGAGGACGCCCGCCAGAAGTTCGGCTTCCTGCTCGACGCCTTCGAGTACGGGGCCCCTCCCCACGGCGGCATCGCCCTCGGGCTCGACCGCCTGGTGGCCATCTGCGTGGGCTGCGACTCCATCCGCGAGGTGCTGGCCTTCCCCAAGAACGCAAGCGCCGCCGACCCAATGACCGGGGCCCCGGTGGAAGTCAGCCAGGACCAGCTCGACATTCTGCACCTCAACGTACGCGTGCCCCAGGGTGCCCGCTGAGGCCATTGCAGCCGCGCCCTTCCCTCTTGAGCGCGGGGCTGCAGCTTTTTTTCAGTCGCCACGGTTACCATCCGCATGAGCTTTATCATCCGGAGGGTACATCATGATCGTCGGGATTCAGACCTTTCAGGCGCCGGTCGCGCGCACCGTTTCCACCGCCTGCAACGGCGGTTGCAGCCACAGCCGCGATTCGGCCCAACTCGGCGATCCGGCCAGCCTTCCGGATGTCTGCCCCAAGAGCCTGGCCAAAGGCAACCCGCGCCCCTGCCCCCTGAAGGTGGCCCTGCAGGCCCGGGTGGCCTCCGAGACGGTGGCCCAGCAGCTGACCGGCATCCCGGTGTCGCCCGTGCTCAGTAAGCCCGACCCGGCCACCACCCAGAAGCTGAAAGAGCTGCTGCCCGACAAGCCCTTCGTGATCGAAGCCGGCCGCGCGGCCGAGCTGGCCAAGACGCTGGGCATCTCGGGCGAGCAGTTGATGCTCGAGCTGATCCCGGTGGCCAAGGAGATGGCCCGTCCGCCCGTGTCCGAGTACCTCGTCGGCGCCGTGGGGCGGGGCGAGAGCGGCAACCTGTATCTGGGCGTCAACCTCGAGTTCGGCAAGCAGGCCCTCAACCAGACCACTCACGGCGAGCAGTTCGTGGTGCAGAACGCGATGCAGGCCGGCGAAACCCGCCTGACCAGCCTGGCCGTCTCGGCCGAGCCCTGCGGCCACTGCCGCCAGTTCCTCAACGAGCTGACCGGAGCCAAGGAGCTCGAGATCCTGATCCCCGAAAAGCCGAAGGTCCAGCTCAAGGAGCTACTCCCGCGCGACTTCGGCCCCCAGGACCTGGGCGTGAAGGCGGCCGTGCTCTCGCCGCAGGCTCACAGCCTGAGCCTGCCCGAGGCCGACGAGCTGACCGGCCAGGCCCTCAAAGCCGCCAACAAGTCCTACTCGCCTTACAGCCAGAGCCCCTCGGGCGTGGCCATCCAGCTCAAGGACGGCTCGGTCTTCACCGGCTCTTACATCGAGAACGCCGCCTTCAACCCCAGCCTGTCGCCCCTGCAGGCGGCGCTGATGAACGTGGTGGCGGCCCAGAAGTCTTACGACGAGATCGACCGGGTGGTGCTCGTCGAGCGCCAGGACGGCAAGGCCAGCCAGGACTTCGCCACCAGCGCGGTGCTGGCCAGCATCGCTCCCAACGCGGAATACACGGTTCGCCAGGCCAAAGGAGAGTAACTCCATCATGCAAACCCCGAGCGTGGGAGGGGGGGCGAACAATCCGAGTGTGCGACTCACGTTGCTGCACACCAACGACGTGCATGGCTTCGTGCTGCCGGTGGAAGACAAGGTGGTGCTGGGCCAGAAGGTCAAGCTGGGCGGAGCTGCCCACCTGGCCACCCTGGTCTCCCAGAAGAAGGCCGAGAACCCCGGTAACACGGCGCTTGTCGACTGCGGCGACGCCGTCCACGGGGCGCTGACCACCGATTTCGACCAGGGCCGCTCGATGGTGGACATCATGAACCGGGTGGGCTACGACGTGGCCACCCTGGGCAACCACGACTTCCAGTGGACCGTTCCGGTTCTGGAGGAGCGCCTGCAGGCCACCCGCCACCCGGTGGTGCTGGCCAACGTGGAAAAGAGCGACGGGACCCGGCTGCCCAACACCGCACCCTACCTCATACGCGAAATGGGCGGTCTGAAGGTGGCCTTCATCGGGCTGGTGACCGAGGATACCGGCACCCAGCAGCGGGCCGACCGGGTGCGCGGAGCGCGTTTTCAGACCGCTGAGAGCGCCCTGCGCGAGCAGGTCGCCCAGGCCCGCCAGGAGGGCGCCGAAGTGCTGGTGGTCGTGAGCCACTGTGGTCTGCCGGCCGATACCCGGATGGCCGAGCAGTTCCCGGGCGAGGGCCTGGTCTTCCTGGGCGGGCACAGTCACGATCGCACCGAAAAACCGCTCAACGTGGCCGGCAACATCCTGGTGCAGGCCGGCTCGCTGGGCAAGGAGCTCGGGCAGCTCGACCTGGAGATCGACCTGGCCACCAAACGAGTGGTGGGCGTGGAATTCAAGCTGCTCACCGTCAACCCCGAAGAGATCCCCCCCGACCCGGAGATCGAGCGGCTGGTGCAGAGCTACGAGCAGCGCGCCCGGGTGGCCATGGGCGCGGTGGTGGCCCACCTGCCGGCCACGCTGACCCGCAGCCGGACCACCGATTCCGGAGTCGGCAACCTGGTTTGCGATGCCATGCGCGAGATGGCCGGGGCCGAGCTGGCCTTCACCAATGCCGAGGGGCTGCGCTCCGACCTGCCGGCCGGCCCGGTGACCCGGGGCCAGCTCTATGACGTCACCCCCTACGGCGGACAGCTCAAAGTGGGCAAGATCAAGGGCTGCGACGTGCAAGAGGCGCTGGAGCACTCCTTGCTCGAGTGGGAAGAAGATCACGGCCTGCAGCTCGGCTTCCTGCAAGTTTCCGGACTGAAGTTCCAGTACGACAGCAGCAAGCCCCAGGGGCAGCGAATCGTGAGCGTTGAGGTGGGGGGCAAGCCGCTCGAGCCCGAGCGCGAGTATACCATCGCGCTGGAAGACTACCTGGCCACCGGCAAGCTGGGCTACGACGCGCTGGCCCGCGGGGAGTACCATGAGGTAGGCAACACCGTGATGGAGGCCCTGGAGGAGTACATGGTGGCCAAGAACGGCCAGCTCAATGCCGCCAGCGAGGGCCGGATCGTGGACGTGGCCACCCGCTGAGGTGCCGAGCGGCTAAGCAGCCGTGCGGGGGGAAACCGGACCGATGGGAGAGAATTTCCGTCTCTGTGGAACGTAATACCCGCCAGCGCGACGCCATTCGCAGGGCTCTCGTCGAGGCCGATCGCCCACTTAGCCCGGCCGAAGTGCTGACGGCCGCCCGGGAGCTCTCTCCCGGTCTGGGGATCGCCACCGTCTACCGCAATCTCAAGGGGCTGGAAGAGGAAGAGCTGATCGCCCGCATCGAGCTCCCCGGCGAAGCCCCTCGCTACGAGATGGCCGGCAAGCACCACCACCACCACTTTCACTGCCGCACCTGCGGCAAGGTGTTCGAGGTGGAGGGTTGTCCGGGCGATCTCTCGGCTCTCTCGCCGCCCGGCTTTCGCCTGGAAGGTCACGAACTGGTGCTCTACGGCACCTGCACTTCCTGCCCGTAGCGATAGACAAACAAACTCAGCACCCCCAGCCCCAGCGCCCAGTCCCAGCTCATGTGCCCGAAAGCCCACATGGTGACGGGCACGGTCAGGTTGACCAGGGATGCGTAGTGGGCCAGAGTCAAGGTCACCGGCGATTCCTTCCAGAACGAGGCCATCCACAGGCACAGGGCGCAAACCAGGAAGACGATACCCAGCAGACGCACCGGCCCGGCATACCAGATCAGGACGAAGCCCAGGATGCCGTCGAGCACCAACAAGAGCAGGGCCAGAAAGCGGGCGAACACCGGCTTGAGACTCATCTTGCCTCCTTTGCGCGTCGGATGGCCACCAGGGCGGCCAGGGCCAGCAAGGCATAAACCGTGCCAAAGAGCAGCAGCGAAGGGCGCAACCAGACCAGACCCGCGGCCAGCAGCAGGTTGAGCAGCACCGCGTAACCGGCGTCCCGACCGGCGGCCGGACGCGGGCTGGAGAAGCGCAGCAGCCAGAGGGCGGCAAAGCCCAGCAGCACGGCCGCTCCCAGCAGGCGGAGCTTGAAGCAGAGGATGGCCAGCACCACGTCCACCGCTGCCAGCGTGCTCAAGATCGCTTTCGTCACGGGCAGACCGCCAGCACCCGGGCGGGGAAGTTGGGAGCATCGCCGGCTTTGGGAAAGGTCACCAGGGCCAGGGCGCCGACCTCGGGCACCAGGTCGAGGTTGGCCAGGAACTCGATCTGGTAGCGGTCCTGGCTGAGAATGTAGGCCTCGCAAGCAAACCACTCGTGCAGAACTTCCGGCAGGGGGCGGTCGGGGGGGATGGGGCGACCGGTGCTCGAGCCCGGGTCGGGATCGCCCGTCTCGTGACCCGAAGCGGTGATCTTACGCACCTCGTAAAGATAGCGCAGCACCTCCAGTGACCAGCCGGGCGTGCGCCCCTGGTTGGCGATAGCCTCCGGGTCGGGCCAGCGCTGGCTCCAGCCCGTGCACAGGGCCACGAAGGCCCCCTCGGGGACGGCGCCGTGGCGCTCTTCCCAGGCGCGCACATCAGCCATCTCCACCACCGTGTCCGGGTTCTGCTCCACCCGATTGCGGATGTCGAGCACCACCAGGGGAAGGATCATCTCATCCGGGCGCAGATCCTCCACCTTGCGGCCGCCTCGGAACATGTGGGCCGGGGCATCCACATGCGTCCCCCAGGCACCGACCAGGGTGTGGTAGACGGCCCAGAAGCCGAACTGGTCGAGCTCCAGGGCGTTCTGGCGGGTCTCGTCGCGGTAGCCGGAATAGTGGGGAATGCCCGGCCGGAAGGTCTGGGTCAGGTCGACCAACCTCCTGGAGCGCAGGTTCCGAGCCACTTCCCACAGTTCGTGCATCCTGCCTGGTTCACATCCTGGCAACAAAGTGTTAACGAAGATGTTACCTTGGCTGTGAGCTTCCCTACAACCTTCCGTTGGGCTCTCGGGTATCCTGAGCACAAGATGTTGACCAGACGCGTGCAGGAGAGAGTTCAAGAGTGTCTTCCCGCCTGGTACCGGTGTGACCAGCGCAGCTTTCACCGCAGCACGATCCTCGATTTGAGCGAAGGGGGAGCGCGTCTGATCGCGGGCGAGGCGCTGCCCGAAGGGGAGGTGCACCTGACGCTGCGCATCGGCTCCGAGCACGTCAGCCTGGTGGCCAGCCGTGCCTGGCAGAAGCGGTTGCGCCGAGGCGATGGCTATCTGATTGGACTCCGCTTCAGAGAGCAAGAAGGCTCGGAATCGGGTCGTCTGCGGCGCTGGGTGCGTCGCCAGGTTCAGCTCAGAGAGCTGCAGCAGGTGGCCGGATGAAGGGCGACCGGCGCACGAAGCGTGACCTGCACGCTCTGGACCGGAACGGAATGGTGCTCTGCAACCCGAGAGACCGGGAAGCGGCCCACCGCGCTCAGGTCGAGGGCATCGCCACCGAGGAGATCAACAAGGTCACCTGCAAGAAATGTCTGCGGCTGCTCTCGAACTCACAATGAGAGCTGGTGGCGCTCGCCTGGCTCCAGACGAAGCCGGTAGCGCACTCGCCCATCGCTCTGGGGCACCTCTTCCGGCCCCCGGCCGGGCGGCAGGGGCGGAGTGAGAATTTCGACCGCCACCGGATTGCCGCTCACCGACAGATGATAGCTCTGGCCGTCGTAGCGCTGCTCCACCTGCCACTCGCCGGCCCCGGCTGGATCCTTCAAAGCGAGCCGGATCGGTGCGTCTTCCAGGGCCGGGGGGATGTGCGGGGCGACGGTCAGCTTGCCCGGCTCGCACTTGAGCCCCCCCACCACCTCCACCAGGCCCCAGGGCAGCGAGGCGTTAGTCCAGCCGAAGCCCGGGCCCTCGCCCTGGGTTTCCTCGTAGCGCCCCTTCTGCACCGGCGGCGGCCCCCCCGAGACCACGTCGTAACGCTCGAGAATGGTGCCGTCCTGACCCTCCACCCGGGCGATCGTGTCGAGCCACTTGCCGATCCAGCGACTGGCGGACTGGTAGTCGCCGTAACGCATGGCCCCCTCGATGGCCATCATGTGCAGAGGAGCCCAGCCCGAAGGGCCGTTCCACTGCATCTCGGGGTGGCCGTAGTCCTCGGCGGTGGCCGCCAGTCCGTGCTCCTTCTCGAAACGGCTCAAGCTGGCCAGGCTGCGTTCGATCATTTTCTTCTCGGCCGGAACCGAGGGGTCCAGCATGCCCGCCCAGAGCGGGCCCGCAGCCGCGGCCAGGGCGTCCTGATCGCGGCACAACCCCTTCTCGGGACCCTGGAAGCGGTAGTCGCGGAACATCCCGTCCTGCTCGTCCCAACACAATCGCAGCACCGAATCCTTGCGCAGGGCGGCCTCCTGGCGCCAGTGAGCGGCCTCCTCGCCCTTGCCCAGTTGCTCGGCCATCGCGGCCATGTCGTTGGAGTAGCGATACAAGAAGGCGTTCAGGTCGGGCGGCACCAGATCCAGAGTGCGGTCGTAGAAGCGCGAGGTGGTGTCGAAGCCCGACTCGTCCATGGCGAACTTGTGGTTGGGCCCGCCCCAGCGGGCCAGGCGCACCGGCTTGCCTTCGATCTGGGAGATGCCCCGCTCCCCATCCCGGCACCAGAACTCCTTATAGTCGCCGCTCATGGCCTGATAGGCTTTCTCCAGCCACAGATCGGCCTCGGCCCTCCCCTCGCTGGCGGCGCGCAGGGGGTGGCTCATGCGCACCAGGCCTGGGAGGATGGGCGGTTGGGACTTGTTGAGGTAGACCGAGCGGGCCGCATTGGGCACCCGTCCGGTGGACTCGAGCAAGAACAGCAGGTTGTCGGCCATGCCGGCCACCGTCTGGCCGGCCCCCTGCCAGCGCATCCCCATGGCCATGAACAGGGTATCCCAGTTGAACTGGGTTTTGAAGATGCCCAGGCTGGGCACGGCCGCCCTGTGGAAGATTGGCATGGCCGAGTCCTTTGCCACCACCGAGGGCTCGATGGTAAGCGGTTCCCAACCGGCCGCGGTGCGCTCGTATAGGCGATTCCAGGCGGGACGACCGTCGAGCGGGCCCAGCTCGGTGGCCGGCGTGGCGCCGGTCTCCTGCAACCAGTCGCGCTGATGGTCGAAGAATCGCTCCAGGGCGGGGTTGCCACCGGCGCGGAAGAAGGCCCCCAGGATGCTCTGGGGCAGCTTGACCTGACCCCCGGCGGGCAGCTCCTCCCGCGAGTAGAGACGGTCACCCAGCAGCAGGCTATCGCCCAGAGCCGCCACCAGCAGGCAATCCTTGCCTTTCTGCAGTTGGAAGACGCCCGGCGCCAACACCGCCAGCTCGGCCTCCGGCAGCTCGACGGAGAAGGGTCCCACCCGGAAAGGACCCTGCAGCTTCTGGGAGGCCTGGGGCGAGAGGGGCTCGGTGCCGTAGACCAGTCCGGTCAGGCCGCGGCCTTGCACGGCCGAGATTGCCGTGGCGGAAAACAGACTCTCATGCAACTCCAGCATGCGCCGGTCGCAGGGGCCAGGGGTCGGCTCCAGACCGACCAGCTTCTGGCGATGAGCCCCCAGCGGGCTGATCGGGGTCTGGTAGGGGCTCTGGCGGGGGGGCGGGGGACCAGTGAGGTCGCGCACCTCGCTCAGAGAGGCCAGCTGGCGCCCGGCGCTGTCCCACAGCAGGCCCTCGGGAGTGCGCAGCCGCTCCAGGCTGGCCAACATGGCCCGGGCACGCGGGTCGTCGGCCTCCAGCACGCCGGCCCGGAGTACCGCCAGGCTGGCCAGGGTCTCCACCGGCGAGCGCTGATCGCCCTTAAGGTCGCGAAAGGTCTCGCTCTCAGGGTCCCACATCGTGGACAGCATGCGCTCTTTGCGAAGCTCCGCCTTCTCGTTCCAGCGGGCGGCCTCGTCCGACCGTCCCAGCCGGGTGGCCATGGTGGCCAGATCCTTCTCGGTGCGATAGAGCCAGGCGTTGAGGTCGACCGGCGCGTACGGCATGGGGTCGCCGCCCTCGAAGCGATGGGCGTTCTTGGAGCCGCCCGACTCTTCCAGCGTGGCCTCTTTCGAGTAGTCCACGTCGCAGAATCGGTTGAGCCCATTGGGAAGCTGCTTGAAGTAACCGTCGCTCCAGGAGTTGCGGTGGTCAGAGGCGATGACCTCGTAAGCTCGGGCCAGAAAGTCGGGATCGTGGGGCTCTTGCAGCACCAGCTCGGAGAGACGGGGCATCCCCGATCGACCCAGCTCGTTGAGCTGGTTGGAGCCGGGCAGCACGCCGTAGCGCTCGCCCAGGCTGAGAAAGTTCTCCAACAGGCCCCGTGCCGCCTGAGGCTGGCCCTGGGCCCGCAACTCGGTCACCAGGGTGGGCAACTCGTTCATCTCCAGTGCCGTTCCGGGATAAGGGAAGGGCACGTCGATGCGCTGCTGGCTCAACTGGCCCGTAAAGGTCCAGCCCGGTCGCAGCTCGAGCCCGGGCGGTGCGGCCGGAAGGGTCTCGCCCAGACGCACGCTATCTTGCGGTTCCACGCTGGCAGGCGGGCGCGAGGCGCGCGCGGCCGGCAGCGGGCGGGACAAGACGACGTGGTCGATCGGTCCGAGATTCATACACCTGGAATGTTAGCGTACCTTAACTGAAAAACTGCCCAAACTTTGTGGTCAGGCGTCGAGTCGCTGCAAAAACTCGAGCCGATTGCCGAACGGATCATGGCAGTAAAAGCGAAGCATGCCCGGCCAACTGCTGTCGGTGGAGAGCGAACCGCAGGTGGGCTCGAGTCGGCGCCGGATCTGATCCAGATCGTCCACCTCGAAAGCCACGTGAGCCTTGCGTGCGGGCATGAAACGCGGGTCGATCCCCAGGTGAAGGTGAAACCCCGGCAGCTCGAACCAACAGCCGCCCCGCTGGGCCAGAGGCTCGGGCTTGGACAACTCGAGCAGGCCGAGCAGCTCGCCATAGAAGGCGCGGGCGCGCTCCTCACCTCCTACCGGAATCGCGATCTGGGCGTGGTGGGCTGACTTGATCATGGTGCCCCATTCTGAACGGGTTGCAGGGCTCTCGTCAAGGGCAGGTCGTAGACCGAGCCGTTGCTGACCAACTCGGTCTCCCCCACCTGAAAGCGCACTTGAGGGGTGTCGGTCCAGAAGACCGCGCGCCCATCCTCGACCATCAGCTCGAAGCTGCCGTTTTGCTGGAACAGGCTCAGGAGCGGCCTGCCGTTCCACTTGAGGCGGGTTGGGGTGGGGACGGGCTGGCCCCGGGTCAGCACCGGAGCCGTTCCGTTCTGGTCCAGCATCAGGGGAGCAGGGCCGCCCTGCACCGCGATGAGCGACTGGCCCGTGTTCTCGGCCACCGAGACGAACTTGATCAGGAAGCGCTGCGAGCTCTCCAGCGGCTCGTCGTCCAGCGAGACGGCCAGCACGGCCCCAATCGGCGAGGTGCCGGAGTAGTCCAGGGGGCCTACCCGGGCCGTTTCGGGCAGCTCGCCGGCCAGCGCCACCAGCCGGGGGGCCTGGATGCGAAGCAGGCCCTGGCCTGTGCGTCGCTCGATCTGGCCGGTCGAGCTGGTATAGGTGCCGGCCGTATAGAGAGGGCCCAGGGCCTGTTCAGGGCTTGCTCCCCCTTCGGTGAGCACCACCTCGGTGTCGCCCGAGGGCTCCAGGCGGGTAAGGGTGCGCAGCGCGTAGGCAACCCGGGCCGATTCAGGGCCCACCGGGTAGATCAACTCGGCCAGGTCCCCGCCCACCTCCACGTCCTGGCGCAGAAAAGCCAGACCCGCCGCCGAGAAGAGGCCCCAGACACAGGGGTCGCTCTGGTAGCCGAACTCGACCAGCCGGGGAGCCACCTCGCCCGTCTTGTAGCTGAAGAGCAGCATGCCGTCATAATCCTGCAGGCTGGCGTAAGCCAGCGCCTCGGGCATGCTGGCGGCCCGATAGGCGTTGGGCCAGACCCAGCCCCACTCGCGGATCACCACCGGTTTGTCGGGCCAGCGCAGGGTGGCGGTGTAGGGCGCGAAACCAAAGCGACCCGGGTCGCGCAGAGTATTGGTGTTCTGGTAGAAGAACTTGCCCTGCCAGTCCGGTCCCGAGAAGGCGGGATGGTCGACGTAGTGATTCTCGGAGATGAAGTCCATCTCGGCCGCCACCGAGTAGACGTCGGGCGGGATATCGGCCGAGACCACGGCGGTGATGGGGACTTTGACCCCGATGCGGCGCAGATGGCCCTTCATGGTCTTGAAATAGTCGCGCTGCACCGCCACGAAGAAGTCCACGCCGTCTTGCTGGCGGGGAGGGGGATCGAGGGCGCCGGTGAGGTGGGGAAGAGCCACCGTGCCGGCTACCGGGTCCTCCTCGCTCTTGAGGGCCGCCCCCCAGGCCGCCGCCAGGCCGGCCCGGTCCGGGTAGCGGGTCAGCAACCAGGCGTTCCAGCGCTGACTCAGCTGGCTGCGATAAGGCTCGATAAGCTTGTCGGTGTGGCTTGCGTTGAGGAAGAACCCGCTCTCGTTGCACACCTCCACCAGCGCCATCATCGGGTCGTCCACCGGGGCCAGGCCGGTGTAGGGATTGACGGCGGTGAGAAACTGACTGGCGTACTCCTTCTGCAGCTCGATCAGCCGCTCGTCGAAGCAGGCGTAGGGGCGAGCCGCGCGAGGCAAGGCCGCGGCGTTGGCCACGCCATCCTCGGGGGTGAAGGTGCGAAAGTCGATCAGGTCCAGGTAGTAGTGCATCTGCTTCTCACGCACCCGCGAGATCCAGTAGTGCAGCGTGAGCAGCCGCTCGGGATTGAGTCGCCGCGAGCCGCTCACGCCGGGAATGTCGAGCAGGGCGCCCTTGGAGTCGGTGGCCTCGAAGCGCACCATGTTGACTCCGGCGCGGGCCCAGGCGTCCACCACCCGGTCGATCTCCTGGCGCGGGATCCAGAGATTGCGGTTGGCGATGTTGACGCCCCAGAACCTGGCGCGGGAACCGTCGGCCCAGCGGAACTGGCCATCCTGCACTCGGAGAAAGCCTTTGCGCTGTGCGTTCGGATCGCGGGTCAAGCTGCCCAGCTCGCGAACCTGCAGGCTGTCGGGGTAGTCTTGAGCCCGAGCCAGAGCCACCAGGACGAGCAGGAGGAGCAAGACGCGCACAGCCACCTGACTCGAGTTGGCCCGCGGGGCTCGAATTCCTTTCGAGCAGGCCGCTCTCCGAGCCGGTCCGAACCGGACGGCATGAGAAAGATCGCGCTGCTCCTTTTGATTTTCTGCCTGCAACTGGCCGCGCTGGCCGAGCCCGGGGAAGAGGAATTTCAGGCCGGCAACGCCTGCATGGAGAAGAAGCAGTATCGGGAGGCCCTGGAACAGTACCAGGCCGGGCTCAAGAAAGCGCCCGCCGAGCCGGCCCTGCTCTTCAACGGGGGTCTGGCCGCCTATCTGGCCGGCGACGGCGCCACCGCCATCGCCCTCTGGCAGGAGCTCAAGAAACTCGAGCCCGACAACTGGCGCCTCCTGGCCAAGCTGGTCCAGGCCTACCAGCTGACCGGCGATCTCACGGCCCGCGACCGAGAGCGGGGCGAGCTCCTGGCCCTCTGGAGGAAGAACCCCGCCGCCGTGCAGCAAAAGAGCTTCTGCCGCGAGCAGTTCCAGGCGGGCGGCGAGTCGGTGATGGCCTTCGAGAGCTGGCAGCTGGAGGGGGATCGGGCTGTGCGCTATACCTTCTCGGTGCTGGGGCCGGACGACAAGG
>CAZWUN010000146.1:0-1996 GCA_964637145.1 uncultured Burkholderiales bacterium
AGGGGTCCATTCCGGCAGCCCGGAGCGCTTCCAGGTTGGCCCGGCGGACCCGTTGGTGCTCGCTGTCGTCTTCCTCGGTTGGCTGGGTTGTTTCTTCTTCGGACATCCGCCTGCATTTCCAAGCCGTGGCGGGGTTTCCTGTTTGGCTCACCGCACCCGGGTCAAGGCGCCGAAGTTGGGACCTCCCTCAGATCGACCACCCTCGGTTTCAGGCCCAACCTGGCGATCAGTTCGGCATAGTCGCCCCCCAGGGCCACCAGGGCCGCCTCCAACACGTTGGTGCCGAACGAGCGCCCGCTCAACTCCGGGGTCGTGGTCACCAGCCAGTGCACGCCTCGCTTGTGCAACTCCTCCACATCCCGGGCCGTGACCGTGTTGGTCAGCACCGTCTTTCCTTCCAGCCGCTCGGGCATGCGCCGGCGAATGAAGTGGAAGTCGCCAGCCAGCACTTCGGCCTCCTGGTAGTAGGGACCAGTCAGACTATCCGGCTTGATCTCGGACTGCTTCTTGCCGATTGGATAGACCAGGCTGATGGGGAGCTTGCAGATTTCAGGCAAGAGCTTGCGGGCGTAGCTCTCCAGCTCTTCCAGGCTGGTGATCGGCTTGTCCACCCCCAGCGTGAAGATCATGTCTCCGAACACCACCCGGGCTCCGGCCTGGTGGAGGGCCTCAGCCATCCCAAAGCGATCCAGGGCGCACACCATGAGGGTCTTGCGTCCCGCCAGAGGGACTCGACCGTCGCTCACGAGCCACTCCACCGCTGTGCGCTCCAGTGTGTCCTTCAGCCCGCTCCCGTCCACCACCGGGGTCTTCTTGACCACCTGCATGAGCCGCAATCCGTCTCGCAGGGTGTAGGTTTCCTGGCGGGTGCGCAGGTAGACGTCGATGCCCCCGAGGCCGATGGCGTCCACGGTGCCATCCAGTTCCTCGAGCAAGGAGCGGGCCCGATCGAGATCGCCGTTGGTGCCCACTCGGCGCAGTCTGAAGCGCTCGCCCAGAAACTCCGTTTCTGCTTCGTGGTCGCGATCCGAACTGCCCAGGCTGACGCTGACGATTCGGCGCAGGCTCACCCGCCCAGCACGACCATTCCGCGTCGACGGGCCTTCTGCCGTTCGTAGCGAACCTCGTCGAGCTTCTCGCGGGTGACGGGTTGGTCAAAGGCTCGGAAGCCCGCCAGGCGGAATCCGTGCTTGCGGGCCAGGGCGGCGATCTCTTCCACTCGCTCGAAGTCCAGGCCTCGTCCGATGCTGTAGTCCTCGGAGCGTCCCTCCAGGGTGAGGGTCATGGTCTCGGCCATGCAGGCCAGGCAGAGTCCAGGCGGGTAGCCGAAATCGAAATTGAACTCCGGGTTGCCGGGAGCCTCGACCACGCCCCCCTCGATCACAAGCACGTCGGGACGAGCTCGCGAGACCTCGCGACACACGTCGTGAGGCACGGCCACGTCGCACACGATAGCGCCCGGTTTGAGGGCATGGGGTGCAATGATACCTCCTCCCGAGGAGGTGGCGCTGATGACGATATCGGCAGACATCAAGCCTCGTTCCAGGTCGGTCTCCAGCGCCACCGCGGCCCGGCTCTCGCGGTGGATCCTCTCGGCCAGGTGCTGCAGGCGCGACTTGGAGCGGGCCACCAGAACCAGCCGGCTGACCTGTCGAGCCAGAATGCGAGCGCAGACGCTTCCGATCGAGCCGGTGGCACCCACCACGGCCACGCTCGCTTCCCGAACGTCGAGATCGAGCGTGCGAGCGGCCTCCAGGGTTCCGGCGATGGCTGTGCTGACGGTATAGGAGTTGCCACTGGTCACACCCACGCGCAGGTCGTCGGCCACCATTCGGCCTGCCCCGCCCACCACGGACGTGTAACCTCCCAGACCGACCATCGAGGCGCCCAACTCCTGGCCAAGCCTGGCTCCTCCCAGAACGCGTCGCTCCACCTCGCTGCGCTGCAACTGCAAGAACTGGGTCGGGAGCAAGGGGATGCACACAAAATTTCCAAG
>CAZWUN010000146.1:2006-12139 GCA_964637145.1 uncultured Burkholderiales bacterium
TCCTGACCGGTGGCCGCTGAGCGCACGCCGGTAACGGTGGAGGCCTGGTAAGGGGGCATCCACTCCAGGATCTTGGCCACCAGAGCTTCGCGCTTGCCAGCCGCCCGAGGAGCGTAGCGCACCACGTCCTGGATGCCCAGGGGATGGATCAAAAAAGCGAATCGATTCAATGATCGGACCCTTCGATGCGCTTCTTCATCCCCTGCAGCATCATTTCGGAGTTTTCACCCACTTTTTCGTGCAGGGTGGGGCCAATGAGGGCGGTCAGCTCGGGAATCCCGAAGTCGTAGTCGACTCCCAGCACCACCTCAGTCCCAACCCTGGTCGGGCGAAAGGTCCAGGAGCCCTCGAACTTGTCCAGGTCCCCTTCCACCAGGCGGTAGTCGATGCGGTGGTTCTGATCGTCGAAAACGTCCTTCTCGGTCCACAGGATGGGTGTGCCCTCGACGCTGGTCACCCACTCGGTCAGGGTGGTGTTCCCCTCGCGGGAGATGACCTTGACGCTCTTCACGTCGGGCATGAACTCCGGGTAGCGCTCCATGTCCTTGGCCAGGGCGTAGACCGACTCGATGTCCCCGCAAATCACGATGCTGCGTTCCACGTAGGGCATGTCAGCGTTCCTTCGCGGCGAATCGCTCGGCCGTGCGGCGGGCTGCCTCGCGGAACGCAGCCAGACAGCGGTCGACTTCCTCCGGGCTGACCGTGAGGGGTGGCTCGAAGCGGATCACCCGGGGTTGGTTCAGAGTATGCACGGCGATCACCCGTTGCCTGGCCATCTCCAGGATGAAACTGCCTCCGAAAGCCTCTTCTTGGAGTTCTACGCCGAGCATCAAGCCGAGACCCCGCACCTGGCTGATCAGCCAGGGATAGTCTGACCAGACGGCTTGCAGTCCGGCCAGCAGGCGTCTTCCCAGTTCCTGGGCGCGCTCACTCAGACGGTCCCTTCGCAGAACCTCCAGGGTGGCCAGGGCGGCGGCGCAGGCCAGGGGGTTGCCGCCGAAGGTGCTGGTGTGAAGGAGGGGTCGGCCCTTGAAAGCTTGCCAGACCTCGGGGGTTCCCATGAAAGCGCCGATGGGCATCACCCCTCCGCCCAGGGCTTTGGCCAGGACCAGGATGTCGGGCTCCACTCCCCAGTGCTCCACGGCGAACATCCGTCCCGTGCGTCCCAGGCCCGTCTGCACCTCGTCGGCGATGAGCAGGGCTCCCATCCGACTGCACAGGTCGCGGGCCCCGGCCAGATAGCCGTCGGGTGCCACATGGATCCCCCCCTCGCCCTGCACGGGCTCGAGGATGACAGCCGCCGTCTGGTCGGTGACTGCCCCCTCCAGGGCAGACAGGTCGCCGAACGGAACGTGGCTCACGCAGGGGATGAGCGGCTCGAAAGGGTCGCGATAGGTCTTGCGTCCGGAAACCGACAGGCTACCCAGGCTCTTGCCGTGGTAGGCCTGCTCGGCGGCCACGAAGCCGGTTCGTCCGGTTTTCAGCCGAGCCAGCTTGAGGGCCCCCTCCACGGCTTCCGTGCCAGAGTTGGCAAAGAAGCTATATTGCAGACGACCGGGAGCTACCCTGGCCAGCCCCTCGGCCAGGCGGGCCTGGAGCGGGTTGAGGAAGACCCGGGCCGAGAGGGGCAGGGTTTCGAGCTGAGCTTGAACCGCCGCAACCACTTCGGGATGCCGGTGACCCAGGTTGAAGACTCCATATCCGCCGGCGAAGTCGAGGTATTCGTGCCCCTCGTGGTCGTAGACCAGCGACCCCGAGGCGCTCTTTTCCATCGTCCCGAGCCCGCTGAATTTGATGAGGCGGGCCAGATCGGGGCTCAGATGCTCGCGGTACAGCCTCGAGATCTCGTGGATGTCCAGCCAGGGACTATGCGGAGCCACTTCTAGCGTCACGGGGTTCGCCGCCTTCGTCGAGTGGTGGGGTGACTCCTGTGCTGCTCAGCTGACGTTGCGTCGGTACAACAGGCGGATCCCCTCCAGAACCAGGTCGCTCTCCACGACGCTGATGGTGCGAGACAGGCCCGAGACCAGGGGCGCCAGTCCGCCGGTTGCCCCCACTTTCAGATCAGGCAGTTCCAGGTGCTCACGGATGCGATCCACCATACCATCGATCATGGCCACGTGACCCAGCACCAGTCCGGCCTGCAGGCTGTGCACGGTGTTGGTCCCGAATGGCCGGGGGGGCGGCTCCATGCGGATGCCCGGAAGGTGGGGGGCCCGGCGACTGATCGCGTCGACTGAGATCTCCAGGCCGGGAGCGATGATGGTGCCCAGGAAGGCGCCCTCGGACGAGATAACCGAGAGAGTGGTGGCCGTGCCCAGGTCGACCACCACTACCGGCAGGCCCCAGCGCTCCCGGGCTGCCACCGCTCCTGCGATCAAGTCGGCGCCAACTTCGGCGGGGCGATCGACCTGCAGGGTCAGGCCCAGCTCGAGCCGGGCGCTGACAAACCTGGGATGGTGGCCCAGGTAGCGCTGGCAGGCTTCCTCGATGCGGGTGGAAAGCTCGGGCACGACGTTGGAGACCCCCACTCCTTCGACCTGATCGGGGGTGGCCCCGGTCTGGGAAAGCAGGCTCTTCAGCAGCAGACCATATTCGTCGGCCGTTTGCTGGCGGTTGGTGTGCAGCCGATAGCTATGGGCAAGTTTCTCGCCTCGGTAGAGACCCAGAACCAGGTTGGTGTTGCCGATATCGAGCACCATCAGGAGGCTCAAACTCGTTTACCTGCGCTTTCTTCTGCGTTGACTGTAGATCAGGACGATAATGGGGAAAGCCACCATTTCGGCCGTGATCCACTCGGCCGAGCCGTGTAAGAGGGCCATCGGGGCCAGCTCTTCGAGGGTGTTGTGGCCACGCAAGATGGCCACCAGGCAGACTCCGAGGGTATTGGTCCAGGAGCCGGCCGTCACGGCTACCAGGGCCGCCAGGCTGTTGCGAGCGCTGGACCGGGCTCGGAGCTCGCGGACCAGTGCGAAGGTGCCCGAGGTCACGGGACCAATCAGCAGGCGAGGCAGCAGCTGGACCACCGGATCGGTCGGATCGTAATGGAGCAGGCAAACGGCCCCGAAGACCACACCGACCAGACTCCCCGCCACAGGCCCGTCCAGGATGGCAGCCAGGATGACGGGAATATGCAGGAACGTGAAGGCGCTGCCGGGATCGTCGGCCACCTCCAGAAACCCCAGACCGCTCACTCCCAGAACGACGGTCACCAGCAGCATGGTGGCGGTGGTTGTGAACCGTTTCATCAAGCCCTCGGGGCGGCTTCGGGGCCCGCGGCGGGGTTCTCCTCCTGCCCACGGAGAATGGGCTCAGGCTCCGTTCAGGGGCTCCTCGCGCGTTTCTTCCTCGAGTTCGTCTTCCTCTTCGGGCGGGGCGTCGTCCTCGCGCTGGTGGTGCATGGCCTCCAGAAAGGCCTCATCATACTCGCTGACCAGGTCGCGCATGTTCAGCAGAGCCATGCGGAGCCCGGCCAACTCGTCGAAAAGGCTTTCTTCCGATTCCCCTGTCAGGCGAGGCAGAACTTCCGTGTAGAGGTGCTTGGCCAGCACCATCACCTCGGCGATGCGATAGGCCACGGCTTCGCGGTCGCCTGGACGCAGGCAATCCTCTTCCTTCATCCGGCTGAAGAGACTTCTGGTGATCATGACTTCCGGTTCCACGGTTACTGTCCCACGAAAAGCGTCTGGGCCGTCTCCAAGCTCCAAAGCGCGAAGCCGGGCCAGAGGCCGAGTATCAGGCTGGCGGCTGTGCCGATCACGAGCACCACTTTCACACCCAGCTTGACCCGGATAGGCGGACTATCCGGAGCCGGGGGGTCAAAGTAGGCGGTGCGCAGCACTCCAAAGTAGTAATAGAGGCTGATGACCGAGTTCACAACGCCGACCACGACCAACCAGGGCATGCCCGCCGAGTAGATGGCTCGGAAGAGGTAGAATTTCCCGACGAAGCCCGCCAGCGGGGGGACCCCGGCCAGGGACATGAAGCTGATCAGCAGCACGAAGGCGACGAAGGGACTGCGCTGTGCCAGGCCGGCCAGTTCGCTGCGCTGGTAGGTGCTGTTGGCGGGCAGGCAGGCCAGCAGGGCAGCCCAGCTGGTCAGATTGGTCAGGCAGTAGATCCAGAGATAAAACAGGGTGGCTCCTGCCGCCATGCTTCCAGTGAGGCCGCCGGCCGCGGTCACGCCGATGAGGAGGTAACCGATCTGGGCGATTCCGGAGTAGGCCAGGATACGCTTGAGGCTCACCTGAGGCAGGGCCATCAAGTTGCCCAGGCACATCGACAATAAGGAGAGCACCGCGAACACCAGCATCCAGCCGTCCGCCAGGCTGACTCGCAGGAGGTCGCTCTCCAGGTCAAGGTCGGCCCAGAAGAGGCGCAGGCAGAAACCGATGATGACTGCCTTGGGAGCCGAGGAGAGATAGGCCACCACGGTGGGGGGAGCACCCTCGTAGACGTCAGGAGCCCACATGTGGAAAGGGGCCGCAGCCATCTTGAAGGCCAGACCGGCCAGGATCATGAGCACTCCGACGAGCAATGCGTGCGGCATGCTGGCCATTTCCGTGAAGCGCGTGGGGAACTCGCTGAAGTAGGTAGTTCCGAGGCTGCCATAGACCCAGCTGATTCCAAACAGCATCAGGGCGGAGGAGACCGAGCCGGCCAGGAAGTACTTCAAGCCCGCCTCGGCCGACTCGGAACGATAGCGGCGAATGGCGGCCAGGGCGTAGAGAGGAATCGAGAAGAGCTCGAAGGCGATGAAGAAGGTCAGGAACTCGTTGGCCGAGACGGCCACCATCATGCCCAGCCCCGCGAAGGCGATCAGGCTGTAGTACTCACCGGTGTTGGAGCGCTCCTCGTCGAAAGCATCCTCTGACAGCCAGACTGCCAGGGCTGTCAGCAGCCCGATCAGGGCCTTCAAAGACAACGCCAGGCTATCCACTACGTAGGATGACGGAGCCAGTTCTAGCTCGGCGGCCGGTTGGCGACTGAACATGGAGATCGGCAGGGGGCTGGTCATCAAAGCCAGGCTACAAAAGACGGCCGCCAGGCTGGCTACCCAGACCACCATCCGTATCTGCCGCACGGACCGCTGGCCGACCATGTCGATCACCAGGGCTGAAAGAGCAGCCAGCAGCAAGCAGATCTCGGGCGACAGGGGGGCGACCAGCTGGGCGACCCGGGTAAAGAGCTCGCTAGACACGGTTCACCAGCTCTTGGAGGGTGGGGCTGGTCACGGCTGTCAGTAGCACCGGGTAGAAACCGAAGGCCAGGGTCGTCAGGGCCAGCAGCAACAGAGGCAGGCGCTCCCACCAGAGAGCGTCGCGCACCCCCACCAGGCGAGGGTTCAGGGGGCCAAAGAAGCCGTATCCCAGCGAGCGGATCATGTAGGTCGTGGTGATCACCAGCCCACAGATTGCCAGGGCCGTCAGGCCCGGTCGGGCCGGCCAGGAGCCCAGAAAGACCATCAGCTCGGCTGCAAAGCCGGTCATTCCGGGCAGGCCCAGCGAGCCCATGGCCCCCACCGCAAAGAGGGTGGCCAGAAAGGGCATTCGGGCGGCCAGCCCGCCCCACCGCTTGAGGTTGCGGCTGTGGGTGATGTGGTAGACCGTACCGGCCAGGGCGAACAGAAGAGCCGTGATGATGCCGTGCGAGAACATCTGGAAGACGGCTCCCGTGAGCCCGAACAGGGCTGAGCGAGATTCACCCGTCATGGCTGCCAGGCCCAGAAAGACCATGCCCATATGGCTCACAGAGCTGTAGGCGATCATGACCTTGATGTCGGACTGGCGCAGAGCGCAAAGCCCTCCATAGAGGACATTGACCACCGCGATGACGGCGAAGAAGGGCATCCAGTCGGCCACCGCCTGGGGGCAAAGGTCGAAGCCCAGTCGCACGATGCCATAGCCGCCCATCTTGAGCAGCACCCCGGCCAGCAGCATGGAGAGTGCGGTTGGGGCCGAGGAGTGGCCTTCCGGCAGCCAGGTGTGGAAGGGAACCAGTCCGGCTTCGATACCAAATCCGATGAAGAAGATCAGAAAGAGAATTTTTTGGGCTTCGACAGGCAGCGGGATCTGGCGCAGCACCTCGAGATCGAATGAAAACGTCTGGCCAGGGGAGTACTGCGAGCTCAGGAAGTAGAGCCCCAGGATGCCTATCAGCACCAGCCCACCGCCCAGTTGCAGATAGACCAGGAGCTTCATGGCCGCCTGGCGGCGGTGGATCGGTTTGCCGTCGCCCGACTTGTCCGAGCCCCAGATGCCCACCAGGAAGAACATCGGGATGGAGGCCAGCTCGTAGAACAAGATCAAAAAGAAGAGATCGGTGGTGGCGAATACGCCCAGCACACCGGTCATGGCCGTGAGGGTCAGGGCGAAATACTCTCGGTGGCGGAAATCGATCTGCAGCGAGATGAAAGCGGCCGTGCAGCACACGATGCCGCTCAAAAGCAGCATGGGCATGGAGAGACCGTCCACCCCGAGCTTGTAGTGGATGTTCAAGGGGGCGAACCAGAGCACATCCTCCACCCAGCGGTAACCCGTGGCGGGAGCTTGCCAGAAGTTCGCGTACATCGGCAGGGCCAGCAGCAAGGGGAGGCTGGCGAAGAGCACCCCCAGGCGTTGAATGCCCTTCACCCAGCAGGCCGGGCTGGCGAGGATGAGGATGGCCCCCAGCAAGGGGGCCCAGACCATGAGGCTGAGCACAGGCCAATCGCTCATGGCTGACCTCCAGGGAGTCCAGGGAAGGGGTGGAGCACGAATTCAGGCTCCACCAGGCCGAGCCCGAGGATCAACACCAGGGTGGCCAGCACGATGAGCAGCAGGTACTGCTGGATGCGACCGCTTTGCTCCTTGCGGAGCTCGTTGCCGGCCCACACGGTCAACTGCCCGATGGTGTTGACGGCCACGTCCACGATGTTGTCGTCTACCCAGGCCGCCACGCGGGCGCCCAAATACATGGTTCCCGAAAGCAGCCAGGCCCAGAGGTGGTCCATGTAGTACTTCTGTTGCCAGAGCACCCAGATACGGCCGAGTTGGGCGCGCAGGCGTCGCTCTCCGGCGATCGGGTCGCGTCCGAAGTAGCTCCAGGAAGCAGCCACACCGCCGAGCGCGACCAGGACGGAAAAGACCATCATGGCGGCGTGGAAGGCGTGCTCGGGCTCGTGCGGATTATTGATCAGGTGATGGAACTGGTTGTCCCAGGGCATTCCGGCAAAACCCAGGAAGGTGGCAAAGAGTGACAGGATCAACAGCGGCACGTACATGATCGGGCTGACTTCGTGGGGCTCGTGATGGCCAGTCGGGTGCAGCTCCATGTGGGCTCCCAGGCAGGCCGGGGGAAGCCCCTCGCCAGCAGTAACGGCTCGCTCTTCGGTCCAGTCGGGCTTAAAGGTGAATACCTCCCAGGAGGGGTCGACTGGAGGGGTGAGGTTGGCCGGAGGCACCGGCCCGGCCAGATCGGCCGGGGCGTGCTCTGGGCCGCGGAATTCGCCCAGAAAGGTGATACAGAACATTCGGGTGACATAGAAGGCGGTCAGGAAGGCGGCCACCACCAACACCACCAGGACCGCCCCGTGGGTGCCGGCCAGGATCTCGTCCTTGGACCAGAAGCCCGCGAAGGGGGGAATGCCGGCCAGGGCCAGGCAACCGGCGGCGAAGGCCAGGCTGGTCATGGGCAGCTTCTTGCGCAGCCCTCCCATGGTCCACATGTCCTGGTTGTGGCAGGCCACAATCACGGCACCCGAGCCCAGGAACAGCAGGGCTTTGAAGAAGGCGTGGGTGATCAGGTGGAAGGTTCCGGCCGTGTAGGCGCCCGAGCCGAGGGCGGCCATCATGAAGCCCAGCTGGGAGATGGTCGAGTAGGCCAGCACCCGCTTCACGTCGTTTTGCACACATGCCATGGTGGCCGCCAGGAGAGCCGTCAGGGCCCCGATGGCTGCCACCGTCCCGCCCGCCAGGATCGCCACGTCGAAAACCGGGAACATCCGGGCCACCAGATAGACTCCAGCGGCAACCATGGTGGCAGCATGGATCAGGGCGGACACTGGAGTGGGGCCTTCCATCGCGTCCGGCAACCAGATCTGGAGTGGGAACTGGGCGCTCTTGCCGATGGCTCCGCAGAAGATGAGCACTGCCGCCAGGGGCAGATAGCCTTGCTGCCAGACGGCTGAGAGGCTCACGCTGGAGTTGATGGACACGAAGCTGAACGTGTCGAGCTTGGTGCCCAGCATCAAGATGCCCATCAGAAAGAAGAGGTCGGCGAATTTCGTGACGACAAAGGCCTTCTTGGAAGCCTGGGTAGCGCTGGTCTTGAAGTACCAAAAGCCCACCAGCAGGAAAGAGCAGACCCCTACCAGCTCCCAGAAGACGTAGATCTGGAGCAGGTTGGTGGACAGGATCAGTCCCAGCATGGAGAACGCAAACAGGGACATGTAGGCATAAAAGCGCGAGAGCGAGGCCGAGCCCTGGGTTGGGAAGTGGTGGATCTCGGTCTCCATGTAGCTGAAAGAATAGATCTGGATCAACAGGGCGATGAAGCAGACCATGACCAGCATGGTGGCCGACAGGTTGTCCACCAGCAGGCCCATCTCGACACTGGCCCAACCCAGGTCGATCCAGGTGAAGTCGACCTGAGAGACCTGGTCGGGTCCATGCAGTCGACTCAAAAAGAGCCGGGCCGACAGCACCAGGGAAGAGAGCATCGCGAGCATCGACAGGGCCGCAGAAAGTCGACCCCAGCGCAGCGTCACCAGGGTGATGAGGACGAAGGCCAGCAGCGGGAACAGGGGAATGAGCCCGACTTCGGTCACCTGCTGACCGGTGAGCTCCATGACGGAGTTTATGGCCTGATGTTCACCCAAGCTCTTGTTCTCGCTGTTCCGTCCGGCAGGGGTCTTGAAGGAGGCTCAAGAATTGAAAACCCGCCAAGGGCCGGTCGTCCCCGGTTCGGCGCCCACCAGGGCAAACCTTCTGGAGGCCTGGTATGGAAGAAGTCCGCATCATTCGCAGCGCTCAGCGCCGTCGCACCGTCTCCGCCACCATCGAGAACGGGGTCATGGTGTTGCGCGTGCCGGCCCGTTTCACGCGTCAAGAAGAGCTCGACTGGATCGAGCGCATGCGCAAGCACTTCGAGAAGAAGCGCCGCCGCGTCAAGAGCGACAACGACCTGATGCAGCGAGCGCGGGTCTTGAACCACCTTTATTTCGGTGGAAAACTGCGGTTCTCAGTGCAGTGGGTGGACAACCAGACGAAACGCTGGGGCTCTTGTACCCCCTGCAGCGAGTCGATCCGGATTTCCAGGGAACTGGAGCCCTTTCCTGAGTTTGTGCTGGATTACGTGCTGGTGCACGAGCTGGCGCACCTGATCGTGCCCGATCACTCGGACGCTTTCTGGAAGCTGGTGCGTCAGTACCCCGATACCGACAAAGCCATCGGTTTCTTGATGGGGGTGTCGACGGCGCGCGCGCTCAGCCCTGCAGCTGGTTGACCTGCTCGAGGTCGATGGTATTGCGGTTGCGGTAGACTGACAGCACGATAGCGACTCCGATGGTTACCTCGGCCGCAGCCACGGTGATCACGAAGATCGAGAAGAGCACCCCGGTGAAGTCGGGGAGAAAGTGGCTGAAGGCTACCAGGTTGATGTTGACCGAGTTGAACATCAACTCGAGCGACATCAACACGGCTACAGCGTTGCGCCGGGTCAGGGCTCCGTACAATCCGATGCTGAAGAGCACCGCGGCCAGAATCAGATAGTGCTGCAAACCGACGGGCGTCATCATCATACGGGAGGCGCCCCCTCTTCCTTGCGAGCTATCATGATGGCTCCCACCAGTGCGGCCAACAAGAAGACGGAGGCCAGTTCGAAGGGAAGAAGGTAGGTGGTGAGGAGCTGTCGCCCCAGCGAGCCCAGGTCGCTCACAGGCACGACCTGGACGCTCTTGTGCCAGGGCGTCACCGCAATGATGATCACCAGCATCAGGGCCATGGCCAGGGCCGAGCCCAGGCCGGCGGCTTGCTGGGTAAAGCGTTTGTGGGGATCGGTGTGCATCACGTGGTGGGTCAGCATGAAGCCAAACAGCAAGATGACCGCGATGGCTCCTGCGTAGATCAAGACCTGCAGGGCGGCGATGAAGGGCG
>CAZWUN010000147.1:0-12103 GCA_964637145.1 uncultured Burkholderiales bacterium
AGCCTCAAGGGGCCGCTGGGGCGCGCCAAGCGGGTTGCCGTCTCGGCGCCCATCGACCTGGAGAGCCTCAAGCAGGCGCGCCAGCGGCTCGGCTGCACCCTCAACGACCTGCTCCTGGGGGCCCTGAGCGGCAGCCTGCGGGCTTACCTCCTCAAGCGGGGAGCGGTCGCCCCCAGCATCCGGGTGGTCATGCCGGTGGACCTGAGAAAGCCTCATGATGAGAAGCTGGGCAACTTCTTCGGACTGGCCTTCGTCTCCCTGCCCCTGGGCGAGAGCGAGCCTCTCCGGCGCATCGAGCTGCTGCGGGCCCAGTTGGCCCGTCTCAAGCGCTCGTTTCAGCCGGTGATCCTGTGCGGCATCCTGTGGCTGGCCGGACTGCTGCCGCGTTTGTTGGAGAGCCTGCTGGTGCGCCTGTTCGGCTCGCGAGCCACGGCCGTGGTCACCAACGTGCCGGGCCCCAGGGTTGCCATGGAGCTGCGAGGCCAACCCCTGCGCGAGCTGATGTTCTGGGTTCCCCAGTCGGGGCGGCTGGGGGTGGGGATCAGCCTGATCAGCTACGCACAGACCTTTCGCATCGGGGTGGCAACGGACGCGGGGCTGATCCCTCACCCCGACGAGATCGTGCAGGGCTTCGAGGAGGAGTTGGCGCGGCTGGTCGCCTGAACGGCCGGGTCAGGCGATGCGGGCCGTGAGATAGCTCTCCAGGTCCTGCAGGCTGGCCAGCTTGCCGTAGTCGGCCTCGGGGATGTCCACCCCCAGCTCGCCGTGCAGCTTCACGAGGAGCTGCAGGAAGTCGTAGCTGTCGATGTCCAGGGCCTGGCGCAGGTTCTCGGTGGGGTCGAGCCCCTCGAGGTCGGCGTCGGGCGCCACCGCGGACAGCAGGTTCAAGATCGTTTCGCGAACAGGTTTCATAGCTTCTCCGGTTCTTGCAGGTGTCGATTGAGAGCGTCCAGATAACGTGCGCCGGTGCGGCCATCGGTGGCCCGGTGGTCGCCTGCCAGGGTAGCGGTCAGCACCGGGCGGATGCCCAGCATTCCGTTTTCGGCCCAGGGCCGCTCGCTGACGCGTCCAAAGCCCACCAGGGCTACCTGGGGCGGGTAGATGATGCCGTGCACGACCTCCACGCCCAGGTCTCCCAGGTTGGTCATGGTGATGGTGGCATCGCTCAGCTCCGAACTCTTGAGGCGCCCGGCCCGCACCCGGGGGATGAGGTCGTGGATGGCGGCCATCAGCTCGTCCAGGCCCTTGAGGTCGACGTCGTGGATGGCCGGGCTGACCAGCCCGCCCTGGCGCAGGGCCACGGCAAACCCGACGTGCACGTTCTGGCGCACCTCCAGGTGATCGTCCACCCAGAAGCCGTTCAGCTCGGGCACGTCGCCCAGGGCGCGGGCCACGGCCTTGAGCAGCAGCACGACCGGCAGCAACCTCTCGGTGATGGGGCGACGCGCGTTCTCGGCCTGCAACCAGGCCAGGGCCCGGGACATGTCGATGGGGGTCTCCAGGTAATAGTGAGGGATCTCGCGCTTGGAGCGGGCCATGGCGGCGGCGATGGCCCGGCGCATGTTGGCCGCGAAGTCGGCCGGACGCTCGGGTGCCCGGGCCGCCGACGGAGCTTGCGCAGCGGACGAAGCCTGCGCCGCCGGAACCGCTGCCTGCACCGCTGCCGGACCCTTCGCCGCTACCGGGGCTGCTGTTGGACCTTGCGCAGCGGACGAAGCCTGCGCCCCCATCGGGACCGCTGCCTGCGCAGTGGAAGAAGCCTGCGCCGTTGACTGAGGCGCCGCAGACGCAGTGAGTCCGGCGGCGCGCTCGACATCCTCGCGGGTGATGGCACCGCCGGTGCCCGTGCCCTGCACCCGGGAGAGGTCCACGCCCAGGTCGGCGGCCACCCGGCGCGCCAGCGGAGAAGCGTGCACGCGGCCGGGCCCGGAGGCAACCGACTCGACCGGCGTCCCGACCGGCCGGGCCGCCGGCGCGGGCTCGGTGGCGGGGGCCGCGACCTGCACTCCAACCGGCCGGGCAGCGGAGGGCTCGGAGGCAAGAGCCGCGACCCCGGGCGCGACCGGAGCGGACTCTCCCGGCTCGCGGATGCGGGCCAGCACCGTCTCCACCGGCACCTTCTGGCCCGGCTGGATCACCAGCTCCTCCACCACCCCGTCGTGGAACACCTCGATCTCGATGGCCCCCTTGTCGGTGTTGACCTCGGCGATCACCTGGCCGCGCTGCACCCGATCCCCCACCTTCACCAGCCAGGCGGTCAGGGTGCCGGCCTCCATGTCGGTGCCCAGGCTGGGCATGCGAAACTCGCTCATCGCCCGACCAACTTCCGGGCCAGGGCCACGATCCCCTCGACCTGGGGCAGAGCCGCCTCCTCCATGTGGCGCGCGTAGGGAAGCGGCACCTCGGCGCAGGCCAGTCGCTCCACCGGAGCGTCCAGCTCGTAGAAAGCCTGCTCCATGATGCGCGCCGAGAGCTCGGCCGAGATGCCCACGCTGCGCCATCCCTCGTCCACGATCAGGGCCCGGTGGGTGCGCGAGACCGATCCCATGATGATCTCGTCATCCAGGGGACGCAGGCTGCGCAGGTCCACCACCTCGGCCTCGATGCCGAGCAGAGAGAGCTCCTCGGCGGCCTTCAAAGCTTTGAACAGCCCGGCGCTGTAAGCCAGGATGGTGAGGTCACGGCCCGGGCGGCGCACCCGGGCGCGGTGCATCTCGGTCGGGCGTGGCTCGGGATCTCCCTCCATGTTGTAAAGCCCCGCATTCTCGAAGACCAGCACCGGATCGGGGTCTTGCAGAGCCATCCCCAGCATCCAGCGGGCGTCGGCCACGGTGGCCGGCACGATCACCTTGATGCCCGGGATGTGGGCGTACCAGCCCTCCAGACTGCGCGAGTGCTGAGCCGCCAGCTGGCGTCCCCCTCCGGTGGCCATGCGGATCACCAGGGGCACGTTCAGCTGCCCGCCCGACATGTGCAGCAGGGTGGCGGCGTTGTTCACGATCTGATCGGCCGCCAGCAGGCTGAAGTTGCAGGTCATGATCTCCACGATGGGGCGCATCCCGTTGAGGGCGGCCCCGATGCCGGCCCCCACGAAGGCCGACTCGGACAGGGGAGCGTCCACGATGCGCTCGGGTCCGAACTCGGAGAGCAGGCCCTTGGTGACCGCAAAGCAGCCCCCATAGTGGCCGATATCCTCTCCCACCACGAAGACCCGCTCGTCTTGCTGGAGTGCCTCGCGGATGGCCTCACGCACCGCCTCGCGATAAGTCATACAGCCTCCGAATGCACGAAGCGGTGAAGCTCCTCCACGCTCTCCCAGCTGCCCGCCTCGGCGAAGGCCACCGCCTCCTCCACCTCGGCCTCGACCTCGGTCTCGACCGCCTCCAGGGCCCCGGGCCCGAGCCAGCCGTGGTGGGTGGCCGCGGCCACGAAGCCGGGGATGGGATCGCGCTCCTTCCAGTGAGCCACCTCGCTCTTGTCGCGATAGAGCTCGGCGTCGAACATCGAGTGGGGCCGGAAGCGGTAGGTGCGGCACTCGAGGAAGAAGGGAGCCTGGCTCTGGCGCACGTAGTCGGCCGCCTCCTGGGCCGCCTCGCGCACGGCCAGGAGATCCATCCCGTCCACCGCCTTGCTGACCACGTTATAGCCAGCGGCTTTCACGGTCAGGTCGACCTGCGACTCGGTGATGGTGAGGGCCGTGCCCATGGCGTAGAGGTTGTTCTCGCACACCCAGAGCACGGGCAGTTCCCACAGCGCCGACAGGTTCATGGACTCGTGGAACTCGCCCTCGGCCACGGCCCCGTCGCCGAAGAAGCAGCAGGTCACCTGGGGGCGAGCCCGCATCTTGTCGGCCATGGCCAGGCCCACCGCCAGGGGCAGGCCGCCGCCCACGATGGCGTTGCCGCCGTAGAAGCGGGTGGCAGCGTCGAACAGGTGCATCGAGCCCCCCCGCCCGCGGCAGCAACCCTCCTTCCTGCCATACATCTCGGCCATGATGGAGCGGGCCGACATGCCGCGCGCCAGCGCCTGACCGTGCTCGCGATAGGTGGCCACCACCGAATCCTCGGGCTGTAGAGCCTGCATCACCCCCACGGCCACCGCCTCCTCGCCGTTGTAAAGGTGCATGAAACCCCGGATCTTCTGCTGGGTGTAGAGCTCGGCGCAGCGGTCCTCGAAGCGGCGAATCAGCACCATCTGGCGGAGCAGCTCGCGAGCCAGGGCGGGCGTCACGGGGCACCTTCCAGGGTGGAGAGATCGCCTTCAGGCAGGCCCAGCTCGCGCGCTTTCAGCAGGCGGCGCATGATCTTGCCGCTGCGCGTGCGGGGCAAGACCTCCAGAAACTCGATCTCCTTGGGAGCCACGGCCGAGCCCAGGCGCTTTCGGCCAAAGCCCAGCAGGTCGCGGCGGGTATCCTCGTTGGCCGGGTGGCCCGGTTTGAGGGAGACGAAGGCTTTGACGACCTCCCCGATGACCGGGTCGGGTTTGCCGATCACCCCCGCCTCGGCCACGGCGGGATGCTCCATCAGGGCGCTCTCCACCTCGAAGGGGCCCACCATGTGGCCGGCCGTCTTGATGATGTCGTCGGCCCGACCCACGAACCAGAAGTAGCCGTCCTTGTCGCGCCGGGCCAGGTCGCCGCTGATGTACCAGCCGCCCACGAAGCAGCGCCGGTAGCGCTCCTCCTCGGCCAGATAGGCACGGAACATGGAGGGCCAGCCGGGCCTGAGGGCCAGCTCGCCCTCCTCCTCATCGGCCACCAGCTCGACGGCATCGGAGGAGGTGCGCTGCACGATGGCCGCCTCGATGCCGGGCAGCGGCCGACCCATCGAGCCGGGGCGGATCTCCTGGCCGGGGGTGTTGGCGATCATGATTCCCCCCGTCTCGGTCTGCCACCAGTTGTCGTGGATAGGCAGGCCCAGGGTCTCCTGGCCCCAGACCACGGCCTCGGGGTTGAGCGGCTCGCCCACGCTGGCCACCAGCCTGAGAGCCGAGAGGTCGTAGCTCTCGCGGGGCTTGAGCGGCAGGCGCATCAGCATGCGGATGGCCGTGGGAGCGGTGTACCAGACCGTGACCTTCTGCTCGGCCAGGGTGCGGTACCAGCGGTCGGGGTCGAAATCGGGCTCGTCTACGATGCAGCTGACCCCGTGCAGCAACGGGCTCAGGATGCCGTAGGAGGTGCCGGTCACCCAGCCCGGGTCGGCCGTGCACCAGTAGATGTCCTGGTCGTGCAGGTCGAGGGCGTAGCGCCCGGTGGCGAAGTGGGTCAGACAGGCCTGGTGCACATGCACCGCCCCCTTGGGCATGCCGGTGGTGCCGCTGGTGAAGTGCAACAGCGAGGGGGTCTCGGGATCGGTGAAGGCCACCTCGAACTCGTCCGACTCGGCCGCCAGGGCTTTGCTCAGCGACAGCACGGTGGGCTCCAGGTCCTCCTCGGCGTCGGCCAGCAGCACCCACTCCAGTTCGGGCAGACGCTCTCGCAGGGCGGCCACCTTCTTCTCATAGAGACGGCGGGTAGTCAGCAGCACCCGGGCGTGCCCGCGCGAGAGGCGCTGGTGGATCGGCTCGGGGCCGAAGGCCGAGAACAGGGGCGAGAAGACGGCCTGCTTCTTGAGCGTGCCCAGCACGGCCAGGTAGAGACCGGGAATGCGGGCTGCCAGCGAGGCCACCGTCTGGCCCGGCTCGATGCCGAGCCGGCCCAGCAGATTGGCGAAACGTGCCGTCTGGCGCGACAGCTCGGCGTAGGTCAGATCCTGACGCGAGCCGTCGGCCAGTTGAAAGCGGAAGGCCAGCCGGTCGGCCCGCGCCGGCAGGTGCCGGTCGCTGGCCAGCCAGCCCAGGTTGAGACCGGGTCCGCCCTCGAGCTCGGCCGCCACCGCCTCCCAGGAGAAGCGCTCACGCTCTGGCTCGGTCAGGTTGGGAGGAAAGCCCGCTCGCTCGGGATTTCGATACAGCGTAGGGTGCATGCCAGGTCACCTCAGGAGATGCGCTCTTCGGGGTAGCGCAGCCAGGCGCCCACCCCTTCCCAGGCCTTCAGCTCGGGAGCGTCCACTACCTCCAGCAGGGCCCCCGTCTCCTCGGCCTGGCGGGCCATCAGCTCGCGCAGGTCCACTTCGGGACCGAGCTCTCCCAGGCAGATCGGGCAGGCCTCGGCCGTCACGGGAGCGGCCTGGTTGCAGGTCCAGCACAGGCGGGCGGTGCCCTCGAAGGTAGGCAGCAAGAGCAGCTCCTCCACCTGGCCCCGGGCCAGGTTGCGCAGGCAGCCGCTGACTCCCAGCACGGCCAGGCCGCCCTCGCGGAACTCCTGCACCAGCGAGCTGGCCCGGCTCATGCGGGCGGCCTTGAGCGAGCTGCCCAGTTGAGCCAGGGTGATCTTGAGAATCTCGTCTTGCCCGGCCGTCAGCTGCAGGCGGGCGCGTCCCAAGAGTTTTTCCTGCAGGCCGTTGGGCAGCAGGCTCTCGAGTTCTTTGGTGATGCGCTCGTTGCCGGCCAGCATCAGGGCCTCGAGGTGCTCTTGCTCCACCACGCGCTGCAGGGCGCTGGCCACCTCCTTGAGGTAGTGCTCGGTCTGCTGGCGCAGGTAGCGCTGGTATTTCAGCTGGCTGGCTCCGTAGCCGGCTCCGTGGCGGGGTGCTCCCGAGGCGCCCCGGCCAGGCTTCTCGGGCCGCTCCAGGGTCTGGGTGACGGCCACCGCCTCGGCGATCTTGCCCATGCGGACGGTGTAGATGCGGGCCTGCTCGCTGTCAGCCACCACCACGGCCAGGGCCACCTGCTCGTCCAGTCGGCGCACCAGCGGGTAGATGACGGCCGCGTGGCCCACGCTCAGCTGGTTCTCATAGGGCTCATCGGCAGGGTAAACCCGAAAGATCTCGGGGTCCTCACAGGCGAACACGGCCACCCCGCGCACCTGGGCCTCCAGCTTCTCGAGCTCTGTCTGCACGCGGGCCGCTGCCTTGTCGAAGCGAGGGTCCTCGAGCAGCTGGGAAAGCTGCTTGATCCGGCCGCGCAGCCAGGGCTCATAGTCGCGCCTGGGCTGCACCGAGCTGGTGTCGAGGTAGAGACTGATCATGGGAGCCGCGCTGGGCTCGATGGCGAGAAGCTCGCTGATTTCTGCGTGCATGGTGTTCCTCCCGATTCCTTGGTCTTGTTCAGGCTACCCTGTTGGGAAGCGGGCGGATATGACCTTCGTCAGTCGGAAAGCACGGGCGGGGTCGGGCAAGGATTTCCACTGCAAGCTCGACCAGGCGATTGGCGAGGTGCAGGTCAGGCGTGCGAGAAGAAGAGCAACAAAAGCACGCCTGCCACCAGGCGATAGATGGCGAAGACCGTGAACCGGTGGGTCTGAATGTACTTGAGCAGCCATTTCACCGCAATGAACGCGGTGATGGTGGAGACCACGAAGGCCAGGCCCAGGTCGCCCCAGTTCTCGGGGGCAGCGCCATCCTTCATCTGCTTGGCCAGCTCGTAGCCGCTGGCGGCGAACATGGTCGGGATTCCCACCAGGAAGGCGAACTCGGTGGCAGCGGCGCGGTCTGAGGTGCCCGTCAGCATGGCGGCGAAGATGGTGGCCGCCGAGCGCGAGGTGCCGGGGAAGATGCCGGCCACAACCTGGGCCAGGCCCACCACCACGGCGACCGTCCAGGTGATCTCGCTCTGCACCGGCTTGCGCGCGGCCAGCCATTCGGCCACCAGCATCCAGACGCCCCCGATGATGAGCGCCCAGGCGATGGGACCCACCGTGTCAGGCAGCTCGAATCCCAGCTTCTTGGCCAACAGGCCGAGCACGCCGGTGATGAAGAATGCCGTTATCAACTTGAGGGCATAATCGCGGTTCTCCGGTTTGGAGAAGCCCACGCACAGATTCCACAGACGGGTCCGGTAGATCAGCACCACGGCCAGGATGGCGCCGGCCTGGATGACGATATTGAACATCTCCGAGCGCATCCCCAGCCCCAGCTTTTCAGCCACCAGGAGATGCCCTGTGCTGGAGATGGGCAGGAACTCGGTGATCCCCTCGATGACGCCGAGAAGAAAGACTTGCAGCAAGTTGGTCACAAATCCCTGCTTCGTTGAAGTATATTCAAGCTCCTCTGGCCCGGGCCGGCCCGACCGATGGATGGGCGGGGTCCTTCTGGTAGCTGGGGGCCATCACCAGCACTCTGGCGGCAGCCTCGAGCGCGGGCGCAACGAACAGCGGCCAGGATGACGAGCAACCAGAGACATCGGCGAGCGGGCATGTGAGGCCACCTCCAGCCTCACTCTAGAAGCCGGACGGGGGTGGCGAAAGGGTCGGTCAGAGGACTCCGCCGGGCGACTCAGCCCCCGCCGCTAGCCAACATGCCCAGCAAGCCGAACAAGAAGCTCAGAACGGAAAGCCCTCCCAGCACGCGGGCTGCTCCGCCGGCCACGGGGGAACGCATCCCGACCTCCATCGAGCCAAAAAACATGGCACCGGTAAAGAGAATCATTGCAAAGTTCATCATGGGATCGTTCTTCCTCTCAAGCCAACTATCGGGCTCCGGCAGGGCCGGACGGAAGAACAGCAGCACGAGACGTTTGGCCAGACGGCCGTTAGCTTCAGAAGGGGCCAGGGCTGCCGTTAGAAATATCCCACTGAATCTAACCTGACCCATTCGGCGCCCATCGGAGAAATCCCTTTGGTCGCACAAGGGGCCTGGTGACTCGGCCTGGAGGCCCGACTGACAGGAGGTCTCCGCGAGCTCTTGACAGGGTTCCTGACGATGCGCCGTCGGGTTGCAGCAAGAACCATGAGGCGTCAAAGTGAAGTGCTGAAGGTTTTGCAGCAACTCGCGCAAACAGACCTGGGGTAGGCAGAACCTGCAGCACGTAACGCTCGACACATGATCGCCGAGTTACAGCGACTACTGGAGCGGCCGACGAAAGTGAAATCTAGAGGAATCCCGGTCGACGCAACCGTGATTTTTGGCCTGGCGGGAGTGCTTCTCCTGGCGCTGGCCATGCTCTTCTTGTATCTGACTTACCGGGTAAGCCAGTGGCCTCGAATTCCGGCCACGGTCGTGGAAAGCTCGGTCATCTCCCCCTCGGAAGGAAAGTACCGGGCTAAGATTCAGGTCCGCTACCGGGTGGGCGACCAGGACCTGGAGCGCGAGCTCGACTGCGACGTGTCCAGCAGCGTCCACAGCCTGATCCAGGGGATCGTGGACCACTATCCCGAGGGCGGCGAGGTCGATCTGCCGCTCAACCCGGCCGACCCGACGGACGTGCGCATGGCCGTCACCTGGGGCTGGATCGACCTGTTTCTGCCCGGTGTGCTGGCCGCGACGGGTCTTCTCTTCATGGCCATCCCCTGGGGAATGACGAAGTTCCTTGGCGACCGGGCCTCCCCGCGCAGCGCCGGTCTGGTTCTGATCGCGGTCGGACTCCTCTTTCTGGCCGTGAGCGGGCTGCTGGTCCGGACCAAACTGGAGTTCCTGGCCTGGCCCACAACCCGGGCGACCGTGCTGGAGAGCGAGGTTCAGGCCAGGGGCAAGGGCAAATTCAGCCTGCGCCTGGTGCTCGAGTATGAAGCTCAGGGCCGCACCTATCGCAGCCTCACCGGCTCGCGTTTCTCCACGCGAGACCGGGCCGGGCTTCTGGCCTGGCAAGAGCAACTTTCGCCCGGAACCGAGCTCACGGTTCGCTTCATGCCCACTGACCCCGGCGTGGTCAACTTCGAGGCGGCTCCCACCGCGGGATACTTCCTGGAGTGCGTTCTGGTGGCCCTGGTGGGGCTGTTCACGGTCGGTCTGGGATGGGCTGTGGGGCGATTCCTGAAACCCTGACCGGGCTCAGAAGCGCGTTTCGAACTGCCCGTACAACTTGGGACTTTCGCCCGTGGAGTTGAACGAGGGCGAGAGCGGGAAGCCGAGATCGAAGCGCAGATGGGTTTTCTCGGCCACCTCCCAGCGAAAGCCCAGCCCCGCACCCGTGAGAGAGCGCTGCGGGAACTCGCCGGGCAGAGGCTCGTAGAGCCACTCGGTGCCGTGGTCCACGAAGCAGGCGAGCTGAAAGCGGCTGTCAGGATCGGGCAGGGGAATCCGCAACTCGGCGCTGGCCGCGTAGCCAGCGTCGCCCAGGAATTCGGACTGGTTGTAGCCACGCACCGAATCGGGGCCGCCCAGGCTGAACTGCTCCCCCACCACCAGCGGGTTGCTGGCCACCTGGCCGCCGGCTCGCAGCACCAGGAAGGGATGGCCCAGCGACTGCACGTGAGCGTAGTCGAGGTTGAGCCTGGTAAAGGAGTTGCCAGCTCCGGGGCGGCTGGCGGTGGGCGAGCCGTTGGGCGTTCCGCCCAGCACGTCACCCAGCCCCTGGGTGAGGGCCACGAAGGCCAGATCACGGGTGTCCTCACCGGTCCACTCGCCCCGATAGCCGAAGCTGAGCGAGCGGATCTCGTCGTGGCTGGAGGGCGCTCCCAGAATGGTGTTGTCGTAAGTCTTGCTGTTGAGGGCCAGCAACAGGTCTCCCTTCTCGTACTCGGCCCGCACCAGGGCGTGGCTGACGAACAGGGAGTACAGGTCCGCTCGTCCCCGGATGTCCAGCACCCCCAGATCGCCCCCCACGGTGAAGGCACCATTGGCGTAAGAGGCGCCCACCCTGGTGCCGTCCCGGTTGACGGGCACCTGCAGAGCAGCCAGCAGGTAAGGCTGGAATTCAACCGAGGGGAAGGGGACCACGGTGGCCACGTAGAGCGATTCACCGTTGCCGAACAGATTGCCGGCGTGGGGCGCGACCGTGAAGCGGTGCTCGCCGGTAAACCGGTTGCCAAAGTTGTCGTAGGAGAGTCCCACCTCGAATGGCAGGCTGTCTTTCGCCTTGACGATCAGGTCGGCCGTGCCAGGCTCGCTGCCCGGCTCCACGAACGACTCCACCTGGAGATTCATCAGGTCCTTGAGAAGAAAAAGCCCGCGGTGGAGGGTGTCCAGCCTGGCCACCTTCTCATCGAGCAGCGGCTGGAGGTAGCTGCGAATCAGCTCTTCGGAGTAGTGCTCGTTGCCTTCCACCCGCAGCCTACCCACGCGCCCCTCGACTACTTTCAGCCGCACCACGCCATCGGTCAGACTCTGGGTGGGGACCTGGACGCGCACCAGGAAGTAGCCGGCCTTCTCATAGACAGTGCGCAGGGCGCCAGCTACCCGTTGCAGGTCGGCCAGAGTGACGGACCTGCCCTCGAGCTCGGCGATCGCCTCCCGCACGGCGGGCTCGGGGAGGACGGTGTTGCCTTCCACCTCGACACGCTGGATGGGAAAGCTCTGCGCCCTGGCCAGGCCCGCAAGCGCCAGCAATAAGAGCCCGACGAGAACAGAACGGAAGCTCATGCTTGAACGGGCTTCTGAGCAATGCCGGGAACTCCCTGCGTGGGGTCAGAGGCGTCCAACCGGCTTCCCCTCCAAGCGCGCAAGGTTTGCAGCCCAATCCTGCTGCCGCTGAACGACGAGTGTAACGATTTGCACCCATTCCGGTAAAAAATGTAAACTTTCCTCGTGAATTCTCGGCTCCACGTTTACCAGCTGTTCACAACTTTTACAAAGCAGAAACGCCGAGCCCGAGTCCAGCCGATGTGGATGGCTCTATGATGGGCCTAACAAACTGACCTCAAGGAGAGCCCCCCAACTTGAGCGAGCCCACCCAGAAGACGCAGGCCGTCCAGCGTGTCGGCCCGGCCAACCATTCTCCCTCCACCCCTTCGGTGGCCCCTTCGGCCGCCGCCAACCGGGCCACCGGAGGCGCCGGCTCGAACGGCAACGTCAACCACCAGACCGGAAACAGACAAGATGGCTTCAGCCGCTCGGACGATGGCCAGGCAGAGGGGGCCGACTCGCTGGCGGCGGGCCTGGCTTCCTGGCTCGGGGGGGCGGTGGAGTCGGCTCAGGAAACCGTGTCCCAGGGGGTGGGTCGGGCCGGGGAGTTGTACCGCCAGGCGACCAGTCGCTTCAACCTGACCGACGACGAGAAGAAACAGCTCAAGCACGGCCTCTCGACGCTGGAGAAACTGGCCGGCGACGACCGGCGCTGGAACTCCAACGACCTGGCCGACAACATGCAACAGCTGCAGATGCGCTCGTTCTTGAAGCCGGTGGCCGAG
>CAZWUN010000148.1:0-12070 GCA_964637145.1 uncultured Burkholderiales bacterium
GCGCGACTGGCGCAGCACCCTGATCAGCGTACTGGCCATCCCCACCTCGCTGGTCTCCTATTTTTTCCTGGCCGAGCGTCTCGGCTTCACGATCAACCAGATGACCATGCTGGGCATGTCGCTGGCGGTGGGCCTGGTGATCGACGACGCCATCGTGGTTATCGAGAGCATCCATCGCCGCCTGGATCTCGGCGACGATGCCTTCGAGGCGGCCCGGCGAGGCACCGGCGAGGTGGCTTTCGCGGTCATCGCCGCCACCCTGGCCATCGGGGCTATCTTCCTGCCCATCACCTTCATCAGCGGTGTGATCGGGCAATTCTTCATCCCCTTCGGGCTGACCGTGGCCGTGACCATTCTGCTCAGCCTGGTCGTCTCTTTGACCCTGACCCCCATGCTGGGCGCCCGACTGATGCGCAAGGAGGCCACCGAAGGGTGGCTGGCGCGCGTGCTGGCCTGGCCGGTGGAAACGCTGGAGGCACTCTACCGCCGGGTGCTGGCGGTCAGCATCCACAACGTGTTCACGCGCCTGGTCACCCTGGCCATCGCCCTCGGCCTCTTCGTGCTGAGCCTGGGCGCGGCCAGCCGCCTGGGCACCGAATTCATGCCCGCCACCGACTCGGGCAACTTCCTGGTCTTCTTCAAGACGCCGCTGGGCAGCTCGCTGGAGCTGACCAGCAAGCGTATCGAAGCGGCCGAGAAGATCGTGCTGGGGCGCAAGGAAGTGGAGGGAGCCTTCATGGCCATCGGCCTGTTCGACGGTCAGCCCAACTCGGGGCTCTTCTTCGCCACCCTGGTGCCCCGCGAGAAACGCGACAAGTCGCAGCAAGAGCTGATGAACGAGCTGCGAGGGCAACTGGCGGACCTTCCCGGGCTTCAGTCCTTCGTGGTGGCCAACGACCCGCTGCTGGTGGGCGCCGGCGCCACCCGCTCGACCGACATCGCCTACGTGATGCTGGGCCCAAACCTGGCCGACCTGGAGCGTTTCTCGGACGCCATCAAGCAGAAAATGATCGAGTCGGGCTTCTTCGTGGACGTGGACGATGACCTCGAGCTGTCACGTCCCCAGGTGGACGTGGAGCTCAACCGCGAGGCGGCCGCCGATCTCGGCCTCAACACCCGCGACATCTCGCTGGCCGTGCAGGTGATGATGGGCGGGCTCAACGCCGCCAAGTTCCAGGAGGGCGGCGACCGCTACGACATCCGCGTCAAGGCGCGCGACAGCTTCCGCGTGACCTCAGACAACATCGGCCGCATCGCCGTGCGCACCCCCGCGGGAGGCATGGTGGACCTGGCCTCGGTGCTCACCGTCAAGGACGGCCTCGGTCCCAACCAGATCAATCGCTACAACCAGCAACGCTCGGTCACCATCAGCGCCAACGTGAAGGGGATCGCGGCCGGCCAGGGCACCGAGAAGTTCCTGGCCATCTGCCAGGAAGTCATCGAGGGCAATCCTCAGTATTCCCTGGTGCCCACCGGCCAGTCCAAGCTGTTCCGCGAGGCGGCCGCCTACCTGGGCTTCGCCTTCATCATGGCCTTCCTGGTGGTCTACGGAGTGCTGGCCATGCAGTTCGAGTCCTTCGTGCACCCCTTCACCGTAATGCTGACCGTGCCGCTGGCCACCATCGGCGTCTTCTTCGCCCTCTTCCTCACCGGCGCCACGGTCAACGTCTACAGCTTCATCGGCGTCATCATGCTGAGCGGCATCGTGACCCGCAACGCCATCTTGCTCATCGACCGGATCAACCAGAGGCGCGACCTGGGCCAGGACCTGCGGGCGGCCGTGCTGGAGGCGGGGCCGATCCGTCTGCGCCCCATCTTGATGACCTCCATCGCCGCCGCGGTGGGCATTCTGCCGGTGGCGCTGGGTCTGTCGGAGGGAGGCGAGGCGCGTGCCCCGATGGGCATCGCCGTGATCGGAGGTCTGTGCACCTCCACTTTCCTGACCCTGTTCGTCATCCCGTGCGTCTACATGCTGCTCGACTTCCTGGGCGGCAAGCGCAGTCACTCGAGGGCGTAACCGGCCTGGAGAATCTGCCTCTGACGCAGGCAGACCACAAAACGATGGACGTAGCGCCCGGCCTGGCTCTCGAGCACCGCCTGGTGGCGGGTTTTGCACAGGTGGATACGTTGTCCCAGCGTGCGCGAGCCCAGCGACCAGACCACCGGATCCTGGCCGGCCAGCACCCATCCCCGCCGCAATAGCTCGGCCGGCTGGCGCACCAGGGCCAGCATTCGGTCAGGAGTGATCCCCTGGAGGACTCCCTTGAGGTTAGCCAGGTCGTTCGCGATCTCGTCGGGGATGCTGGCGCAATTCTTGGTTCGCAACAGTCGCTTCATGGCCAGAGCATAAAGCGAGCTGGTTGTGGGAGGGCTGGCGCGAGCCTCGGGCTGGTTAACAAATCGTCGCGAAAAGTTCACATCTGTTCAGAACTCGGAAACCGGTTTCGAGGAGCGGCAACCGTTCGGGGGGATCTATGCTGGAGCCAAGACACCCCACCGAAAGGAAAGAAACCACGATGTTCAATCCGCTCGTCAACCTGTCCGGTCCCCAGGCCCATCATCACCACGGCCACCGCCCCCACGGCCCCAAGCAGGGCAACGACGTCAAGCAACTGCTCCAGTTCATGGTGGGCATGGCCGCCGGCCTGATGGCCAGCCAGATGCTCGGTGGCGCCCAGCACGGTCAGCACGGCCAGCACGGCCACCAGGCGGGCTTCTCTCCCCAGCAGAGCCCCGGCTTCGGCGGGTCGCTCAACCTGACCGGCAGCAACCTGAACCTCACCAATCCACAGGGCCAGAGCCCGTTCGGCTTGCAGGGCGGCCAGAGCCCCTTCGGCCTGCAGGGTGGACCCAGCCCGTTCGGCCAGCAGTGCGGTCAAAACCCGTTTGGCCCGAAGGCCTCCCAGTGCTCCCACGGCCAGGCGCCCGGCCAGGGCGCCCAGGATCCCCAGTCGATGCTGGCGATCGGCATCGCCATCGGGATGGCCCAGGCCCGCCAGGGTCAGGCCGGTGGTCCTCAGGCCGGCGGTCTGAACCTGACCGGGAGCAACATCAACCTGGTCCCCGGCGGCAACGGCGATTTCGGTCGCAGCCTGAGCGCCCAGCACCCTGGCGGAATCAATATCACCGGCAGCAATGTCACCATGGGCGCGGGCGACTTTGCCGCGATGCTGGGCAATACTCGCGGGCCCATCAACCTGACCGGCAGCAACATCAACCTGGTGGGTGGCGGCCAGGGCGCGCCTCAACAGGGTGGACAGAGCCCGGAAGCCATGCTCGCTCTGGGGATTCAGCTCGGCAAAGCGATGGCCCAGCAGCAGGGCGGCGGGGGATGCAACCACCAGCATCCTCAGCAACAGCAGACTTCGGGCGCCTTCGCCATCGCGGGCGTGTTCCGCACCGGCGTGGGAGGGGTGCTGGGCTAATCCGAAAGCCTTTGAAGGTTCGCAAGAGGCCTGGTTCCCGTGTGGAACCGGCCCTTTGCCTTTCGGCACTCGGCTGGCTCTGAAAGGGCGTCAAACCTGACTTGCCGGCCCTGCGCCTGGCCACCTCCCAGACCCGAGCGGTTCCGCGGTAGGGGCTCTCGTCGTAGTTGATGCCCCCCGCTATGAGGCGCGCGCCGTCCGGGAACCAGGCCAGCGAGTGCAGTTGCTGGGAAGGGTCGCTCAAGGTCTTGACGTGCTCGCCGCTGGTGATGTCATAGAGGCGCACCTCGCTGCCCGCCAGGGTAGCCAGGTAACGTCCATCCTGGCTGAAGGCGACCTCGGTCACCCAACCCTTGTGTCCCTTGAGCTCGAGAATCTGCTCGTTGGTCATCAGCGTCCATACCCGGGCCGTTCCGGTCCGGTCTCCCGCCGCCAGCAGGTAACCGTCCGGGCTGAAAGTGACGCTGTAGAACGGGTCGGAAGGCAGCTGGCTGGACCACTCGGTCTTTCCCGGTCCAACGCTCCACAGCATGGTCAGGCCCTGGCTCCAGCCGCTGGCGGCGGCGACCTGTCGGCCGGAAGGGCTGTAGGCGACCTCCCACACCTGGGCCTTGCAACCCGCCAGGGCCATCTGCTTCTTGCCCGTGGTGGCGCTCCACAACACCACCGTGCCGTCCTCCGACCCGGTGGCCAGGATCTTGCCATCGGGGCGATAAGCCACCGAGCTGAAACGCTTCTGGCCATGGATGTTGAGCGGCGGGGTCCGCTTTCTCAGGTCGTGGACTTGCAGCAGCCCGGGATTGGAGAACCGTTCCCCGGGACCGATGCCGGCGACCGCCAGGCTGGCCCCGTCGGGGCTGAACTCCATGTCCGTGATCAGGGTGACCCGAGTGGACTCAGCCAGGCTGTAACCAGGTCAACATGCAGCCAGCCAGAAGCATGAGAAGAAGACGTTTCATGGGACCATCCTGGGGCCTTCCGGGTCAGGGTTCAATGACCGGGATCAGCCCCTCTTCGAACCAGCGGCGAACCTCAGCCTTCTCCCTATCGTCCCGGAGGCGCCCACGTGGTCCTCCGTGCGTCCGAACTGCCAGATTTGCAGCCGTTCCACGATGCACGCGCCTGGTAGTAGAGTCCCGCCGGTTGACGGGGGGATCTGGTCATAGTATCCTTCTTACTATGAAAACGATATCGATTTCCGTATCGGAGTCAGATTACGAAGCTTTCCGTGTCTACGCGGCTCGTCACGATCGTTCGATAGCCGAGTTGGTCCGTGAGGCGATGGCGTTGTACCGCAAGGAGAAGCTCACGCCTACGGAGCGGTTGGAGCGAATCCCCGTGGTCCACGGAATGAAGCCGCTCGGGCCTCTACCAACCAGAGAAGAAATCTATGATGAGATCACCTCACGGCAGTTGTGATGTCAGACACCCTGGTCGACACGAACATTCTCATTTACGCGAGGCTGGTAGAATTTCCCGAGCACAAGTCGGCCCGACGCGCGCTTGAAGCTGCTCTGGCGGATTCGACGGGGCGCGTCGTCCTGACGGTTGGCATATTGCACGAGGTTTTGCACATCGTTACGGATGGGCGACGTTTTGAAAGCCCGATGTCGATGGCGGATGGGGTTGACTTCATCCGCACTTATCTCGGTCGGGCTAACATCGCCGTTCTACCCACGGAGGAAGTCGACCTGGAGAATGCCCTGTCCCTCCTGGAGCAGTTTCGCCTCGGTAGAGGACGAATCTCAGACGCTCTGCTTGCAGCCACGGCACGTCGCTACGGAATCCGCCGTCTGATGACCCACAATGTGCGCGACTTCGCAGTCTTCCCCTTTCTGGAGGTCATCGACCCGGTGGCTCCTGCCCGCTGAGTCCCTTCCAGTCGAACTCGTCGTCGATGCCCTTCGGCTCGCCATTCTCATCCCGTCACTGGGCGCCGAGTTTGCGAGAGTTCCCCTCGGCTCAACCAGCGATAGGCCGCAGAGCGGTGTCATTTCGCTCTTTCAAACATCCCTTCGAACATCTCCTTGGGTACTCTCTTCGAGCCAGCCGCGATACCAGTCCAGAAAGCCGAGACGGCGCCCCAGGACGTCCTCGTGAGGGCGCAGCCCACCCCCCTCGGTCCGGGCGTCGTACCAGACCCGTCCCCGTTCGGGACCGCTGACCACCAGCCAGGTGCGCAGCGCGCAGCCGTGGTGGCAGATGGGGAAGGCGCCGTCCAGAGGAAACCAGTAGACCGCATCCAGCTCGTGGTGCCAGCGCTCCTCCTCCTCGTCAGAGGCGAAGTGCTCCGGGGGATCGGTGGGCATGTTCCAGGGTTGGGTGAAGGGGAACGGAGCCGCCAGGCTGCCGGTCAGGCCCTCCCAACCCTCGCCCAGCGGGTAGAGGCCGTAGAACGGGCCGGCCCCGCCGTTTCCTGCCCGGGTCAGAAAGGCGGCGTACTCCTCGGGCAGGCGGATGTCGTGGCTTGCTTCGAAGGCGGCCAGCCGCTCGAGGGAGAGCGGTGGATTGAGATGATAGCGGTGGGTGGAAGCGCCGAAGCGCCGGCATTCGGGGTCAAGCCGGGCCAGTCTGGCCAGCTCGCTCGGAATGTCCACCTACGACTCGGCGGGTATGCCCAAAGCGGCGCCCAGTTCCCGAGCCAGTTTCTCGGCCTGCTGCGGGCTCGCCTGGGTCAGCGGAATGGTCGAGCTGCCGACCAGCTCAACGAAGCAGGCCGGATTGCCTTCCGAGCCGATGGGGCGTACTCGCACCTTCTGAAAGGTTCCCGGAGGATACTCCTTGCGGCCAATGGGGAGGAGCCAGAAAAGCCGGTAGACGAGGCAGACCTGATCGCCTTCGATCACCAGTTGCTTCCCCCGCGTGATCAAGAATAGAGCCAGTGCTCCGGTGGCCAGTGGCACGTAGAGCGGGTCGAACGGTAAGAAGGAGAGCTGGCGGAAACGACTGACCAGAAACACGGACAAGAAGGCCAGCAGGGCCCCTCCAAAGAGGCCATTGAAGTCCATCATTCCAAACACCCGGCGCATCTTCTGAGTATCGCAACCAGACCCGGGGTCGTCAATCCCGCGCCAGCGCCGCCACGCCCGCCTCCAGCTCGGCGATCTGCGCCCGGCAAAGCTCCACCACTTCCTGAAAGCTCTCATCTTGTAGGGGGCGCAGGCGGGATAGGTCGGTGGCGCAGTCGGCAGCCACCACCGCCACCGCCCCCGGGCTGCCCAGATCGAGCGCCACCGGGTCCAGGGCCACGCCCCAGCGCACCACGGTAAGCTGACCCGGCCCCTGCCCGGCTACTGGCAAGGAGAAGATACCCCGACAGAGCATGGTATCAAAGCCGTAGACTTTGAAACCGGGCGCCACGGCACCGGGAAAGGCCACCCGGGTGACCCAACCTGCTCCCACCTGGCTCAACTTGACCCCGGAGGGCTCCCAATCGGCCCACCAGGTCTCATGGTCGGGGTCGGGAGCGTCGCGTCGCTCGCGTCCAAGCACCAGCCCTTCCTCTTTACCGCTCTCGATTCCGGGAGGCCGCAGCTCGAGCAGGTGCGTGGTGTAGAAGTTGCTGACCAGTTTCAGGCTGGTAGCCCGGCGCGGCCCGGAGCCAGAGTCGAGCCAGGTCAACTGGCGAGTGGCCGGGGGCGGCCCGAGCAGCAGGCTGCGGCGGGGCTCGCAGCCGAGAAGGAAGCGCTCGGCTCGAAGGTTCTCCAGGCCCCGGAAGGCGGTGCGAAGAGTGTCGGAGGTGACCCAGCGCGGCCCCCGCAGAGGCCAGTTGAGCAGGCGACCATCGGCATAAATTGGGACCGGGCAAGACCCGCAGCGCTCGGCCAGCCGCTTGTACCACTCCGCGTGCCCGGTCAGGCGGCGCTTGAGCCTCTCGAAGAAGCTCCCCTCCAACCGCAAGCGCACAGAGAAGCGTAGCTCGGGATCGGACCCGGGGCCGTCCAGCTCCACCAGACCCTCTTCCCCCACCAGCACGGCCCAGCTCGACTCGGAGCCCACGAACGACCATCCGGCCGCCAGAGGGTCCAGGGCCAGGGCGGCGTGCAGGGCTCCCACCAGATGATCCAGGGGCGTCAGCAGAGCCCGCGGGCCAGCTCGCTGCAAGAGCTCGGGCAGGGCTTTCCAGGCCTCCAGGCGGTTGTGAGCCTCATCCGGCACCCAGCGCACCACCACCCCGCCGCCCCCGAAACAAAGGTGCACGACCGGGGCTCCGCTCATGACCGCTGTCTGCACCAGCAGAGCCAGGAACTGGGAGGGCTCGGCCTTCTGAAAGAGAGCCAGCTTGCGCACCGCCAGGGCCGAGTCCAGACTGAAGCTGCCGGAGGACTCGGTCCGGCCTTCGGCCGCCAGGTCGAGCAGCAGGAGCTGCATCGAATCAGACATGCGCGTCCCTTCCCGAGTTAGGAAGCGGGACCTGCCAGCTCGGCAGGTCGCCAACTCAGCAAGCGCTTGTGCGGGAACAGGTTGTACGAGAGCCAGATCCGTTACCCGCTGAGGGGAAAGGCAGTATTCGCGGGTTTCTCGTCCTGGACAACGGTCAGGTTGGGCTAGGGAACGGCACCGAGGGGACTCCTCAAGCCAGTCCGGGCGGGTGATGGGGTCCGTGTCTTGGGGTCAGGGAAGCGCCGTGGGCAAAGACTGCAGCGCTGGTAGCCGGATGATCCCGGGATATGCATCGAATCCAAGGTCCATCGTAAGAATCTTCGAGAGGCCATGCCGCAACATCACCGCGACGTGAAGGCAATCGCGCCCACTCAAGCCCAGGCTTTGCTCGGCCACGCCTCGCGCGCCTTCGGTGTCCTCCCGGGTGACGGGATGAACAATGGTTACCAGCTGGTCCAATAGAGAAAAAGCATCGCAAATAGCACTCAGGCGGTCAATCGCCACGTAGCGGTGGATAATCTCCTGATAAACCTCCGCGCTCGTAACCAGGTCCTCCCCTGGATTCGCTCGCAGAAAATCCTCAAGCTGGTCTCGATTTGGATGAGGCGCCCCAATCAGGTACATCGGCACATTTGAGTCAACGAAGATCACGTCCCGCCTCAATCTCCGCCAAAATGTCCTCCATGTCCCCCGTGGGGTGCCCACAGCCAAGGGCGCGATTCAGAGCCTGCAATTTGCTCGCGGGAGTCGGTCCCCGTGCGGAACGCAGCGCCTGACGGGCCCACTCGCTCAGGGTCAAACCTTGACGATCGGCACACATCCGAAACTGCTCGAACTCCTCCTCAGACATCACCACCTGGAGACGCTTACTCATACTCATGAGTATACTCACGGTCCATCCAGGGGGTCAAACCCGTCGTGGTCGTGAGCATGGGCCCGAGAACCTCCGCACCATCATTTCCCTCTTGCCCCCGGCGGCATGACGGCAAATTCAGGTCCAGGCGGGAATGAGGGCAGCAAGCGGTCGAGACCTGTCCGGGCAGGATTGCTCCGTGCGCCACCCCTTCCCGAGTCAGGAAACTGGACCGGCTACGTCTTAAAAAAACTCGCCTGCTCCTCGGCCAGCGCCTCCCACTGAGGGGCCAGACGGAGCATGTGAGTGCCCCCCTCGACCGCGGACAGGCGAGCGCCCGGGATCCGCCCGGCTGCGTGCGTGGCGTGCTCGTAAGGCACGTCCGAGTCATGGGTGCCGTGCTGGATCAGCGTGGGAACATCCACCTCGGGAGGAGTCCACGAGCCCAGTTGCGCCATGTCGTTCTCCAGGCCGGGCCGGCGTAGCTCCACCGGCGCCACCGCCTCCAGCAGCCCGAGCAGGAAATCGAGCTTCTCCGGATCGTCGAGCGACTGGTGCATCAAGGCCTGAGCCTGGTGCGGGTCGAGATAGCCCTTGGCATCGATGAGTTGGCCCACCAGGCGCTCCGGGCCCAGCCAGTTGGTGAGCCAGGTTCCGGGCTGGTTGAAGAGCAGCGCGATGCGGGCCTGGTTGGCTGCGCTCAGTTGATAGCGGTGCGTGATGGCCTGGTAGAGCAGCAAGGGAGACTTGCGAAGGTGACAGACCTCCAGCGCGACCGCGCCCCCGGCTCCGATGCCGATCACGCCCTGAAGGGACAGCTTGAGCTTGTCCGCCAGGGACAGCATCAGCTCCGCCTGCTGAGTCAGCGTGCGCTGCTCCAAGGGGGTGCGCAGCGAGCCCGGCCGCGAGGGGCAAAGCAAGGCGAAACCGCGCTTGAGCAGGTGCTTCATCCCCAGAAGTGCCTGGTCGTAGCCGCCAGGAGCGCCGTGCAGCACCAGCAGCACCGGTCCGCTTCCGGCGTGCACGTACTCCACCGGGCCGAGCGAGGTACGGATCCGGTGGCTCTCGCGGGAGAGTTCGTGCTTGAGGTTGCGGCTCCAGAAGAGCCACTGGCGCTTGCGGGGTTGAGGATTCTCCAGGACGGGTGTTGCCGGGTCAGAAGGGGTCTGGACGCGCATCGGCAGGCCTCCCAGCGGGCGCAGGCTGATCCCCGCCTGGATTGCGAAGTGGTGCCCTTCCACCGGCACGAACCGGCGGCTCTGCACCACCCGGCCCACGATCAGGTGGGCTTCCAGCAGAGCCAGGTTCTGCCCCACGCACTGGCGAGGCCCGCCTCCGAAGGGGAAATAGGCGTAGCGGGGCCGGTCCTGGTCGCCCAGGAAGCGCTGCGGGTCAAAACGCTCGGGCTGGCTCCAGTAGTCCGGCTTGCGATGCGTCACGTAAGGGCAGGTCACCACGGTGGAGCCGGCCGGAATGGTGTAGCCGCCCAGCACGTCGCCTTCGCGGCAATGGCGCTCCACCGCCCAGATGGGCGGATAAAGGCGCAGCGTTTCGTTGATGACGGCGCTCAGGTAGGGAAACCTGGGCAGAGTGTCCACCGTCACGGGCCCCTGCACCTCGCGGTGGAGCCTGTCGTAGACCTCGGGATGCCGACCCAGGAGATGCCACACGAAGGCCAGCGTGTTGGCCGTGGTGTCGTGCCCGGCCAGCAGCAGCGTGACCACCTCGTTGCGCAGGTTCGCGTCGTCGAACGAGAAACCGGTCTCCTGGTCGCGCGCCTCGAGCAGCCGCTGCAGGAGATCGGGCTGAGCGGCGCCCGTGCGTCGCCGGTCCAGCATGCCGTAGACGACCCGATCCAGCTCTTCCAGCGAGGCGCGGAACCTGCGCCGCCGGGCCAGGCTGAAGTCGATGATGCGCTCGATCCTCTTGTAGACGACGTCCAACGCGTTCAGCATGGCGCACTCGACCCGGGCCGCGTCGTCCTTCAAGTCGGCCGAGAAGAGCGCCCGGGCGATGACGCGACAGGTGAGGCGCGTCATCTCGGAGGCGAGGTCGAGCGTCTTTCCGGGTGACGCCTGCTCCAGCCAGGACTCGGTCAGCTCCAGGATCATCGAGGCGTAACCGGCCACCGACTTCTTCGTGAAGAACGGAGCCAGCATGCGGCGCCGCAGCAACCATGGCTCCCCGCTGAGGGTGAGCACGCTGTCCCCGGTCAGCTCCTTGAGCAAGGAACCGGTGCGGGTGTTCTTGTCGTAGCGCGGGTGGTGATCCTGATAGACCTGTTGCAGCAGCTCGGCGTCGTTCACCAGGTAGAACTCCCAGGGCCCCAGCAGCAATCGTACCACGTCGCCATACTCCTGAGCCGAGCGCGTCAGGAGCCCCAGCACGTCACGGCGCATCTCCCCGAGATGGCCGACCAATCCAGCGGGGGGGCCGGGTGCTTGCATCGGAGGGCTTTCGTGCGGTCATCCACGCCGATCCTGCACGCGCTGCGGGAGAACCCACCGATTCGACCGAAAGCTCCCCCGTGCAAGAGACAGACAGCCTGGCCGGCTGGCTGACCAGGTGGGGCAAGAACGCCACCGTCCTGCAAGCCCTGGCCGAACTCGAGCCTCTCCTCCCCGGAGGTCTCCCCCGCGAGCTCACGGTCGAGCCCCCCCTGCTTGGTGACGGTCGCCTGGCCCTGATCTCGGACATCCATGGCAACTATGAGGCCCTGCAGCGGGTGCTGGAGGACATCGAGAGCTGCGCCTGCGACCGAATCGTCTGCCTGGGCGACCTGGTGGATGGCGGCCCGGAAGACTCCAAAGTGCTGGAAACCGTGCAGGCCCGAGCAATTCCAGCAGTCAGGGGCAACCACGACTTTGGCGAGGCGCTGGGGCTGTCTCGCGGAGAATGCCGCTACCTCCAGGGGCTTCCCGACGGCCTCACCGAGGAAGAGCTGCACTTCACCCACATCTCCCCCAGGACGCGCAAGCAGGGTCTCTCCAACCCGATCGAGGCCTGGAACGTGTTCGACGAATTCCCTCATCGCCTGATTTTCGTGGGGCACCTGCATGTCCCGCTGGTCTACTGCCAGCGCTCGGAGAGGTTCGGCGAGGCGGGGGTGCTCGACTTCGAATACGGCCAGCCACTCGCGCTGAGGAGCCAGGAGCGCTACATCGTGTGCGTGGGCGCCGTCGCATACGGTCGAGACGGGCTGGGCAAGGCCCGCTACGCCATCTATGACCGAACCGCGCAGACTCTGGAGATGCGAGCGGTCGAGGCTCCGATGCTGGGCAAGGACTATACCATCAAGTACCGCATCCAGGAGACTCGCTCCTGAAGAGCCAGCTTTCTTTCAGCCTTCCCGGCTAATCTGGTCAAGATGGAAAACCTGTCCCCTTTCCGCCAGGAGGCAGCCCGCGGC
>CAZWUN010000149.1:0-11932 GCA_964637145.1 uncultured Burkholderiales bacterium
CCCATCCAGCGCTTCTTCAGCGGCCAGCTGACCCTCGACCTGTGATCGAGCTGCTGCTGCTGGTGGTCCTGGGGGTGGAGCCTTCCTCGCTCAGCTTCTACCAGACCGAAGGCTGGACCGGAGGGGACGGCGCCTACTCGGTCGACCTGGGCCGGGGGCGCACGCTCTGGCTCTTCGGGGACACCCTGGTCGGCCGGATCGCTGATGGCAAGAGAACCCGGATGGACATGATCCACAACTCGTTTGCCATCACGCACGGCAACCAGAAGGAGTTCTTCCTTTACGAGCTCAAGCCGAGTGAGAAAGATACCTATTACTGGCCCTCCGATGGCGCGCTGTGGAACGACAGGCTGTGGATCTTCGAGAAAAAGGTGCGCAACCAGCCGGGCGGCCCACCCGGCCTTGATTTCGAGTGGATGGGCGAGGATCTGCTCGAGATCGAAAACCCCCAGGCCGACCCGCCCGACTGGCGGATCGAGCGCCACCCGGCCGGTCCCCTGCACCCGGGCATCGCCTGCCTGGTGCACGAGGGCAAGCTCTACGCCTACGGGCTCAAGGACGGCAAGTCGGTCCTGATCCGCTACGGGCCGGAGCTCGAGCCGGAGTACTTCGCGGGGGAAGAGTGGTCGAAGGATCCGGCCAGAGCCGCCGTCCTTTTCGAGCAGGCCGCCTCGGAGATGAGCGTCATGCCCTTCCGGGGTCTATTCCTGGCAGTCTACACCCGGGGTGGGCTGGGGCCGGAGGTGGTGGCCCGCACCGCTCCTCGCCCGGAAGGCCCCTGGAGCGAGCCGGTGCTGCTCTACAAAGCCACCGAGACAGGCTTGCTGCTCTATGCCGGCAAGGCTCACCGGACGCTGTCCGAGCCCGACCGACTGACCATCAGCTACTGCCGCAACATCGGAGCCCTGGAGGCCCACCGCCAGCAGCCCGAGGTCTACTTCCCCCGCTTCCTGGAGGTAAAGCTGCGCTGAGACAAGAAAGGCAGGGCCACCCTAAATTGCGAGGATTCTATGCCCACCTGTCCCAACTGCCAGGCTGAAGTCATCTCCGACGCCCAGTTCTGCGAGGCCTGTGGCTACCGACTGGGCCAGGCTGCCCAGCAGGGCAGCGTGGAAGTTCGCAACGTCGAGCGTCCGGCCGCTTTACCCGGCTCGCTGCGCAACGAGATCCCTTTCCTGAGCGGGGCGGTGCGCCAGGCCAAAGCGCGCCTCGAGAGCTGGAAAGAGCAGACCGAGCGCGACAAGCGCGAGGCCCGGCGCGAGGAAGACTTGCGCAAGCAAGAGGAAGAGCATGCCGTCAAGAAGGGCGGCAAACGCAGCATCTGGCTGATGTTGGTGGGGGTGATGGTGCTGGCGGCCTGGGTATGGCTGATCATCCGCTTCCCTCCCAAGTCAAACCCGCTGCTGAAGTGGCAGCTGCTCCAGGAGATGCGCCGCGAGTTCGGCCTGGTCGATTAGACGATTCCAAGCGCGCCTGGCCGCCACCGGTTGTGATTGGTACCCGCCAGGGGCAGGACTCCTCTGGAAGACCGGGAAACGCCGTCACTCTAAGAAATTGAAGGGGGGGGCTTTCCTTTGCGCAAGTTTCTGGTCCTTTCCATTGTGCTGTTCTGCGCGGCGCTCTGCGCCTGTAGCGGCAGCGACGTCGGCGGAACCCTCGCCGGTGGGAACCTGAACCCCATTCCTCAAGTCCAGACGGCGGAGATCGTGGTACGGAGCGTCCTGGCTCGGGTCATCCCGGCCTCGGTCACCTCACTTCGCTTCACCGCCACCGACGCGGCTGGCAACGTCGTCTTCGGGCCCGAGCTCCGGGCCAAAGCGGCGGTGATCACGCTGGTCGTTCCCATCACGGCCAGGAACCTGACCATCGAGTATCTCGAGGGCGACACGGTCGTGGGCCTCTTCAACCAGGCGCTCGATCTGACGGCCGGCGGCAGCTTCACCATCAACGACCCGGACTTCGTGGACGTCAACGTGGTGACGCTCCAGAGCATCACGGTCAACCCTTCCGATCCCTCCCTGGCGCCGGGCTCGGCGCTCTCGTTCACGGCCATCGGGAACTTCTCCAACGGGACCTCCAACCAGCTGGGAGCCGGCGTGGTCTGGACCAGCAGCGATCCGGCGGTCGCCACCATCGACGCCAACGGCCAGGCGACGGCCCTGGCGGACGGTAACACCACCATTACGGCCACCTTCCAGGGGGTCAGCGGCCAGACCACTCTGACCGTGGCCACCCCGGCGGTGACCCCCGTGGCGACCAGCCTCGTCGTCACCCAGCAGCCGGTGAACAGCCAGGCGACGGTGACCATGGCCCAGGTGCTGGTCGAGGTCCGCGACCAGAACAACGCGCTCTTCACCGCCGCTTCCGTGCCGGTCACGCTGGCCCTGGGAGCCAATCCGGGTGGGGCGACACTGGGCGGAACGCTGACGCGGAACTCCGTCAACGGAGTGGCCACCTTCGACGACCTGACCATCTCGGCGGCCGGCACCGGCTACACGCTGGCGGCCAGCTCGCCCAATCTGACCGGGGCCACCAGCAACGCCTTCGACGTACGGCCGGCCCCCGGCACGGCAACCCTCTTCGCCCTGCCCAACGCCGGCTCGCTCCCGGCCGGGATCTGCGCGGGCCCGGACGGCAACATCTGGTTCACCGAGGCAAGTTCGATCGCGGGCAGGATCGGCCAGATCACCCCCGCCGGGGTCATCACCGAGTTCAACACCGGGCTCTCTTTCCCAATCCAGCTGCTGGGCATTTGCTCGAGCCCGGCCGACAACTCCCTCTACTTCACCGAGCGGAACGGACCCCCGTCTCCGCCGTTCCTGCCGGCCGGCTCGCTGGGCCGAGTGGGTGTCATGACCACCGCCGGGGTCGGCAACGAATTCATCACCCTCGGTGGCGGCTCGCTGCCCGCCGGGATTGCCCTGGGCTCGGACGGAAACATCTGGTGGACACTATCCTCCAACCAGGCTCCCAACAACGGCTCGGCCATCGGGCGCAATGACGCTCCGCCTACCGCCACGACTTTCTTCTCGGCCGGCATCACTGCCAATCCGACCCTGAGCGACATCTGCGCCGGACCAGACGGCAACATGTGGTTCACGGAGAACGCCCTGGCCCAGGTCGGCCGAATGGATACGAACGGTGTGGTGATCAACGAGCTGCCCTGCGGCCCCTTCCCGACCACCATCGTCTCGGGTCCCGACGGCCGCCTCTGGCTCATCCGCGACGACCTGACCATCGGTGGAGTGGACGCCATCGAGGCCATGACCACCACGGGAACGGTCACCACCTTCCTCCTTCCCGTCGACAGCAATCCTCAGGATATCTGCGTGGGTCCGGACGGAAACCTGTGGGTCACCCTGACCAGCTTCGACGGCGCCTCGCCGACGGCGGGCCTGGTTCGGATCACGACGGGGGGCGTCATGACGACCTTCCAGGAGCCGACCCTGGTCAACCCGGTGGGCATCTGCTCGGGGCCGGACGGCAACCTGTGGGTCACCTGCACCACCGGGAACGCGATCGCCCGGGTCGTTCCGTAGCGACCTGACGAGGAAAAGAGGCGGGAGCAGCTTTCCTGCTCTCGCCTCTGCTTTTAAAGTGAAGTGCTGAAGGTTTTGCAGTAACTCGCGCCGACAGACTTGTATGGAGGCGCCCCCGAGGATAGGCAAAACCTTCAGCACGTAACGCTCAACAGATTGTCAGCGCGCTTTGAACACCGACCCCGAGCGGGGTGGCTGCTCCAGGGTGGTGCCCGCCAGGGTGCCCTGCCCGTAGATCCGCTCCAGTCCACTCAGCTCCAAAGTGCATCTTTCGATCTCGCGGCCCGCGTTGACGGCCACAACCAGCTTTTCGTTCTTCAGGGTGCGGCTGTAGACGAACAGCTCCCCGCTGGCCGAGACTGGCGCGTAGTCCCCCCGCCGCAGGCACTTGTGCCTGTGGCGCAGAGCGATCAGCTCGCGGAAGATGGCCTGCAGCTCTTTGTCCCAGGTGCTCTCGTCCCAGGGGAAGGCCTTGCGGCAATCGGGGTCGCGTCCCCCGGTCAGCCCGATCTCATCGCCATAGTAGACACAGGGAGCGCCCGGGAAGGTCATCTGGATCAGCGTGGCCAGCTCCAGGCCGCTCCGGTCCCCCTGGCACAACGTCAACACGCGCGGCGTGTCGTGGCTGTCGAGCAGGTTGAGCTGCACCGAGCTGATGGCCTCGGGGTAGAGCTTGAGCACCTGGTCCATGGCCAGCTGGAAGGCTCGCGCGTCCAGCGGCTCCTTGGTTCCATACTGCATCCCCTTTGTCAGGGAGCGATCCCAGCTCTTGAGGCAGAACCCCAGCACCGAGCTGGTCCACAGGTAGTTCATCACGGCGTCGAACATGTCGCCCTGCAGCCAGCGGCGCGCGTCCACCCAGATCTCGCCCACGATGTAGCACTCACGGTTCTTCTTGCGCACCCGGCGGCGGAACTCTTGCCAGAAGGAGTCGTCGTCGATCTCGTTGGGCACGTCCAGGCGCCAGCCGTCGATGCCCTGATCCACCCAGTGAGAGGCCACCCCCCAGAGGAACTCGCGCACCGCCGGAGTTTCGGTGCGAAACTTGGGCAGAGCCGGCAATCCCCACCAGCAGGCGTAGTTGGCCGGCTTGCTGTCGTCGTAGGGGCTGAGGGGCCAGCCATGGATGGTAAACCAGTCCAGCCAGGGCGAGTGCACCCCGTTCTCGAGGATGTCGTTGAACTGGAAAAATCCGCGGCTGGCGTGGTTGAAAACCCCGTCCAGCACGATGCGGAGACCCCGGCGCTTGCACTCAGAGAGCAGGCGCTCGAAGGCCCGGTTGCCCCCCAGCAGCGGATCGACCTGGTAGTAGTCGTATGTGTGGTAGCGGTGGTTGGCTGAGGACCAGAAGATGGGGCAAAAATAAAGCGCGTTGATGCCCAGCTCCTGGAGATAGTCCAGGTGCTCGAGCACCCCCTCCAGGTCGCCTCCCTTGAAGCCGTGGGGGGTGGGCGGATGCTCCCAGGCCTCCAGATTGCCTGGCTTGACCAGCTTCTCGCTGCGGGCGAAGCGGTCGGGGAAGATCTGGTAAAAGACGGCGTCCCGCACCCAGTCCGGCGTGTCGATCTTGGCAGCCATCAGCGCTGGGATTTCGGGCCGCGAAACCGACTTCCCCCCTTCGAAGCCTTGTTCGAAATGAGATCCGGCCGCGGGGTGCGAAGGGCCCGCGCCGGAACAAGCCATGCACACCGGAGGACTGTCTTGAAGTTACTTGGCACGATCAAAGTTCGCCCCGAGCTGCCCAAACGGCTCGCTGGGCTGGGCCGGTTGGCCCGCAACCTCTGGTGGGCCTGGCACCCTGAAGCCGTGCGGCTCTTCGCCGATCTGGACAAGCGCCAGTGGCAGAGCGGGCGTGAGAATCCTGTTCGGTTCCTGGCCCTGCTGCCGCAGGACCGGCTGGAGAAGGCGGCCGCCGACGCCGCCTACTGCAAGCGTTACGACGCGGTCATGCAAGAGTTCGACGACTACATCAAGCGCGAAGATACCTGGTTCAAGCGCAGCTTCCCCAAGCAGTCCGATCAGCTGATCGCCTACTTCTCGGCCGAATTCGGCCTCCACGAGTGCCTGCCGATCTACTCCGGCGGCCTGGGCGTGCTGTCGGGCGACCACCTCAAGACGGCCAGCGATCTGGGCATCCCCCTGGTGGGCGTGGGCCTGGTCTACAACCACGGCTACTTCGTCCAGCGCATCAACCAGGAAGGCCAGCAGGAAGCCAGCTATCAGCGCCTGGACTTCGACATGGCCCCCATCCGCCGGGCCACCGACCCGGACGGCCAGGAGGTGATCGTGCAGGTGGAGATGCCCGACCGCCGCGTGGAAGCCCGCGTCTGGCTGGTGGAGGTGGGCCGGGTACGGCTCTTCTTGCTGGACACTGACCTGCCGGACAACTCCGACTCCGACCGGCGGCTATCGGCCCAGCTGTACGGAGGGGACATCCACATGCGCATCGCCCAGGAGAAGATCCTGGGAATCGGCGGGGTGCGAGCCCTGCGCCAGATGGGCATCGCTCCCACCGTCTGGCACATGAATGAGGGCCACTCGGCCTTCCTCACCCTCGAGCGGCTGCGCGAGCTCGTCCAGAGCGACGGCCTGAACTGGCACGAGGCGGTGGAGGCGATGGCTCCCTCGGTCTGCTTCACCACCCACACTCCCGTCCCGGCCGGCCACGACGTCTTCGATCAGACCATGATGGAAGGCCACTTCTGGAGCCTGCGAGCCGCCCTGGGCATGACCGCCGACGAGTTCATGAAGCTGGGCCAGGAAGGCAATCCCCCCGCCGGTCTCTTCAGCCTGACCGTCCTGGCCATGCGCATGTCGCGCTATCGCAACGGCGTGAGCGCCCTGCACGGCGAGGTATCGCGCTCCTTGTGGACCAAGGTCTGGCCGGGCCTGCCCGAGTCAGAGGTGCCGGTGCGCCACATCACCAACGGCATCCACGTGCCCACCTGGCTGGCTGCCCCGCTGGCCGACCTGTTCGACCGCCACCTGAAAGACAGCTGGCGTGAGGAGCCCCAGGACCCCAAGAACTGGAAAGAGGTGGACAAGATCCCCACCGGCGAGCTGTGGAAGGTCCACCAGGGGCTCAAGAAAGCCATGGTGGATGCGGTCAGAAAGCGCATCAAGCTCAGGGCCGCCCGACTGGGCGAGCCGGTGGGCCGCCAGGGAGCCGCGGCCGACGTGCTCGACCCGGACGCATTGACCATCGGGTTTGCCCGCCGTTTCGCCACCTATAAGCGAGCCGTGCTGCTGTTCACCGACCTGGAGCGCCTGCACCGCTTGCTGCACGACCCCCAGCGTCCCATGCAGCTGGTCTTCGCCGGCAAGGCCCATCCGGCCGACCTGCCGGGGCAGCAGTTCATTCGCCAGATCTACGAGTTCTCACGCTCCAGCGAGTTCGCCGGCAAGGTGGTGATCGTGGAGGACTACGACATGGAGCTGGCCCGGGCGCTGGTTGCCGGGGTAGACGTGTGGCTCAACAACCCGCGCCGCCCGCTGGAAGCTTCTGGCACCAGCGGCCAGAAGGCGGCCATGAACGGGGTGCTCAACTTCAGCGTGCTGGATGGCTGGTGGGCGGAAGGCTACAACGGCAAGAACGGCTGGAAGATCGGCGAGCCGATCGAGTTCGCCACCTATGACGAGCAGGATCTGGCCGACGTGACCAGCCTTTACGCCACCCTGGAAGACGAGATCATCCCGCTCTACTATGACCGCGACCGCAACGACCTTCCCGCCCTCTGGGTGGAGCGCATGAAAGAGTCGATCCGCACTCTGTCGCCGCTTTACTCGACCCACCGCATGTTGGTGGACTACTGCAACGAGATGTACATTCCGGCTGCCAAGCGGGCCCGCGAGGTAAGCGCCAAGAACTTTGCCCAGGCCCGCTCGATCGCCGAGTGGCGCGGGCGCGTCAACAAGCAGTGGAGCCACGTGGCCATCCAGGCCCAGGTCCCCGCCGAGGACGAGATCGCCCGCGGGCAGAAGGTCTCCTTCCGAGCCTGGGCCACCCTGGGCAAGCTCGATCCCAAGGACGTGCGGGTGGAAGTGCTCAGCGGCCCGGTCGAGAACGGCGCGGTCAAGTCGCCCGCCACCACCGAGCTCCGCTACACGGGCCGCGAGAACGGGGTGCACCTGTTCGAAGGCGAGGTGGCCCCCCAGCAGACCGGCAGCATCGGCTTCGGGGTGCGGGTGCGCCCGGTGCACCCCGATCTGAAGACCCCGGACGAGTCGGGCAAGCTGACCTGGGCCAGCTCCATCAACTGAAGGATTCGTCGTCCGGATCCGCCAAAATCTGGGCATGGCTCTCACTCATGCCCAGCCCCGGCTCTGGACGCTGGCGGAGTACTATGCCCTGGGTGAGGCGGGCTTCCTGAAGCACACCGAGCTGGTGGAAGGAGAGATCATCGTCATGACTCCCCAGGGCCCCGAGCACGGAACCAGCCTGACCTACGCCACTCAGCTCCTGGTCACGACCTATGGGGCGACCCACTACGTGCGCGTCCAGCTGCCGCTGACGCTGGGCGAGCGCACCGAGCTCGAGCCGGATTTTGCCCTGGTGGCGCGGGAAGCCTTTCGTCCCGAGCGCCATCCCAGCACCGCCGACCTGGTCATCGAGGTGGCCGTCGCCTCGCTGGCTTATGATCGGTGGGAGAAGGCCAGCCTGTATGCGCGGGCCGGGGTGAGCGACTACTGGATCTTGAACCGCAACACCCGCAGCCTGGAGGTCCATCGCGACCCTCGTCCCGACCCGGAGGCCCCCTTCGGCCTCAGCTATGGCTCGCGGCGCGTGTTGGGTGAAGAGCAGGAGTGCGCTCCGCTGTTCTGCCCCGAGCGCGCCGTCAAAGTGGCCGAGCTGCTCTGAGCAGGCTCCAGGAAGGTGGCGCTCACCAGCGCCCGGCGCCAATCATTCAGGGCCGGGTCGCGGTCGGAGCCGCCCAACCCGATCTCGACCGTGTCGGCGACCTCGGTGGCCCGGCGGTATCGCCCGGCCACGGTCCCGAACAGGTAATCCCAGACAGAGAACAGGTTGGCGTAGTTGGAGTCGAAGTCGAGCCGCTGGCTGCTGTGGTGCAGGCGATGAAAACGAGGGCTGGCCACCAGCCAGCCCAGCCAGCCATAATCCCAGGGCAGATCGGAGTGTTGCAGCATCTCGACCACCTGGAAAACCAGCAGGACGACCAGGGCCACCTCAGGCCGGGGCAACCCCAGGACCAGCGTCACCAGCACCACGGTCACCACCCGGGTGAAGAAAATCTCGGACCATGATTGGCGAGCGCCGGTCAGGATGGTGAACTCCTCGGCCGCGTGATGCAGGCGGTGAAAACGCCAGAGGAAGGGCACCCGGTGCATCAGAACGTGGGCCAGGTAGTGAGCCAGATCGGTGGCCACCAGCCAGAGCGCCACCTGACCGACCGGTCCGGCCGGCACCAGGGAGCCGAGCAGGCCCGAAAACTGCCAGTAGGGCTTTATCAAGTAGAGGCCCCCGGCCACCAGGCCCGGCAGGCAAAAGAGCGCCACCAGCGCGGGAAAAGCCGAGAGCACCGTAACTCGGGCCATCCAGAAGACCAGGTCGGTGCGCGCGCTGGGGCTGGCCGACCCGAGCCGGCTCAAAGAAGAGGGCTTGCGGTAGACGCGGGTGAGCAGCAGGTGCTCGAGCAAGAGCACCCCCGCCAGCAGCCCGAGTCCGAGCAGAAAGCGCTCAGGGCTGATCTTCGGCAAGCACCACTGCCAGGAAGATGCACAGGAAGCCGTTGAAGAGCAACCACAACCGGCTGAGGATGGCCGGGATGTAGAGCACCGTGGCCGCGCCGGTGACCGCCCCGAAGAGCAGGTGGGCAGCGATGCCCGCCGTCAGGCCGGCAACAACGGCGCGCAGGAAGCGGTTCTCCACCACCAGCACCGCCAGGGCCATCGGGATCAGGCAGCTGTAGAAGATCGGGTTGGCGTGGCCGCCCGCTCCCAGCAACAGCATGTCCCACTGGGGGAAGCCCGAGGTGAGCATGGGGTTGAGCGGCACCTGGTTGCCCATGACCAGCGGCAGGAAGAAGAAGCCCGAAGAGCCCACGATGAGCCCGGGCAGGGTAGCCATGGCGCTGATGACGGCGCCCCGCCGCAGCAGAGGCAGCAGCACGAAGGCCCCGATCAACACGGCCAGACCCAGACGCCAGGCTCCGTAGACGAAGCCGGCCTTCCAGACCGCCTTGCTGGCATCCATGATGCCGGCCCCGTAGCCCTTCTGCTTGCCCTCCTTGCCCTTGGAGCGAGCCGTGCTCTTCATCAGAGCCTCGACCGCCGAGGGATTGGTGACGCCCAGGCTGGCGATCAGGGCAGCTTCTCCGGCGGCGTGGGGACAGGCCATGGAGGTTCCCTGGAAGTAGAAGTAACCGCTCTTTTTGTGATTCTGCACCTCGATGGTGTTCTGCAGCACCCCGCCGGTGGCGTCGTTGCGGGTCGAACCGCCGGGAGCGGCCAGGTCGATCTCGGGTCCATAATTGGTATACCAGGTCAGGTTCTCGTCGCGGTCCACGGCCGAGACCGAGATGCAGGCGGAGTAGGCGGCCGGGTAGGAGGGCCGGTTCTTGGACTCATTGCCAGCGGCGCAGACCACGGCGGTTCCGTGGCTCTTGGCGTAGCTGCAGGCCTCGTCCATCACGGTGCTGGGGAACGGGCCACCCAGGCTCATGTTGATGGCGCTGGCCCCGTGGTCGGCCGCGAAGTTGATGGCGTCGGCGATGTTGGACACCGAGCCCGAGCCACCCTTGCTGAGCACCTTGACGGGCATGATGGCGGCGCCCCAGGCCACGCCCACCACGCCCTTGCCGTTGTTGGTGGACTGGGCGATGGTGCCGGCCACGTGGGTACCGTGGCAATGGTCGTCGAGCGCCTGCACGCGCTTGTTCACGAAGTCGTAGCCGGGCACGAAGCGGGTCTGATCGAGATCCTCCACCTGGTGGAAGGTCTCATAGTTCTCGTAGGCCACGCCAGTGTCCAGCACCGCCACCACGGCGTTCTGGCCGTTGGACCAGGGCCAGGCCTCGACCACTTTGACCTGACTCATGTGCCACTGCTGGTTGAACATCGGGTCGTTGGGGAAGCTCTGCGCGAAGTAGAGGTAGTTGGGCTCGACGTGCTGCACCAGCGGCTCCTGGGCGAGCTCGGCCAGGAGCGAGGGCAATCGGTCCTCCGAGACCTCGGCCACGGTCAGGCCGGCCGCCACCGAGTTCTGAGAGTTGTAGCGCAGATCGACCTCGAGCCGCTGCTCCAGGGCCACGATCTCGGCCGAGGAGGCGTCGTCCTTGAGGTCCACCACCAGGCTGCCCTCCAGCCGCTCAAGGCCCCCGGGAAGTGGACCGGGCCCGTCCGGGTCAGCGAAAGTGGTCAGGGCCTCCGACTGGTCGGCCACGCCCACCCGGGAGAGCCGGAACTGGTCCTGGCCGCTGGTATCCCACCAGACGGTGGCGCTCAGGGCCAGCAGAATCAGTGCCAGCGGAATGGTGCGGAGCAGGCGTCGGGTCATCGAGGAACTCCTTAGGGTTCAGAGTGCGCGTGTATTCCTTGCTGCGCAGGCGATTCCTTCGCCTGCTCCAGGGTCTGGGCCACGTTCAGCTCGACGGGCACCTCCACCCCGGTCTTGAAGTTGCCGAGCAGCAGCTGGATCAATTCCACGCAGCGCTCCCCATCATCTCGCTCGGCCGCCTGGCGCAGCTCCTCGAGCTGAGGGCCGGGCCAGTCGGGTCCGGGAGGCGCGGTGGTCACCTTCATGATCTTGGGGGCCCCGCTCGGAGCCGTCTCCTCGCCCTCGTTGATCAAGCCCTCGCGCAGCTTCTCCCCGGGCCGAATGCCGGTGAACTCGATGGGGATGTCGCGGTCCGGCTCAAACCCCGAAAGACGGATCAGGTTGCGGGCGAGATCCACGATCTTGACCGGCTGGCCCATGTCCAGGATGTAGAGCTCGCCGCCCCGGGCGATGGCGGCCGCCTGCAGCACCAGCGTGACCGCCTCGGGAATGGTCATGAAGTAGCGCGACATCTCCGGATCGGTCACGGTCACCGGTCCGCCTCGCAGGATCTGGCGCCGAAACGTGGGGATCACGCTCCCCCGACTGCCCAGCACATTCCCGAAGCGTACGGCCACGAAACCGAGCGAGCGCTGGCTCACCAGCAACAGCTCGCACAGGCGCTTGGTGGCTCCCATCACGCTGCAGGGATTGACCGCTTTGTCGGTCGAGAGCAGGATGAGCTTCTCCACCCCGTACTGGCGAGAGAGCTCCATCACCTGCAGGGTGCCAAAAACGTTGTTGGAGACCGCCTCGGAGGGGTTGGCCTCCATCAAGGGCACGTGCTGGTGGGCGGCGGCGTGGAAAACCACCTCGGGCTTGTAAAGCTCAAAGAGCGAGC
>CAZWUN010000150.1:0-11812 GCA_964637145.1 uncultured Burkholderiales bacterium
CCGGTCAGGTGGTTGAGCCCCAGCGTCAGCGCCAGGCCGGCCAGACCCATCAGGCCCTCCACCCGCACGTAGGCCCGGATGAGGTGGGACTGGCGTTCCACCCAGCGGCCGCCCAGCCAGCTGCCCAGGGCCAGTCCGGCCATGAAGGCGGCCACGGTGGTGGCCACGGCCAGGGTCGTGGTGCCGAAGAACCAGCCCAGCATGCGAATCCAGATCACCTGATAGGTGAGCGCGGCCGACCCCGAGAGGAAAAAGCAGAGCGAGAGCAGGCGCACGCCAGGACGCATCTCAGGTCAGATTCCGTCCTGGAGCTCGATGTCCTGGGGGGAGAACTCCCACAGCCCGTCCAGCACCAGATCGTGGCGGTGGCGGTGGCGTGCGAGCAGGGCGGCGAACCGATAAGCCGGGTTCCGGGCGGACAGCTCTTCCAGGCGCGGGTAATCTCGTTCCCACAGAGCGGTGGGCCAGAGCCAGGCCTGCTCACCGGCGATGGCCAGGCAGTGGTTTCTGGTATAGAGCAGCTTGCGAGCACCCGGGGCGCTCAGGCGCAGGCTCTGGCGGCGATCGCTCAGAGCCTCCAGCGCCAGCTCATCTTCCTCCAGCCAGGCCAGCCAGCGCCCGTCAGGCGAGAGGGTGGCCTCGCGCGGGGGAGTGGGGAAGGCTCGCAGGGTTCCCTCTGCGTCGCGCAGCTCGTTCTTGGAGAGCACCAGCAGACGATCGTCGGGGGTGAACAGAAGGCTGCGGGCCAGACCCGGGGGGAGGAATCGGGTTTCGGGCCCGGTCAGCAGCACCCGGGTGCGGGTGGCCACCGCCAGCCACTCCCCCGACTTCGAGATCGCCCAGGGGAGGGCCAGCGTGGTTTCGCCCCGCGTGGGGAGGTCTTGCACCAGGCCCCGGTCGAGCACCTGAATCTGCTCGTGGTTGAACCAGGCAAGCACTGCGGCCTCGGAGGCGAAAGCCAGCCCCAGCAGGCCGGAGGGAACGGCCTGATTGCGAAGGATGCTCAGCTCGGGCAGGGTGCGCCAGGCCAGCCAGCCACCGGCCGCCACGGCCACTTCCCCCTGATTGGACCAGGCCATCGCTTCCACCCCGCTGTTCTGCAGGTTCACCTGTCCGTTGCGGGCGTCCAGAAGCCAGAGCATGCCGGGCTCGTGATCGTGCCATTCGAGCGACAGCCGGGCCAGCTCGTGCAGGGCCAGGAAGCTCCCATCGCTCGAGAGGCTGAGGCGAGCCGGGTTGCGCGGCCAGGGGCGGGCCACCCGCCAGAGCAAGGAGCCATCCAGGGCGTAAGCCCAGATCTCGGTCTCGGTCAGCTCCACCAGGCGGTCGGGGCCCAGGGCCAGCTCGCCGCCACCCTCCAGGGTCATCTCGACCGGCTCGGGCGCCTGGTAAGGCAAGAGGGCCAGCAACTCGGTCCAGAGCTCCTCGTCTTGCTCGGGGACGAAGCTTGCCGCGCGCAGGGTCTCGAGCAGCTCGCCGGCTCGGGCGGGGGGAAGGTGGAAGGCCAGCTCCCAAAGGTCCTGGTAACGGCCTTCCACCAGCAGGGCCGAGAGGATCTCCTGGAAACCTCGCCGCGAGCGCGCCCCCAGCACTTCCATTGCCTGCAACGTGCGTCCCCGCGTGCGCAGGCGGGCCAGCACTTCCAGCCGCAGGGAGTCGTCCGCTTCCAGGCAGGCCCGGGCCAGCAGCGATCCGTCCGGATCGAGCAGCTCGGCTTCTTCGTGCAGATCGCGCAGGAGCAGCAGTACGGCCCTCCGGCCCGGGTCCTCGGGGAGCCGCGGGTCGCTGACCACGAGTCGGCGGGCCTCCTGAGGGGTGTTGGCCTTCAGCACCTCGGCCGCCAGCAGCTCGAACCAGGGGCTATCGGACAGAGCGCGCGCGGCCGCGGCGGCCAGGTCGGGGTCACCGCAGGCCTGCACCAGCTCTCGCGCGACCAGCGCTTGCAGACGCTCGGGCAGCGTCCACAGTAGCTCGTGACGGGCGCAATTCAGGGCCGTCAGCACGCTCAGATGGATCCCGGTCTCCACCCGCATTCCCAGGCGATGGTCGGCGACGTAGCCTTGCCGGGCCAGCACCTCGCCCGCGAACGGGTCGCGTTGCTCGGCCCAGAAGCGGGCCAGCGGCTCGAGCTGCTGCAGGTCGGCCAGAGCCTTGACGGCTCGCTGGCGCAGCTCGGGCATGGAGAGCAGCTCGATCAATCCGGCCAGAGATTCAGGGTTGCCGCCTCGGGCGCTGGTCATCAGCCGCCCGAAGGCCGCCTGATCGTAAGGCGATTGGCGCAGGCTCTCGAGGTCGCTGGGCATCTTCGAGCGGATCCGCTTCGCTCCGGGTCGGGTCACTCCCGCTGCGGAAGGAGAAACGAACCGACGGCGTATGACCCGGGCATGGACGGCTTTCCCGAGTTTCTCAAAGAAAGCGGCGTGCTGCGGCTGGGCGAGTTCCGCCTCAAGAGCGGTCGGCTTTCCCCCTACTTCCTGAACTTCGGCCAGGTGGCCAGCGGGGCGCACCTGGCGGCCCTGGGCGGCTTTTTCGCCCGCGGCGTGCGGCAGCATTTTCCCCGCGCAACTTTGCTCTATGGACCGGCCTACAAAGGTTTGCCCCTGGCCCTGGCGACCTGCCAGGCGCTCTACCATGAGCACCAGGTCGATCTGGCCTACTTCAGCCTGCGCAAGGAGGGCAAGGAGCACGGCGAGGGCGGTCGGGTGCTCGGTCGTGCTCCCGGGCCTTACGATCGCATCGTGATCCTGGACGACGTGATGACCACCAGTGGTACCAAGCGCGAGGCGCTGGACGACCTGGCCGCCCTGGGCGGCAAGGTGGAAGGGGTGCTGGTGGGGGTGGACCGGCAGGAGGGAGGCGCCTCGGCCGCTTTCGAGGCCGAGACCAGGGTGAGCGTGCGGTCTCTGCTCACGGTGGACGAGCTGTTCGCGCGTCTGGGCCTCGACCCGGAGCTGCTCTCGCGCTACCGGGCGGGCGTATGACCTACCTCGAGAAGCTGGCCAGGGCCGAGAGCTTGCTCTGCCTGGGGCTCGATCCCGATCCTGCCAAAATGGGTGAGGGCGAAACGCCCGAGAGCTTTCTCAACCGCCTGCTCGAGGGCCTGGAGGAGGCGGGCGCCCTGCCCTCCACCCTCAAGCCGAACCTGGCCTACTTCGAGCAGTATGGCTCCAGGGGTCTGGCCATGCTGGAGCGGCTGCTCGAGCGCTGGCGCTCCAAAGCCCTGGTCATCCTGGACGCCAAGCGGGGCGACATCGGCCCTTCCAGCCAGGCCTACGCACGGGCTCTGTTCGACGTGTGGGGCGCGGATGCGGTCACCGTTTCCCCCTGGATGGGCCGCGATTCGTTGGAACCCTTTCTGGAGCGCTGTCCCGAGCGCGGAGTCTACGTGCTGCTGCGCACCTCCAACCCGGGCGCAGCCGACCTGCAGCTGGCTCAGGGTGCCTGGCGTCGGCTTGGGGGCCTGCTCACCGGGGAGTGGTTTCGCCCCGGCCTGGGTGCGGTGATGGGCGCCACCGGGCCCCAGGAGCTGGCCGAGTTCGTGGGCGGCGCGCCCAACTTTCCTTTGCTCATTCCTGGGGTGGGCACTCAGGGTGGGGATGCGGCTTCGGTGCTGCGTGCCCTGGGCGACAGCGCCCCCATCCACCGGGTCAACGTCAGCTCAGGAATCCTCTACGCACCTGAAGGGGCGCTGGAGGCCACGCGCCGCTACGCCGCCTCGCTGGCCCCACACTCGGGGCAGAAGCGGTAGCTCTCGGCCACGGCCGCCTTGCACTCGGAGCAGCGTCGCACGGGCAGGAGCTTGAGTCCGCAGCCCGGGCAGAAGTTCATGCCGGCGATCAGGCGCTGCTGACAGGCTTTGCAGGCGGGTCGGCCCACCAGCACCGAGCCCAGACTGCGGCCCTGGCGGCCCTGAAGCAGGACCTCGACCAGGGCTCCAAGCAGCAACATGGCGGCTCCTACCAGAGCGAGGTAGAGCCCGGAGCCCACGTAGGTCCAGCCGCTCTGACCGGGCTCGAAGAGCTCCAGGCGGGGGAGCTGGAAGGTGCCCAGCGTCTCGTTGAGCCCGCTCAGCTTGAGCTGCAGGCGGGCCAGCTCGTAACCGGTGCGGGTTACGATACGGTAGAGATCGAGCCCCGTCAGGACCATAGCGGCCAGCGAGCAGGCCAGCTGCAGCCCGGGGGCGCGGGGTCGGAGCAGCCAGAAGCCCAGGGCCAGCAGGCCCAATCCCAGCACCAGCCCGCCCTGCAGGAACAGGCCAGGCACGGGCACGGTAAGGGCGCCGAGTGGGAGGGAGACCCAGGTGAGGAAGGGAGAAGAGACCAGCAGCAGCACCCCCACCCCCGTCAGCGTGCGGGCGATCTTCAGCTTCCGAGAACCACCCCGGTGAGGATGACCAGCAGCGGCAGATCGCCACCCAGGGCGTGCAGGAGGGTGCAGGGCATCAGGGCCTGGCGACGTTGCTCGTAAAGTGCCGCCATGGCCAGCCCGAAGAAGATCACCGCCAGCGTTCCCAGCCACCACATGGAGGGCAGCAGCGGGACCAGCACCAGGGCGTGCCAGGCGCCGAACAGCAGGCTGGAGAGGACGGCGGCTCGGCCGGGGGTGGTCTCCTGGCGCAGCCCCTGGTAGAGGGTGGCCCGCCAGAAAGCCTCTTCGGCGAAGGGATGCACCAGCAGGAAGTAGGCGATCAGCAGGGGCAGGTGCCAGCTCTCAAAGCCAAACCCTGCCAGCACGCTCAGAATGAGGGCGGGCTGCACGAACAATCCCACGGTTTTCACCGCCGGCAGCAAGAAAACCAGGGCTGCCAGAAGATACCACAAGAGGTGCCGATCAAAGCGCACCCGGCCCTTGCCCCACAGGGCGTAGGCCCCCAGGCAGAGGGTGTGGTAGGCCAGCAGAGCCAGCCAGTACTGGTGGAAGCCATACAATGCCGCCCCCACCAGAGGCCAGGGCAGAAGGCCAAGAATGAGCAGCCGTTTCACTCGCTCAGTATAGTGGGCGGCAGGTTCGCTGGCAACGGGCCGTTTGTCCCGGGCACAGGAGCCGCTCCCTGGCTGCAAGAACTCAGGCCAGAGAGGAGAACGTGAACGAGCGACTCACCCGAGCCTTTGAAGGCCTGCAGCGCGGACTGGCCGCGCTGACCGACCCCCGTCGCCCCGAGGTCGACCGCACCCCCCGCGACCAGGTGCTGGGCACCGGCAAGCTGCGCCTGTTGCGCTATCGCCGTGACAGCCCGCCCCGGCACGCCACGCCGCTGCTGCTCGTGCCTCCCTTCCTGGTGCGCCCCTACATCTTCGATCTCCACCCCGGCCGCAGCATGGTGGCCTTCTTGCTCTCCGAGGGCTTCGACGTCTTTCTGGTCGACTTCGGTGTGCCCGATCTGCTCGATCAGCATCTCAAGATGGACGACTACGTGCTCGACTTTTTACCCAGCGCCGTCGACGGCGTGCGCATGGCTTCAGGCCAGCAGCTCGTCACCCCGGTGGGCTACTGCGTCGGGGGGCTGTTCTCGCTGCTCTTCGCCGCTACCGCCGGGCGTGAGCGGGTGCGCAACCTGGCCCTGTTGGCGGTCCCCGTCGACTACCAGAAGATGGGGCTCATTAGCGTGCTTGTCCACGCCGCCCATCGCGAGCTCGACTTTGCCATCGACAAGATCGGCAACATTCCTGGAGTCATTCCCGCGCTGGGGATGCAGTTGGCCAATCCTCTTGCGGCCGTGTCGCGCTACGCCGACCTGTTGACCAACGCCACGAACCGAGAATACGTTCAGAACTGGCAATCGCTCTCAACCTGGATGAAAGAGTTCATTCCCGGCCCCAAGGACGCTTATCGCGACTTCTTCAACGATTACGTGGTGGACAACGCCCTGCTGACCGGGCAGGCGATCATCGGAGGGGAGAACGTCAATCTCAAACAGATCACCTGTCCGTTGCTGGCCGTCGCCGGGGAGGGCGATCCGGTGGCCACCACCGAGTCGGCTCGAGCCATCATCGAGTTGGTCGGCAGCTCGGATCGTGAGTTCTTCTCGGTGCCCGGAGGCCACATCGGGGTGGTGGCCGGGGGACGGGCCCCAAAGTTTAGTTGGCGCAAGCTGGCCGACTGGTTGGCCGAGCGCTCGTGAGGAGGATGTGCGTATTGCGCGCTGTGAGTCTGTTCCTGCTGGCGATCTTGTTGCTCGGCGCCGCGGCTGGCTACCAACTGGTCGCTTTCGAGAAGAAGTCCAAGAGCGGCAACGTGGTGGTGAAGGGCAAGTTCGTCCGTGTTGCGGGCGCGAGCGACAAAGTCAACGCTCGCCTCAAATCCTTCTCCACCCGGCGGGACCCCGAAGCGTTCGAGAAGGAAGACGCCGCTTTCTACGCCGAGAACCACTACACTGAAGAGGTCGATACCGAGGTCACCCTGCTGAGCGACCGCTACGTCAGTATCCACACGTCCAGCATCGGGATGCTCGAGCAAGCCGCCCACCCGAACCTGGAGTTTGGCGGGCTGACCCTGTCTCTCAAGACGGGCGAGGCTGTGACGCTGGACCAGCTCCTCAAGCCGGGTTACGGCCCGGCCCTTTACCAGAAGCTGGCCGCTGCGGCCGATAAGGAGTTCCAGCCTGAGGTCGCTTTGGAAGATCGCAAGACGTGGGATTTCGTGCTGACCCGGGATGGGGTTCGCTTCATCAACCTGTTTCAGGGGCACGCCGCCGCCTCAGCCACTTTGACCCTGACCTGGAAAGAGCTGGCTGAGCTGAAGGCGCGTTGAGCTCAGTCGCCCAGGGCCCGCAGGATCTCCTGGCGCAGCTCTGGTGAGGTCGGCTTTGTGGTGCTCCCGAAAAAGCGAATCACCTTGCCGTCCTTGCCCACCAGGTACTTGCCAAAGTTCCACTTGGGCGTCTTGCCACTCGCGGCAGTCAAGAATTCGTAGACCGGGGACCGGGGCTGGCTGGTGATGCGGACCTTGGCAAACAACGGGAAGGTCACGTCGTAATGGGACTTGCAGAAGGCCTGAATTTCCTGGGGAGCACCCGGCTCCTGAGCCCCAAAGTCGTTGCAGGGGAAGGCGAGCACGGAGAAACCTCGGGCTTTGAGCTCGCGATGGAGGGCCTCGAGGCCCTCATACTGAGGGGTGAACCCGCAGTTGCTGGCCACGTTGACCACCAGCGTCACCTGGCCTTTGTACAGGCTGAGCGGGACCGGCTTCCCGTCCAGGCTCTCCACCGTAAAGTCATAGAAGCTGCTCGCCTCGGGCACGGCCGGCGAAATGACCAGGAAGAGCAGGATAGCCAGAAGGATGGGTCTCAAAGAATCTTCCTCTCTGTGCTGAAATCTCGCGGTTGGGACACCTTCTGAGGGCCCGGGAAGGCGAGCTCCTCGATGAGCCTGTTTGCATCTTGCTCCTGCGGCTCAGCGCATGTAGTAGCCGGCAACCTTCCAGGTGCCGTCCTTCTCCTTCATCGGGGTGACCACTTCGGTGACCCCCTTCTGGTTGGCGAAGTCGGTGGTGAACTCGAAAACCACGTACTCACCTTTGGGTGCCCCCGGCAACTCGGTCGCCGGAGTGGCTTTCTTCAGTTTGCGTGATTTCACCGCCCCGAGCTTGGCCCGGGTGCCGCTGATCGGGCCGGCAAAGGATTTCTCGTCCACGGCCGATTTGATGGCTTCGGCCGAGCTCTTGTAAGCCTGGGAGTACTTTCCGGCGTCGACCTGGGCCAGAAAAGCCTGGGCGGAGGCCTGGGCGGCCCTGGTGTCGATAGCAGCCACAGGCATCCAGAGCAGAAGAAATATCGCGAGAATCATGCGCCTGGTCATCCTTGCCGGATTTGACCCGGCCGGTGGGGTTCCTTCCCTGCAGGTCCCGTTCAAGGTTCGCAAAGGGTCGATCCGCTCGGGTTCTTTCCGGTCGATGGGTGAGCTCAGCTCATCAGGGTCAGACGGGTCCCGTTCCATCCGGGGAACAGCGTCTGGCTGGCCGGCACCCTGAGGTGCTTGGCGGCGACTTCGCTGAAAACGGCCCGGAAATCGGTGGTGACGGGCAGGTCGCGCTGGTCCTCGAGGTTCTCGCGGGCCAGGGTGGGCACTTGCCCGTAGACCTGGCGTCCCTTCACCCTGTTGCCCAGCACGAACAGGCACGAACCCCTCCCGTGGTCGGTGCCGCCTGAGCCGTTCTCCCCACAGGTGCGTCCGAACTCGGTCATGGTCATCACGCACACGTGGTCTTGATGGGCTGAGCCCAGATCGGTCCAGAAGGCGCTGATCGAATTCGCCAGTTCGTTGGCACGCTGGAAGAAGGTGCCCTGGCCGGTACCCTGGTTGACGTGGGTATCCCAGCCGGCTGACTCGGTAAAGGCGATTTCCAGGCCCAGTCCCGACTTGATCAGGTAGGCGATCTGCTTGAGGCTCTGGCCCAGATTGCCATTGGGGTAGACGGCCCCGTTGGCGGGTCGATAGGTGCGCACGGCCTCGCGACTGAGCTGCTTGACAGCCTGGAAGCTGTCCTGGCCGGCTCCCTTGAGCAGGTCCTGGGTGGTGTTGTTGTAGAGAGCCTCCAGGCTCTGGCCGGCGCTGACCTTGCTGGCCGGCGCCTCCTGCACGCCGAAGCTGGCCAGGTCGCTCACCGCCAGGGCGGGGAAGTCGCCATACAGTGAGCGAGGCATGGCCGAGGTGAGCGAGACGCACGAGAAAGGGGTGTGATCGTGGCCCATCAGGCCGGCGGCCCGATTGAGCCAGCCCGAGCGAGTGCCCTTGCGACCCGGGGTGCCGGTCTCCATGTAGTCCTGGGCGTCAAAGTGCGAGCGGGTGTTGTCGGGAGAGCCCATGCCGTGCACGATGGCCAGACGTCCCTCGCGGTAAAAGCGCTCCAGACCGGCAAAGCCGGGGTGCAGTCCGAAGCGGCCGTCCAGGTCGATTAGCTGGCCCGGGCCCACGCTCATCGCGATGCGGGGACGCAGGGCGCGCAGATTGGGGTCGTTGAAGGGGGTCACCGCCATCAGCCCGTCCATGGCTCCCCGTTGGAAGATGCACACCAGCGTCTGGGGTTTCTTGCTGGTGGCCGCCAGGGCCGCCCGGCCCAGGAAGGTGGGCGTGCCGCCCAGGGTGAGCGAGAACATGCCCACCGCTCCGGCTTTGAGAAAGGCGCGACGACTCCACATGCTGACCTCCTACTGTCTCTGGAACTCGGGCGAGCCGAGGATGATGCCCACGACCTGGGCCACTGGCTCCACCGGGCCGGCGAGCACCTTGCGCACCCGGCGGGGGGACTCCTCATCGATCATGGGAGCCTGGGCGGTCGGCTTGTCGGCCTGGGCCACCTTGCGGGCGAACTCGGGATCGTTGACCTTGGGGCCGAGCAGGGCCACCACGCTCTTGTGGTCCCGCTCGGGCAAGAGCACGCGGGCGTAGCTCTCCAGGGCCTGGTTGACGCTGGCGGGCTTCTTGCCGCCATTGAGTCGGGCCAGGTCGAACTTGACCCCGGGCACCTGGCGCGAGGCCAGGCTCAGGGCGAAGTTCATCCTGGTCAGGAGGAGTCCGGGGTTCACCCAGCTCTCGCTGCGGTCGGGAAAGCCGGTGGGGGCCTGGTAGGCGTAGAGGGGCTGGCCCATATCGGTGATCCAGTCATACAGCTCGCGCGAGGGAGCGACCTCAGCGTCCAGAGCGCGCAGAGAGCTGACGGCCAGCTCGAAGGGCGACTTGATCTTCGAACGGCGAGCCTCGGCGCTCCAGAATTCGGGCGAGTAGATGAGCGTGCGCATTACCTGTCGCATGTCGCCTCGGCTGGACTGGAAGGTGGCCGCCAGGCGCTTCTCCAGCGCCGCCGGCGGGGTGTCGGAGACGAACCAGCGTGCCAGCTTGCCGGTCACGAAACGGGCGGTTGAGGGGTGGGTGGCCAGCAGGTCGAGGGCTTGCTCGCCTTCCTCCAGCCCCCGACCAGCAGGGAACGTGCGTCCCAGCACCACCTTGGAGCCCGAGTCGTGGGCGTCAGGCCGGAACAGGAAGCTGCCGTCAATCACCGCTCCCACCTTCTTGGCCCGCTGGAGCTGGGGAAGCTTGCGCCCGATGACTGCCGGATTGACGGTCCAGCCGGTCAGGATCCGCGCCAGCTCCTGCACGTCTTTCTGGGTGTAGCCGCCGTCCACGCCCAGCGTGTGCAGCTCCATCAGCTCGCGGGCATAGTTCTCGTTGATGCCCTGGGCTCGACGTTTCTTGAGCTGCTCGGCCTTCTGTCGAGCCTGAGCCTGCACTCCTGGGGGAAGCTGCTCCATCTTGTCGTCCAGAGTGGTGGTAGCCCCCTTGGAGGCGGTCGACTGGGCGTTGTCCAGGTAGAGCAGCATGGCCGGGTGTTTGGCGGTCGCGCCCAAAAGGCCCCGGAAGCTGCCCAGCACCCGGGGGCGAATGGCGTCGCGCTCGTAGCTGAAGATCTGGAGGCGGCACTGGTTGTCGGTCAGCGAGACGTTGAAGTGGTTGAACCAGAAGTCGGTCAGTACCTCGCTGAGCTGGTTTTGTCCGTAAACGGCCCGAAGGATCTTCTGAGCCACCAATTGCTGATTGAGTTCGCGGGCCGGTCGGTAGCCGCGCTCCATCCCGAAGCGGATCAGCTTCTGGCGATATGCCTTGTTGCCCAGGTCTTCCTTGTCGTCCTCCGTGATGGCGCCGGCCTGCAGGGCTTCCTGACGAACTTTGGGCAGCGGGGGATACTTCTCGACCAACTGCTCGGCCGTCAGGGCCATGGCCGGCATCGACTGAAGGCGGCTCGTCAGGACCGGGTTCTCAGGCAGGTTGCCGGCCAGCTGTTGCTCCACCCAGCGCTCCAGACCCATCTTGACCACCCGATCGATGTCGCCAGGGCGGGGGCCATAAGCCAACCGGTCGAGCAGGTGGGCGGCCGCCTGGCGCTCGGTCAGGCCGGCCTGCCGGTAGGGGAGCTGGCGTTGGGGCGGGGGCTGGGCTGGCGCCTGCATTCCCAGCAACAAGACGAGCAGGCAGGCGAGTGTGGCGGAGTAGCGCTTCACGTTGGAGTTCCTCCCCTGGGTAATGGCTGATAGGACAGGCCCAACCCCGGAAAGTTTCTGGCCCCATGGCTGGTATCCTGGAACCTCGCCGGCAAAAGAAAAGAGCCCTCGCCTAGGGCTCTTGCAACCACGAGTGATCCCCAGGAAGTCCCTAGGTTGCGCTGCTGTCGCCCCCGTGGCTCGCACCGCCCTGGCGGCGCACGTAGTCTTCCACCAGCAGCAGGCTGTTGCCGGCGTGCTTGATGATCTGGAGAAGGTTGCTCATGGAGCTGACCTCCTCCACCTGCTCGGTTACGAACCACTGCAGGAAGGTGTGGGTGGTGTAGTCCGACTTCTCGATGGCCAGCCGGACCAGGTCGTTAATCTGCTCGGTCACCTTCAGCTCCTGGTCAAGGGCGAACTTGACCGCCTCGGAAGCCGAGCTGAAGTCGTTCTTGATATCGGGAATGCCGGTGATGGTGGGCCGGGCCCCCGCGTCCAGAATGTAGCGCACGAACTTCATGGCATGGTCGCGCTCTTCGTTCGATTGCTGGTAGAAATGGCCCGCCAGCTCCGGCAGACCCTGGTCGTCGAAGTAGGTGGCGATGGCCACATACTGGGTGTGGGCGTGGAATTCGTTTGTGATCTGCTGGTTGAGAGGCTCGAGCAGGCCGTCCTTCAAAAGCATCTATACTGACTCCTTAGTGAACTTCGTAAAGCCGCCGCGCTTTCTGCACCTCTCGAGTTGGATCCTTTCTTGTGAATTGACAGTGCAATGAATTCAGCGACGAAAGGAGTGCTCGTTAAATCTGTGGCAAGTTAGATTGTCGCCATTTTGCG
>CAZWUN010000151.1:0-11758 GCA_964637145.1 uncultured Burkholderiales bacterium
TCGAGCGGGTGGGGGAAGTGCTGCGCGGGGAGATGCGGGAGACGACTCGGGCTCCTTGAGTGCTTGCCTGCGGTCTCATCCCGGGCAAGCGGGCGAAAGCGTCGATCTGTAGACTGTGACGGCTGCTCAGCTGTCCGGAGGAAACTGTCTCGCGCTCTGCGGTTCGCAGCCCGAGGGTTAGAGGCCCAGAAAGAGTCGCAATCCCAGATCGATCGAGTCGAGCTCGGGAGCCGTAATCACGCCAAATCGACCCAAAATCCGCCGCTTGTCAACTGCCCGCACGTGGTCGACCAGGGCCCAAGAGCGAGCTCGCAGTCCGGACGGTCCGGGGTCCAAGGTGGGATAGAGCGCGCCCTGGCCGGGTGTGCTCGTCAGGGGCACGACGCCGATAAGCGGAAAACGCTGCGTGTTCAGGACGAGTGGATCGCTGACCACGACACAGGGGCGGGTGCCTTTTTGTTCGTGACCCGACGTTGGGTCAAGCCCGACCAGAACGACGGTTCCTCGCTCCACGAGGGGATTGCTCCTTCCAGCCATCCTCGGAGGTCCAGCGCACGATTTGGAAGTGGTCCATGTTCAAGAGATCTCTGTCGTTCGGGTTGCCGCTGGCGAGCCACTCATCCAGGCCATGACTCTCCATTTCGACGGACTCTGGATGCGGGTTCTCGAGTGATGACACCAAAAGCTCTTTTCTCCGCCGGTCCAATTCCTGCACCACGGCAGCGTGTATGAAGCGACTTCGGTTGCGATCCTGACGGTCGATCTCATGCAAGATCTCATCCGGCAACGTCACGGTAACTCGAGAGGATGGCATGTATGATCATATTCTCGTTTCCGCAGTTCTGGTCCTCCCCTGCTCAAATGGTAGACCGGCTCCGATACTTCATTCCGCTCTCGTAGGCGGTCGCCCCTTGGACGACTACAGGGCCTGCAAGGCCCGACCGATCTCGTCCCGGTCGCGAGGATTGCGGGCCAGCAGCGCCTCCAGGTCAGGCCGCAGCGAGGCGACCCGTGGGCCCAGCTTGCCGATCCACTTCAGGGCCAGTCCCCGCGTGTCATAATCTTGCAGCATGGCGACCAGGCCTTTGCGGGCCACCTCCGAGTCGGGCCCGAGGCTGCACACGGCGTCCAGCGCGAAGATGCGAAGCCGCATCTTGCGCGAGCTCAGCAGGGCACGAGCCCGTCCTATCTCGGAACCAGCCAGGGGCCCCAGAGCGGCCAGCATTTGAAGCCCGTCCTCCTGGGTCCGCTCGTCCCCGCCCATGAGCTTTCGAACCTGCGGCACCAGCCGGCGGGCCAGCTCGGTCGGGTCGGGATGGGCCTCGACGATGGCCTGACGGCTGTCGGGCAGCTGCAGGAACAACTGCTCGAGCCGGTCCCGGATCAGTCCGGCCCCCCCGGGGATGGCCAGGATGGCCCGCAGTGCCTTCTCCCGCAGCCGGTCGTCGTCCAGACAGGGCACCAGCCGGGGCAGGGCAGCCGAGCAACGCAACAGCCCCAACAAGGTGATCAGCTCCGGATTCAGGGGTGCCTCGGCCAGTTGCTCGACCTGCTCTGCGGTGAGCGGTCCGGGCTCGCGCAGCAGCTGCTCGGCAGCGCAGTGACTGCCGGCCGAGGCCAGCTCGAGCCAGGCGCGGCGGATCTCCGGTTCTTGGGCCAGGAAGGCGGCCGCCCGAAAGTAGGTGCAAGAGCCGGGGTTGGCTCGCATCCGCTCCACCATCGGCGCCACCAGGTCGGGAGCCTCCAGCTTCAGGCCCGGCTTGGTCCTGAGCAGAGCCTCCAGCTCGCCCACGGCGGCCAGGGCCACCGGCGAGTCCAGGAGCGCCTCCACCAGGGCGCGCAAAAGCTGGGGGGTCACGCCCAGGTTCTCCATCATGGGGCGCAGAGCATACACGGCTTGCCCGCGCACATCCCTGTCCGGGTGGCGCAGCAGCTCGAGCAGGGGCTCGCTCTGGCCGCAGTGAGCCAGCACCCGCGACGCGTAGTACGCGGCCGTGCGCGACCGGCGCATGGTCTCGACGATCAACTCCAGCACCCCGGCCGCCTCGGGCCGCTGCAAGGACTGCGCCGCCGCCATTGCGACAGCGTAGTGGAAGGGGGGAGCGTCGTAATCCCCGGGGGTCTCGTAGAACCCCTCGTCGGCCAGGGCACGGGCCAGGGCGCTGAGGACCTCGAGGGTGGGAGGCGCCTGAGCGAGAAGGTCGGCGGAGCGGTGGCGCTCGTAGGCGTCGCCCTTCTCCAGGCTCTCGAGCAGGCGGGCGACCTCCATCAGACCAGGGTGATCTTCCCCTGCACCGCCGAGCGGCTCGCTCCGGTGGCGCCGGGAACCCCGGTGGCCCGACCGTGCATGGTCTGGTGGCCGAGCACGGCGAAGGCCACCGCCTCGCGCGCCTCGGCTGGGATGCCGAACTCGTCGTAGCGGCGCAGGCGCACGCCCTCGGGCAGGCGCGCAGACAGTTCGCCCATCAGGGTCGGGTTCTCCACTCCCCCACCCGCGGCCACCAGCTCGGCCGGGCCCTGCAGGTAGGGCTTCAAAGCACGCACGATGCTCTCGGCGGTGAGGGCAGCGGCGGTGCGCATCAGGTCGGCCGGGGCAGCCCGGTCGAAGTAGCGCTCGAGCAGCGGGCGACCGAACTCCTCGCGCCCGGTCGAGCGCGGCCCGGTGAGGGCGAAATAGGGGTGGCTCAGCATCTCCTCGAGCAGCTCGCCCTGCACCGCGCCGGTGGCTCCGAAGGCGCCTCCCTGGTCGCAGGGGCGCTGCAGCACCCGCTCGGCCAGCGCGTCCATCAGGCAGTTGCCAGGGCCGGTGTCGCAGGCCTGCACCGGGCCCTCTCGGGGGATGAAGGTGAAGTTGGCGATGCCCCCGATGTTCAGGGCGAAGCGATCCACCTGGCTCGAGCGCAGGATGGCCGCATCGGCGTAGGGCACCAGGGGGGCGGCCTGGCCGCCCAGAGCCAGGTCGGGGGGACGGAAGTCGCTCACCACCGGGCAGCCCAGCGCGGCGCCGATCTCGGCCGCCTCGCCGATCTGCAGGGTGGCCCGCACGCGATGGCCGCAGAACTCGGCCGGCTCGGGCAGGTGGCTGATGGTCTGGCCGTGGGAGGCCACCAGGTCGGCCTTTCCCAGCCCGCGGGCAGCGGCTGCGAAGAGCTGACCCAGCAGCACGTTCATGCGGGCCACCTCCACCACCGTGGCCCGGTTCTCCATCAGGCGAAAGACCTCGTCACGCACCGCCGGCTCGTAAGGCGTGCAGGTGAACTGCACGAAACGCGGGCGCTCGCAGCTGCCCTCGAACTCGACCAGGGCGGCGTCGATGCCGTCGGCCGAGGTGCCCGAGATCATGCCGATCACGCGAGGTCGCTCCAGGCGCCGGTAGGCCTGGATCACGGCTTGAGCCCGACGTGCAGGGTGGCGATGCCTCCGGCCAGGGGGATCACGCGCACGTTCACCAGGCCGTTCTCGCTCATGCTGCGGGCGATCTCCTCGGGCGGGATGAAGCGCGCGATGGTGCGAGAGAGATAGCGGTAAGCCGCGAAGTCTCCGCTCACCAGCCCTCCCACCAGCGGCACCACCACCTGCAGGTAGAAGCTGTGCAGCACCCCCAGCAAGCCGGCCGGACGGGTCAGCTCCAGCGAAAGGACCCGGCCCCCCGGGCGCACCAGGCGGGCCATCTCGCGCCAGAGAGCGCCCAGGTCCTCCACGTTGCGAAGGCCGAAGGCCACCGTGGCGGCCTCGAAGCTCGCCTCCGGCAGGGGCACGTCCAGGGCGTCGGCCTGCAGGAAGGTCAGCTCGGGGAACTTGAGCCGCGCGCGCGCCAGCATCGGCTCGGCAAAATCCACCCCCACCACGCGGGCGGGGCGCAGGTCGGCCGAAAGATCGCCCGTTCCGCAGCAAAGGTCGATCACCGGATCGCCGGGCGAAAGGCAAAGCTCGCGCACCGCCCGGCGCCGCCAGCCTCGATCCAGGCCAAGCGAGAGCAGGCGATTGACCAGATCGTAGCGAGGAGCGATCTGCGAGAACATCCTCTCGACGGCGGCGGCCGGGGGCACTCTAGGCGCACACCTCGAGAATCTCGTATTTGGAGTTGCGCACCGCCGGCACGCGCCCGGCTCCGCGGATGATGCGGATGATCTGATCGGCCGAGTAGCTGTAGACCACTCCGGTGGCCGAAATGACCAGCTCCTCCATCAGCACGCTGCCCAGGTCGCTGGCCCCGAAGCTGAGGCCCACCTGGGCCAGCTTGGCCCCCTCGGTGACCCAGCCCGAGTGCACATGGGGGAAGTTGTCCAGGTAGAGGCGGGCGATGGCCAGGATCCGCAAGTATTCCAGGCCTCCTGGGGCCAGGCTGCGTTTCATGCCGGTCTCGTTGGGGGTCAGGCTCCAGTGGATGAAGGATCGAAAGCCGCCGGTCCGGTCTTGCAGCGAGCGCAGCTTCTCCAGGTGCTCGATGCGCTGCTCGTTGGTCTCGCCCAGCCCGAAGACCATGGTGGCGGTCGACTCCAGGCCCACCCGGTGGGCCGTCTCGTGCACCTCCAACCAGCGCTCGGCGGTGATCTTGAGGGGGGAGACCTTCTCGCGGATCTCCTCCACCAGCATCTCGGCCCCGCCGCCGGGCAGCGAGTCCAGGCCGGCCCGGTTGAGCCGGCGCAGGGTCTCCTCCAGGCTCAGCTCGCTGACGGTGGCGATGTGGTCGATCTCGCTGGCGCTCAGGCTGTGGAGGTAGAGCTCGGGATAGCGCTCGCGCACCGAGCTGAAGAGATCCTCGTAGTAGTCGATCTTCAGATCGGGGTTGTGGCCGCCCTGCAAGAACACGGTGGTGCCGCCGTGCTTTTTCATCTCGTCGATCTTGCGGAAGATCTCCTCTTTGGGACGCACGTAACCCTCGGCGTGGCCGGGCGGGCGGTAGAAAGCGCAGAACTTGCAGTAGGTCACGCACACGTTGGTGTAGTTGATGATCCGATCGCGGATGAAGGTGACGTAGCCCTCGGGATGCATGCGCTGGCGCACGGCGTCGGCCGCGCGCCCGAGCTCGAGCAGATCCACCTCGAAAAGGCGCACCCCCTCCTCGGGGGTCAGTCGTTCGCCGCGGACGGCTTTCTCCAGCAAGGCTCTCATACGGTGGCTCTCTCAAACAGCCCCAGCGCCTGGCAGCGCCGGTGAAATTCGGCCAGACCCTGGCGGCTGGCCTGGTCGAGCTCGTAGTCGAGCACCGCAAAGTAGGCTTCCAGCCGCTCTGAGCCCAGCCCGGTGCGCTCGGAGGCCACCCTCAGCACCTGCTGGCGGTGCTCCAGACCCCATTCGCGCGAGGCCCGGAATGCCCGGGTGGCCTTCTCTACCTCGGGGAAGCCGCGCCGCACCAGGTAAAGGGCCCAGACCATGGGCAGGCCGGTCTGGCGGTGCCACTCCTCGCCCAGATCGTAGACGAAACGGGCGCCGCTCAGCTCGCGCAGAGCCCGGTCGCCGATCAGCAGGGCAGCCGGCATCTCGGCCGAGAGCACAGGCTCCTCGTGCAGGGTGAAGAGCCTCACTTCGGGTTGCAGCACCTGGAGCAGCGCCCGCGAGGTGGCCGAGGCCGAGGTCACCCCGATGCTGGCCCCGGCCAGCTCCTCGAGCGGGATCAGGCTGTAGAGGCGCACGCTCTGCACCGGGCCGAGCGACTTGAGACAGAAGGGCTCGAGCAGGGCGTAGCCACGCTGCAGGCGCACGTATTCCACCGAGCTGACCGCAGTCACGTCCAGCTCGCCCGCCAGGGCCAGGGCGTTCAGGCGCGAGGGCTCGGCCGTCAGCACCTGGCCACCGGGCACGGCCACGGCCCCCGACTCCAGGCCGTAGGTCAGGGGCAGCGAGTTGATGTAGCTCAGCAGGCCCAGTCGCATCGCGTCAACGCGCGGGGAATGCGCCCCGCCTCCAGAATTCCGGCCTCAGCCTCTTCGTGGCTGACCTGGGCGGCGGGGCGAAAGCGCCCGCCGTAGGTCAGATGCTCTTCCAGGCCCCAGCCGGCCAGCTCGTCGGTACCGAAAGCGATGGAGGCCTGGGCCAGCTTCCAGCCCAGCGCTCCCCAGGAGGCGCGCACGTGGCCACGCAGCAAAAGCCGCGCGGCCGAGAGCAGGGCAACGTCCCGGCTGCCCCAGGTGGTGGCCGGGCTGAGCACCTGGTCCCCCACTCCGGCCGGCAGCAGCACGCAGCTCACCAGCCATTTTCGCCCGGCCAGGGATTGCAGGTCGGCCAGCAAGCTCTCCACCGGAGTGGTCTGATCGTAAGTCAGGGTAGCCACTTCGGGCTTCCCGGAGCACTCGGGACGACTGTTCAAGAGAGCCACGCTGTCCAGGCCATCGAGCCCGACCGGGCCGTGCACCCAGGCCTCGGGGAAGGCCTGGCGCAGAGCGGGGAGGCGGTCTTCCGCGCCCGGCATCAGGTGGATGACGCGAGGCGCAACCGCCGGCAGCGGGGCGTCCGGCAGAGCCAGGAAGAGAGCCTCGTCTTCCAGGAAGCCGACTTCGTCGTGCAGACGAGCCATGGAGGCGCGCCGCCCGAGCTCCAGGATGTCGCCCTGCTCGATGAGGGGGGCCAGGACGTAGTCGAGCTCGACTTTCACCGCAGCACCTCCCCCAGCACACTCAGGAGGAAGGTCACGCTCACCAGCGCGTTCATCTCGAAGAAAGCCTTCTGCATGCGGGACAGATCGCTCGGGTGCAGCAGCGAGTGCTCGTAGACCAGCAGGCTGCCGATCACGGCGATGCCGGCGTTGTAAACCAGGCCCAGCCCCAGGCTCGCGCCCGCCATGGCCAGAGCCAGCACCGTGCCCAGGTGGAAGGCGCGCGAGATCCAGAAGGCCTTCTCGGCCCCCAGCCGGGCCGGCAGAGAGTGCAGCCCCTCGCGCCGATCCACCTCGATGTCCTGGCAGGCATACAGGATGTCGAAGCCGGCTACCCACAGGAAGATGGCCGCCCCCAGCCAGAGCGGGGCGGGGGCAAACGAGCCCGCCACGGCCAGCCAGCCCCCGATGGGGGCGCAGGCCTGCACCAGCCCCAGGCCCAGGTGGCAGGCCCAGGTGACCCGCTTGAGATAGGAGTAAGCCAGCAGCAGGGCCACCGCCAGCGGGCAGAGCTTGAGGCAGAGCGCATTGAGCTGCCAGGCGGCCAGGACGAGCAGCGCCAGCGAGGCCAGCAGCATCTGGAACACCGCTCGAGGGGAGATGAGCCCGGCCGGCAGGGCCCGGCCCTTCGTGCGCGGGTTGCGAGCGTCGATCTCGGCGTCGATCAGCCGATTGGCGCACATGCCGGCGGTGCGGGCGCCTACCATGGCCAGCGTCACCCAGAAGAGCTGGGCCGGCGTGGGCCAGCCTCCGGCCGCCAGCAGGGCTCCGGAATAGGCAAAGGGCAGAGCGAACAGGGTTTGCTCCAGGCGGACCAGCTCGACAAAGCGCTTCATCGACTTTGTGATTCTCTTCACAATCTATCCCTCCTGTCGCAGGCACCCGGGGAGCGCGCACGAAGAGAGGGCGATGGAGCCGCCCAAGTACCTCAGCTCTCTGGACGACCCGGGGGCCTACGAGTTCGAGCCCTACCCCGAAGGCTCGCCCCAGCGCCTGGAGCCCGACCGCCGCATGCAGTTGCCCCCCGAGCTGTCCCCCGAGCAAGCCGGACAGGTGCTCGAGCAGGTCCGTCAGGTGCTTTCCGGCCTGGGACTCAAGCTCAGCCTGGCCGGTCACGCCGCCGCCCGCCTGGCGGGAGCCCGCGAGCTGGGCATCTTTCTTTCGGCCAGCGGCGAGCAGGTAGTGCGCTCGGGCTGGCAGGTGCTGGGGGCGGGCCAGCCGGCCCCGGGGCAACCCAGCGCGGTGGTGGCGGTTCGCCGCTGAGCTCTCGCCCTTCGCGTGTCAGGCGTCTCTCGAACTTGCTAAACCTTCCTCGGACTTCCAGCCAGCCGCCGCTTGAGAGAGGTCGAGCCCACCTGCACCCGGTTCTCCGTGATCGTCACCCCGCGGCGAGCGGCCGGGATCTCCTCCAGGCTGAGGTCGGCGTCGCCATCGAACAAGATGGCCTGGGCGCAGATGTCATGCAGCCGTGCGTAGACCCTGCTCTTCTGCTCGGGACCAGCGCCCCGGGTCAACTCCTGGAGCTTGGCGAGCAACGTCCGGGCCGAAGGGGCGCTGCGAGCGGCCACCCGCGCCAGGGCGGTCGCCACGTGGGCATGCTCCTGGACCGAGAACTGCCCTGCGAGCCAGCTAAGGTCGTCCTGCGACAGGGTCCTGGCCAGGTCGCGGGTGGCCAGCAGCCCCCGGCGGACCGAAACGGCATCGCTGAAGGTCAGACCGGCCTGACCTTCAGCCACGCGCTCGCGCAGCACCCGCATGGCCTCGCTCACGTAGAAGGGATCGCACTGCTCCTGCCGCCACACCCTTGTGAAAATCGGCAGACCCTCGTTCTCCTCGCGCAGGACGCGAGCGGCAAAGCCCGTCCGTGTCTCAGCCTCCTCGGACTCCCGGTTGGCCTCGCGCGAAGGATGACGGTCAGCGAAGTCCTGGCGCAGCTCCAGGAAGTCAGCCGTGGCCCGCGCCCGGTCCGGCTGGCGGGAGATGCTCTCCCACACCTGCTTGATCGTGTTCGCATGAGACTCGCTCTGGTAGATGCCGTGGGTCCTGAAGATGGACAAAAAGAGCTCGCGCTCATCCCCGGGAAGGGCGCGAGCCACTTCGAAAAGCTTGTAGACGGCCTCGGCCCCCTGCCCCTTGCGCCAGGCCGGGTTGACGGTGGACATGTCTCCTAGCAGGCGCTCTTCTCCGCTCGATTCGCCCTGGACGTAGGCCTGGTAGGCTCCATGCGCTTTGTCCGCGTTCTGGTGCAGCTTGAGCATGTTCAAAAAGACGGTCTCGCGCTGCTCCGGGCGAAGACTATCCTGGCCGCGCAGAACCCCCTGATAGAGCGTCAGCGCTCGAGCCACCTCGCGCCCGTCGTCGGTCTGGGTGGAAAGGCGGTAGATCTGCCATCCCACTTTGGAAGGCTCGGCCGGGCGCAAGCTCGCCGCAGCGAGCAACACCTCGGCCTTGTGCTCTTTGGTCCAGCGCTCGATCTCGCTGACGTAGTTGAGGTGACCTTCATGGACCTGGCCGGCCTCGGCCAGAGGCCGGGCCCACTCGGGAAAGGGGGAGCGCGGCGGCTCGGCTGGCCTGTTGGACCGGCCCGGCCTGCCATTCCCGAAGAGCTTCTGGAACCCGTCGCGGATCATCTCCATCTTGCGCCGAGCATAAACCCCGCCCCTGAAAAGAACCTGAGGACCGCGTCAGCTCCTCGCAGCCACGAGCACCGAGCTGGGGGTGCCCTCCAACCTCTTGACCACCGGGTCGCCAAACCCCGCCTCGCGCAGCCAACCCTTCAGCGTGGACTCGGAATAAGTGTCCCCTCCCGGAGTCGAGAGCAGCATCTGGAGCGCAAAGAGGGCCGGCCAGAGCGAGCCGTCGCGTAAAAACTCGTGGATCACCACCCGCCCGCCCGGGCGCAGGCAGGCAAAGGCCCGCTTTAAAAGGCGCTGACAGCCTTCGGGCGCATTGCAGTGCAGGATGTTGGAGAGCAGCACCAGGCAGTAGCCATCGCCGAGCTCCGACTCGAGGTAATCTCCTGCCACCGCCTCAAAACGCTCGCTGACCCCGGCGATCTCGGCGTATTCCTGGGCGATGGGCACCACCGGCTCGAGATCCAGCAGACGAGCCTCGGCCTCGGGCCAGGCCTGCAGAAAGCGAATGGAGTAAGTGCCCGGACCTCCCCCCAGGTCCAACAAGCGGCGCGCGTTCTCGCGCGGAACCGCCTCCACCACCAGCGGAGCGTGCACCGAGGCGGTGCAGTGCATAGCGTGGATGAAGCGAGGATCGAACTCGGAGGGCGGCCCGGGCGTATGGCCGCAGTGAAGCGCCTCGGCCAGCTTCTCCCAGCGCTCCATCGAGCGGCGATACATGGCGATCATCTCTCCCTGGTCGGTGGTCGTGCCCTCGATCAGGTAGCGGCTCGCGATGGGGGCGTTGGAGTAGAGTCCCTCGCGCTCGTGCAACAACTCCAGGGCCGCCAGGGCATCGAGCAGCATGCGGCAGGCCTGGGGGTTCAGGTGCAGCCTGCGCGAGAGCTCCTCGGCCGAGCCAGGAGCCCGCTCGAGCTCGCTGAACAGGCCCCGCTCGCAGGCCTCGTGCAGACAGCGCGATTGAAAGTGCATGGTGGCCAGCTCGCGCAGCCGGCGGTGCTCTTGGACGCTCATCGGTCGGCGATGTTCTCCCCCGGGCCAGCGGCCCCTTTTCGACAGGAGCTTGCCGGCCGCGTGCGAAACTGGGCGCCCATGCAACACCCCGAACGCGTCGTCGTGCTCGATTACGGCTCGCAGTATAACCTGCTCATCACGCGCCGCATCCGCGAGTGCGGCGTCTACTCCGAGCTGGTCGACCCGGCCAAGAGCTGGGAGGAGATCAGCCGCGAGCGCCCCACCGCCGTGGTGCTCTCGGGCGGGCCCAACTCGGTCTACGACCAGGGCGCCCCCGGCCTGCCCAAGGGCCTCATGGAGAGCGGAGTGCCGGTGCTGGGCATCTGCTACGGGATGCAGTTGATGGCTCGCGAGCTAGGCGGCCACGTGGTGCCCGGCACGGTGCGCGAGTATGGCCCCGCCCGCTTCGTGGTGGAGCAGGACTCGCCGCTCTTTTCCGGACTTTCCCGCGAGGAGCGTTGCTGGATGAGCCACGGTGACCGGGTGGACCAGTTGCCCGAGGGCTTCGTGCAGCTGGCCTCCTCCGAGCACGCCCTGGCCGCCATCGGAAATCCCGAGCGACGTTGGTACGGGCTGCAGTTTCATCCCGAGGTGAGCCACACCCCCCACGGCAAAGCCATCCTCAAGAACTTCCTCGAGCTGGCCGGCTGCCGCTTCGAGTGGGACGCGGGCCACTTCGTGCACGACGCCGTGGAGGAGATCCGCCAGAAGACCGACGGCCAGCACGTGGCCTGCGCTCTGTCGGGCGGAGTCGATTCCAGCGTGGCCGCGGCCCTGGTCCACCAGGCCATCGGCGATCGGCTGCACTGCCTGTTCGTGGACAACGGCCTCTTGCGCCAGGGCGAGGCCGAGCAGGTGATGGAGATCCTGGGCGGCCGCGGGCTCAACATCCGCATGATCCCCGCCCAAGACCGCTTCCTGCGGGCCCTGGACGGGGTCACCGATCCGGAGGCCAAGAGAAAGCGCATCGGCGAGGCCTTCATCCGGGTCTTCGAGGAAGAGCTCGACCACCGGCCCGACATCCACTTCCTGGTGCAGGGCACGCTCTATCCCGACGTGGTGGAGAGCGGCGGTGCCCGCTCGGCCACCATCAAGACCCACCACAACGTGGGCGGCCTGCCCGAGCGCATGCGATTGAAGCTGCTCGAGCCCCTGCGCGAGCTCTTCAAGGACGAGGTGCGCCTGGTGGGTCGCGAGCTCGGTCTGCCCGACCGGGTGCTGATGCGTCAGCCCTTCCCGGGCCCGGGCCTGGCCGTGCGCTGCCCCGGGGTGGTGCGGGCCGACCGGCTGGAGGCTCTCAAGGGGGCCGACCGCGTCGTGCGCGAGGAGATCGAGAAGGCCGGCGCCCACGAGGGCCTGTGGCAGTATTTCGCGGTGCTGTTGCCGGTGCAGTCGGTGGGTGTGATGGGCGATCAGCGCACCTACTCCGAGGTCGTGTCGGTGCGGGCGGTCACGTCGCTCGATGCCATGACCGCCGACGTGGCCCGCCTTGACTGGGATCTTCTGGCCCGCATCT
>CAZWUN010000152.1:0-11651 GCA_964637145.1 uncultured Burkholderiales bacterium
ACAGGTTGATCCGCCACTTTGTTCCCGCGCTCACTACCAAATCCTCCCCCGGGAATCGGTGCTCGAAAGGCCCCGCCACGTCGGCATCTACCTCGAAGCAGCAGGGCCCGATGGCCGGTGCGATGGCCACTCTGACCGCCTCGGGGCGAGTTCGATAGCGTTGCGACATCGTTTCCAGAGTGGTCAGGGCCACCCCGGCCACCGTGCCGCGCCAGCCGGCGTGAGCCAGGGCCACGGCCTGGTTCTCCGGGTCGTGATACAGGATAGGCACGCAGTCGGCCGTCGTCAGGCTGAGGCCCACCTCTCGATTGTCGGTGGTGCAGGCATCCCCCACCATCCGGTCCTGGAGAGGGCGCTCCACCACGGCGACCTCGACCCCGTGCTCCATGCGCAGGGTGGGTGGCGCGGCAAAACCCACGTGCTCATCGAACCGGGCCTGGTTCTCGGCCACCGCCTCGCGCTCGTCGGTGGTCAGCCACCCCAGGTTGAGAGCCGAGAAGCCGCCCTGGCTCACGCCCCCGAGCCGCGTGGAGAAGCCGTGGGGCACCTCCAGGTGCGGAAAGACCACGGTGGTGACCCCGTGGGGCCCGCCTTTGCGGAGCTGGTAGCTCATGGCCGGACCGAGCGCGCCAGGTCGCGCACCAGCCGCTCGGGCGACCAGCTGGCCCCCAGGTGATCCCAGGGCTGCGGCTCGCCCGGGTCGCGCTGGCGGTAGACCAGCTCCTCGAGCGAGAGCCCGCAACGCTCGAGAGCCTGCAGCCAGCCACGATAGGTCGGCCGGCGGTAGACCTCCAGCAAGACCGCTGAAAGACGCCGGTCGCCCCGAGCGAGCAGGCCCTCGATCAGGCCGACCCTGGGCGACTCGGAGTTGACCCGCACGCCTCCCACGCGGGCCAGCGCCTTCTGGACCCGCTTCATGCGCTCCTCGGCCAGCTTCGTGTCGGCCATGCCGGCCCACTGAAACGGCGTGAGCGGCTTGGGCACGAAGATTCCCAGCCCCAGCGTCACGACGGCATCCTTTTGCAGGGCGCGGGTATTCTTGACCAGCTCCACCAGGGCGTCGATGTCCTGGTCGCGCTCGTGGGGCAGACCCACCATCGAGTACATCTTGATCTTCTTGATCCCGGCCTGGAAGGCGCGTCGGGCGGCGTCGTAGTACTGGGCATCGGTGAAGCGTTTGTTGATCGCCTTGCGCAGATCCTCCGAGCCGGTCTCGGGCGCGAGCGTCAGGCTGCGCGTACCCCCCTCGACCATGGCCGTCAACAGCTCGTCGGGCAACTGATCGGCCCGCAGTGAGGAGAACGACACGGGGATGCGGTTTGCGCGCAGGCGCTCGCAGAGCGAGGCGATGTCGGGATGGTTGCCCACCGTGGCCGACACCAGGCCCACCCGCTGGAAGTCAAGCCCTCCTGCCCGGGCCCGCTCAACCGCCTCCCAGATGCGGTCGAGCGGCTTCCAGCGCACCTTGGGGTAAGAGAAGCCCACCGTGCAGAAGCGGCACACGTAGGGGCAACCCCGCGAGACCTCTAAAAGCAGCGAGCGGGCGAACTCGGTATTCTCGGTCAGCACCAGCGAATGAGTCTCCTGGCGGGCGAACTCCTCGGCCGAGATGTAGGTCTTGGCAATGGCCGCGGGCGGGTCGAATCCCGCAAAGCGCCCACCCTCGTAGAGCGGCCGGTAGAGCGAGGGGACGTAGAACCCGGGGATGGCGGCGATGGCCTCGAGCTGCTGACATCGGGGCTGACCGCGGGTGCGGCGCATGCACTCGACCAGCTCCTCCACCCGGCCCTCGGCCTCGCCCACGCAGAACACGTCCACGAAGTCGGCGATGGGCTCGGGGTTGAGCAGGGTGAGGGCCCCTCCCACCAGCACCAGGGGGTGGTCTTGACCGCGCTCGCTGCTCTTCAGCTTCAGCCCGGCCAGCTCCAGCATGCGCAGAAGGTGGACGTAGTCGGGCTCGTAGGCCATGGTGAAGCCCACCAGGTCGAACTCCCCCACCGGCCGCTGGCTCTCCAGCGTGAAGAGGCGCCGCCCGCACTGGTCGTACTCGGCGAGCTCGTCCGGGTCGGGCAGAAAGAAACGCTCGCAGGACACGCCCGGGATGCGGTTGAGAAAGCCGTAGACGACCTGCAGCCCGAGATTGGACATGCCCACGAAGTACGTGTTGGGATAGCCCAGGGCCACCCGCACATCGCCGCCGGCGGAGGGGCGCACCAGGGCCGTCTCGCGCGCCAGGCGGCGCTCGGCATTTTGAATCAGCTTCCAGGACATCGGCTCGAGGGCAAGAAAGGCCCGGCCCAGTATAACACAATGGGAGTCTTGCTCAGATGAGAATCAATCGCGTCGTCACCAAAACCGGAGACCAGGGCGAGACGGCCCTGATCGGGGGCACGCGGGTGAGCAAGGACTCGCTGCGCATCGCCGCCTGCGGCGACGTGGACGAGCTCAACTCGTGCCTGGGCCTGGCCGCCGCCTGGATCAAGGACGAGGACCTGCTGGGGATGCTGTTCCCGATCCAGAACCGGCTCTTCACCGTGGGAGCGGACATCAACTCCCCGGCCGAAGTCCGCGTGCCCAGGGTGACGAGCGAGCACGTGGCCGAGCTCGAGCAGGTCATGGAGGGGTTGATGGACGAGCTGCCCCCGCTGGAGGAGTTCATCCTGCCCGGGGGAGGCCCGGGCGGCGCCGCCCTGCACCTGGCCCGCACCGTGGCCCGCCGGGCCGAGCGCACCGTGGTGGCTCTGTCTCGCTCCGAGGAGACCAACGCCCAGGCCCTGATCTACCTCAACCGGCTGAGCGACTTCCTGTTCGTGCTGGCCCGGGTGGCCAACAAGAGGGCGGGCCAGGGCGAGACCCTGGCCAACTTCTCCGAGCGCAAGAAACGCGATTGAGCCTTCAATCGCGATAGTTACTGCTGTTGTACGGGATCTGAAAGGCTAGCCCCTCGCCATCCGTGAAGATATCCCGGTAGAGCTTGCTCTCCTCATAGTTGGCGGAAAGCATCGTGACGGTCACGCCCTCGCGCGGGTTGCTGTGGGGCGCCACGGCTGAGTTCGCTCCCGGCAGGTTGCGCAGATACAGCATCCTCTCTCGCTGCTCGGACGGTTGCTTGGGGCCCTCCACGACCACGCGATAGCCGTCGATCTCGGGTCGAATGAGCAAGGCAAATGCTCGTCCCCGGTAGTCCTGAGTGGGGGTCACGTGGACGTCCGGGCCATCGAGGCGCAATCCCTGCACCCCCGGGAGCCTGGATACCTGCTCCATCCAGGGCAGGAGCGGCTCGGACATCTGCGTCAGGGTGATGGGAGCATTGGGGGGAGCGGTGTCATCGACGTAGCCGAAATCGGTCTTGACCCCGGCGCCGTTGAGGATGTCCAGGGCTGCTTTCAGCGCGAAAGCCTTTTGCTGCTCCTGGAGCATCTCGGGCCTGACCCGCAGCAGCAAGTCCGGACCGGGAACGCTCCCGATGAAGCTCTCGCGCTGCAGGATATGGGCGTGTTCGGTTGAGTCCGAAGTGGACCTGGTCGAGGTCGTGGTGCGGAAAGCGGAGGGGTGGACGGGATTGATCATAGTCATGGGACCACCGTAACGGGTGGATCTTTCGCCGATCTTTCGCCGGCGCGAAAGGCTCGCAAACTTTAGGAAAGCTTTAGACAAGATGCCAGGAGGCAAACAGACAAGCCGGAAAATTCTGATCAGACGATCAAACAGGAGTGATGACGATGAAGAAAACCCTGCTCGCAGTGACGGCCGCCCTGCTCCTGCTCGGAGCGGCTCCGGCCAGCGCCCAGTTCAGCATTCCCATCCCGGGAACGGGCATCAACGTGCAGTTGGGCTACCCGGCCTGGAACGGGACGGGCTACGGATACGGCTACCCGGCCAACGGATACACTCCCTACAATCCGCAGCTCTACTACCCCCAGAACAATCAGGGCTATGCCAACCCGGTCAACAACGGCAATCAAGGGTGCGCCAGCCCGGTCAACGGGTACTATCCCCAGAACAATCAGGGCTACGCCAACCCTGTCAACAACGGCTACTATCCCTACAATCAAGGCTATGGCAGCTACTACCCCGCAAACACTCAGGGCTACGCCAACCCGGTCAACAACGGCTACGGCAACGGGTGCCCTCAGAACGGGTGGCACAACAACGTCCTCTACCGCAACGGGCGCGCCGTCCAGGTCCGCCGGGGCAACCGGGTGGTCGACCTGCGCTGAGTCCGCAGGGCGGCCAGTCTTTCGCGGGCCGGATGCACGACAGCGTCCGGCCCGATGTTTGCCAACCAGGGTCCCCCCGCTCTTCGACCGAACCTGAGGTTCAGGATGCGCAGGCTTTTCATCGCTCTGGCCGCCCTGGCCGTGATCCTCCCGGCCCTGCACCTGGTCGCAGCCCAGTGGGGCCGGAGCCGTCAGGAGGCCCGAGCGCTGGAGCTTTACAACGAGCGAGCCCCGATCAAAGTCCCCGACCTGGACAGCCTGATGAAACAGCCCGATGTGCAATCTTCAGGCCTGGTGCTCTCCGAGCCGCCCGGTGCCAGGGTCGCCAGCCGCGAGGGCACCGCGCTGGGGACATGTCCCCTGTTGCTCCAACCCGGAAGCTACCTCCTGACCCTCCCCGGCTGGCGGGCTCAGGTCGACGTTCCGCTCCCGACCAGCGGTCCGGTCGCGCTCCAACCCGCTGGCTTTGCTCCGCTGCGCTGGCCTCTCCCGGCCCTGGGTGCCCTGTGCGCCATCGCGGCAGCCATCCTGTGGCGCCGCCAGCAGTACCAGGAGCGTCAGGCACAAGAGCGAGCAGGCGTCTTTCCAGGCGGGTGGATCGGGCCTTACGAGTTGGAGGACAAGCTGGGGGAAGGCGCCATGGCCGAGGTCTACCGGGCCCGGCACCGCTCCACAGGGCGGTATCGGGCCCTGAAGATCCTCAGCGAGGCCTCCAGCCAGGACCCCGAGCTGCGCGAGCGCTTCCTGCGCGAGGTCGGCCTGTGCTCGGACACGCTCAAGCATCCCAATATCGTGAGCTACTACGAGCGCGGCGAGCAGTATGGCCGGCTCTGGACCGCCATGGACCTGGTCGAAGGGGGCAATCTGGCCGAGCGCATTGCCTCGGGCATGTCCCCGGCCGAGATCCGCCAGACCCTGCTGCAGCTATGCCAGGCCCTCGATTACGCCCACCAGCGCCAGGTCTTTCACCGCGACCTCAAGCCCGAAAACCTGATGATGAGCGGCACCACCCTCAGGGTGGCCGATTTCGGACTGGCCCGGGGAGGCCACTACCCCCGCATCACCCAGACCGGCACCACGCTGGGCACCCCGGCCTACATGCCCCCCGAGCAGGTGGGCGGCGACCTCCCCCCCGACGGCCGGGGCGATCTCTATTCGGTCGGCTGCATCCTGTACGAGATGCTCACCGGCCGCCCGCCCTTCCAGGGCGATCCCATCGAGGTGATCGTCGCCCACGTGACCGAGCCCGTCCCGGCCCCTTCGGACCTCCAACCCGGACTCTCGCCCGAGTTGGAGCAGATCGCCTTGCGGCTGCTGGACAAGAGCCCGGAGGGACGCTACTCGGCCGCCGAGCTGGGCGAAGCCCTGTCGGCTCTCAAGCTCTGAAGCCAGGCCAGCGGCTCGTCCGGCTCGGTGGCCCGCTCTTGCGGGTCTCGGCTCAAAAAACGCGCGACCAGCCGGGCCACGGGCTCGGGCACCTCCGGTCCCAGGGCGGGATACTCCCCTGCCTGCTGGCGAGCCAGCAGGCAGGGCACTCCGGGAGCCTCGTAGGGCAGGCGCCCGGCCAGAAGCCGGTAGAGCATGGCCCCCAGCGCGAACAGGTCGCTCTGCCACACCGCCTGCCCGTGCCACTGCTCCAGGGGGGTGTAGCCGGCCGTCCCGGGAGCCAGGCCGGCCAGAGTGGCTTCGGCCAGGTCGGCTCGGGCGGCGATGCCGAAATCGATCAGGCGCACTCCGGTGGGCGTGAGGATGATGTTGGAAGGCTTCACGTCCCGGTGAACGATCCCGGCACGGTGGAGGTAGGCCAGCCCCTCGGCCACGCCGCAGGCCCACTCCAGGGCCTGGTCGAGGGATACCGGCCCTTGCTCCAGGCGCCGCTCCAGCGTCTGACCCGAGACCAGCTCCCACACCACGTAGGGATACCCGGCCGACTCCCCCCAGTCGAGCAAGTGCACCAGGCGGGGGTGACGAAGATTGCGGGCGATCTGGACCTCGCGGCGAACCTCGTCCTCCTGGCCCAACTGGCGGAAGAGAACCTTGAGCGCAACCGGCTCGGAGCGGGGCGAGTCGACCCGCCGGGCCTGAAAGACCCGAGCCATGCCCCCCTGGCCCAGCAGAGCCTCCAGCCGATAGCCGTGCAGGATGGCGCCAGGAGAGAGCTCGCCCCGGGCCAGCCGGGCCTCGTTGGCGCGAGCCTGGCGCCGTTCGCGCGCCTGGCTCAGTCCGACCCACGCGACCACTCCCAGCGCCGCCAGAAGGTAGCCGTAGTCGCGCGCCAGGTAGACCAGCGGGACCAGCACCGGCACCGCCGGCTGGAGCTGAACCGGCTCGGGCCAGCGGCGTGCCGAGTCGAACCGGTCCCGGGCCAGGTCCATGGTGCGCTCGCGCCAACCCCACAGGGTGAATCGCAGTGTCCAGTGGGATTCCGAAGGGCTCATCAAGAGCGGGCCGGGAGCTCGGCCCACCAGACTCCACTGGGTGACGCTGGTGGTCCCCTGGCGGGTGAGGATCAGCCCGGGAGCCTTCTGGTAAACCTCGGCCCCCGCAGGGCTGGTGGCCACGAAGTAGCCCTGGCCCGGATCGAGAAGCGGGCGAGGCCACAACTGGACGATGAGCAAGCCTACAACAAGGGTTGCCGCCAGCCACAGCTTCATGGGGACACCTTCTGCCCGCTTTAAATGGATTCCCTTCAGGCTCTGTGCTACCATGTTGGACGTGGGGAGACGGGGTTTCTCTTTAGCCGAGCTGGTAATCTCGGTGCTGATCCTGTCCATGGTCTCGGTTGTCTTGCTCGGAGTCATCCCGGCCACGATCTTTGGCCTGCGGGCAGCGGGACATCGCGACCAGGCCGCGGCATTGGCGCGTGAAACACTGGAAGATCTCCGCGCCCAGGGCTTCGAGAAGCTCTCCGACCGAACGCTCCCTCCTCGCGAGGTCAATCGCACCATCTACGAGCAGCAAGTGCTGATCACCCCGGCCACGGCCTCGGACGGAACGGTGATGGATCTGGCCCGAATGGTGGAAGTCCAGGTACGCTGGCGCGAGCGCGGCGAGGTCAGGTTGCACGTCACCCGCGCCACGGCTTTTCGTGACGGATGAGACGACGCGCTTTCACGCTGGCCGAAGTCATGACGGTGGCCTTCCTGATGCTGGTCGTGCTCGGCCTCATCCTCGGGCTGCTCGCTCCCTCGGCCATGTTCTTTGGCAGCGAAGCGGCTGCCTCGGAGGCGCAGCAGTGCGTCACGCTGTTTCGCCAGCGCATCCAGGAGGGGCTGCTCAACACCGAGCTCGAGACGGTGACCCTGCTCGAGGACCCGCCCGCCATCTCCTGGGTGCCAAGCCAGAACGAGGCGCCCTTCAATGCCGCCGGCGACCCCAACCTGGCCAGCTACTTCCAGATCTACTTCTACGACCCGGTGGCCCGCACGGCTCGATCCAAGCACTGGACCGGCGGAAGCTACCTCTTCGACCCGGCCAATCCGCCTGTGCTGAGCCCTCAAGACCTGGAGGCAGCCGTCACCAGCACCAATGGCACGGAGCGAACCGTGATCCGCAACGTCTCGCAGCTGTCTTTTCAGGACGCCGACGGCTTTCCGGCCAGCCCCATCCGTCCTCCCCTGCTGATCTCCCTGACCTGTGAGGTCAAAGCGGTGCGCAACGAGCTCTTCTCGATGGACGTGCGGGTGACGCCCCGGAGCATTCGATGGTGAACCGCCGGCGCCGAGGAGCCTCGCTGGCCACCGTGCTGGCCGTCGTGTTGCTGCTCACGACCCTGGCCGCAACTGCAGTAGCGCTCTACACGACCACGCTGAATTTCGTGCAGAGCGATTACAACTCTGCCCTGGCCCTCTCGGAGGCCGAAACGGCCCTCAACGAGCTTTTGTTCCGGCTTTCTCAGAGCGAGACCTATGGCACCCTCGGCACCGAGGAGATCCGCGGTCGGGTGACGGCGGCCAGCGAAGCCCCCGACGGGCAGGCCTACCACCTGGTGACCTTCCGGAGCGGCACGGGCTTTGCCCACTCGGTCAACAACCTGGACGGAAGCCGTTCGGCGGGCGCTCTCGGGCGCACAGTGCCCCCGGGCATGGTGCACGCCCTGGCCACCGGGTTCTGCCGCGGCCGTACCGTGACCATCGAGGCGCTCATCGAGCACCCTCCGTTCCCGTTCGGCCTGGCCACCTCGGGCAAGATCCATTCGCGCGACCCCCTGGTGGTCAAAGGAACGTCCTCAGCCGAGACCTTCCGGTCCGGACGCGACGACCGGCCCGGCCACGTGGTGGCCAACTCGGCCGAGGGGGTCGTGATCGAGCGTGCCAGCGACACACCCGCCGAACTGTCCACCCTGATCACCGGTTTCGCGCGCTCCAACGGCCCGATCGAGATCGCCCCGCCCTCGGTGGTGCGGGGCGGCATTCAACCCCAGTACGGCGTTTCCGACCTGCCCGACGTCAGGCTCCAGGACTACCTGGCCATGGTGGAGTCGGCTCCAGGCGTGCTCAAGCCCGGCGTGGTGGGCATCCACGCCGCCAACCTGGGCTCGCAGACACTGAACGCCATCTACTTCTTCCGAGGAAACCTGCGCTACAACGGCTCGGTGGAGATGCAGAACGCCTTCCTGGTGGTGGACGGCAACCTGGAGGTCTTCGGCGGAGTGCGCGGGTGCGGGGCCATCGTGTGCACCGGCAATGTCAACCTGGAAGGCGGCACCAACCTGGATGGCAGCAACAAGGTAGCCGTGCTGGCCGGGCAGGACCTGACCGTGAAGGGGGGCGGCAACTACTTCCAGGGCATTCTCTACAGCGAAGGCAACTTGAGCGCCAGCAACGTGACGGTGGTGGGCAACAGCGTGGTGAACTCGCCCGACGCCGCCAGGGGCAACGCCGATCTCAAGCAGGTCACCTTCGTCCATGATGCCACTGCGGGCGACCTCAGCTTTACGGCCAGCTCGACCAGCCGGGTCATGGGGCAGTACCCGGGTGGCCCTCACCCGCTGGATTTTGGCTTTGACCCCAGCCAGGGCTTTCCCTCGGAGACCACCGGAGAGCAGTTCTCGCCCGGGCCCACCCAGAGCCTGGAGACCATCAACACCTGGGTGAATGATTTCGTGGCGACCTCGGCTTCGATGGAGGGCGGGATTCCCATCAACTCCAACTGGGAGTCTTACGGCACCAACCCGGAGCAACAGGCCATCATGAACCAGGCCGTGAACCTGGCCGAGATGGCCAACCGCACCAACGAAATCCTGGCCGAGCTTGCGACCCTGGTGGACGTGGAGGACGATCCGACCACTCCCGAAGACGAGTCGGAGGATCATTCGGCCGAGCGCGCTGCCCTGCAGGCGGAGTACAATACCCTGATGGCAACCATCGAGTCGGCCAAGGCAGAGCTGGCCCAGGCGTGTTACGACTACATCCAGACCCACGCCCAGACCAACGGGAGCATGAGTCACAGCGTCGAGGTGCGCGACATCACCATGAACGTGGAAGTCGACCTGAATCGCTACCTGCCCCCCAGCGAGGTCCACCGGGTTTCCTTCTACCGCCTGCACCGCCGCAAGCTGTAGAGGAGCCGGGGCCCGGTGCGAGAAGCTCAGGCGATGACCGTGGCCCAGAAGATCGAAGACAAGCTCCGTGCCGCCCTCGATGTGCACGAGCTGGTGCTGGAGAACGTCTCCCACCATCACGCCCACCACGCCTCCTCGCCCGGAACCGGAGAGTCGCACTTCAACCTCCGGCTGGTCTCGCCCGACTTCGAGGGCAAGAGCCGAATCGAGCGCCAGAAGCTGGTTTACCAGGTGCTGGCCGAGGAGATGAAGGGCCCCATCCACGCCCTCTCGCTCAAGACCCTCACCCCCACCGAAGCCTAGTGCTCGCCCTACAAGTCCAGAAGCTGCGCAAGGTCTACCCCAACGGCCTGGAAGCCCTCAAGGGGATCGATCTCGAGGTGGCTGAGGGCGACTTCTTCGCGCTGCTCGGGCCCAACGGGGCGGGCAAGTCCACGCTGATCGGCATCCTCACCAACCTGGTCAACAAGACCTCGGGCAAGGTGGAGGTCTACGGCTACGACCTGGATACCCAGCTCGGGCTGCTGAAAGCTCAGCTGGGGGTGGTTCCCCAGGAGTTCAACTTCAACATCTTCGAAACGGTCTTCAACACGGTGATGTTCCAGGCCGGGTTCTACGGAGTCGGCCTGAGCGAGGCGAAAGAACGCACCGAACGCCATCTCAAAGCTCTGGAGCTGTGGGAGAAGCGCAACGAGCCGGTGCGCAACCTGTCGGGGGGCATGAAGCGCCGCCTGATGCTGGCCCGGGCCCTGGTCAACAAGCCCCGCCTGCTCATCCTGGACGAGCCCACGGCCGGGCTCGACATCGAGCTGCGCCGCTCCATGTGGGTCTACCTGACCGAGCTGAACCGCTCCGGCACGACCATCATCCTGACCACCCATTACCTCGAGGAAGCCGAGAACCTGTGCCAGAACCTGGCCATCATCGACAAGGGCGAGGTGCTGCAAAAGTGCAGCGTGCGCGAGCTGCTGGCCCAGATGAACCTGCAGACCTTCTACCTCGACCTGCCCGGCGAGCTGACCGAAGCCCCCGAGTTGAACGGTTTCAGCGTGCGCCTCCAAAACCCGCACACCCTGGAGGTGGACGTGGCCCGCGAGCAGCGCCTCAACGAGGTCTTCTCAGCCTTGAGCGAGCGAGGCATCGAGGTGAGCAGCATGCGTCCCCGCAGTAACCGCCTGGAGGAGCTCTTCCTCAGCCTGGTCGGCAAGAAATGACACCGGCGCAGCAGTACAACGCCTTCATGACCATCGCCCGGCGAGAGTCCGTGCGCGTGCTGCGCATCTGGAGCCAGACCCTGCTGCCCCCGGCCGTCACCATGGCCATCTACTTCGTGGTCTTCGGGGGCTTTCTGGGCAACCGCATCCAGGCCTTCGGCCAGTTCAGCTACGTGGAGTTCATCACCCCCGGCCTGATCATGATGGCCACCATCACCAACAGCTTCAGCAACGTGGTGGGCTCGTTCTTCTCGGCCAAGTTCATGCGCTCGGTGGAGGAGATCCTGATCTCCCCCATCCCCAACTGGCTCATCATCGCGGGCTACGCCGCCGGCGGGGTCATCCGGGGCCTGCTGGTTGGGGTCATCGTGTTGGGCATCGCCCTCTTCTTCACCCGCATGCCGGTGCAGCATCCGGGGCTGGTGCTGGTCTTCATCTTCCTGACCTCGCTGGTGTTCAGCCTGATGGGCTTCACCAACGCCATCTACGCCAAGAAGTTCGATGACGTGAGCATCATCCCCACCTTCGTGCTCACCCCCCTGACCTACTTTGCGGGCGTGTTCTACTCCATCAAGCTGCTGCCGCAGCCCTGGCAGCAGCTCAGCCTGCTCAACCCCATCTTCTACATGGTTGACGGCTTTCGTTACGGCTTTC
>CAZWUN010000153.1:0-11625 GCA_964637145.1 uncultured Burkholderiales bacterium
CGACCGCGTGCTGGCCGAGTACGGCGAACTGCAGGAGCGCTTCGAGGAAGCGGGCGGTTATCTCTACGAGCATCGCATCCGCACGGTGCTGCACGGCCTCGGCTTCACGCCGAACGAGTACAGCCGCCCCATCGGCCTGCTCTCCGGCTGGCGAGCCAGCGCCCGTGGCAGCGACGATGACTGGAGCAGCAACCTGGCAAACCCGGCCAATCCCGCCTCCCCCCTGAGCATGCTCAATCCGGCCTCGCCTCTGAACCCGATCAACCTGTGAGAATCGATCCCTTCGCCCAGCCTCCACCGTCCCGGTGGATGGCCGTGGCCACGCCTGCCACCGGGCCGGTCGTGTCCGACCGGGTGGAGCGAGAAGAAGTCCGGCTGCACCCCCCCTGGAAGGAGCCACAGGGCGGCCGGAAAGCCATGGCAACGGAGTCTCCGGCCGAGCCCGCCCCCGTTCCGATCTGGCGCGACGCGCTGGCCGGAGGCCTGACTGTATCCGGCCTGGTGACCGCCGCCTCGGTGAGCCCCTGGCTGGGGGCCGGACTGCTGGCGGGGGGATTGCTGGCGGGCGCCCCGCGCCTGAAACAGGTTGAAGCCGGACTGGATCGGGTCGGACATGGCCTCATCGATTTCATTTCCCAATCGATCGAGGGTTGGTCCGAGGCCTACCGCCAGAAGCCGGCCGAGGGGCCCGAGCGCCAGGAGTACTTTCTGAAGAAGTTCCTCAAGGAGGCCGAGCGCAGCCACGGCAAGGGCGACATCTACACGCTGGGTCAACGACTGCGCCTGGCTGACTTCTACCGCGAGTCCTATCGGGCCATGGACGTGGCCGAGCACCTCGACCAGGCCGTGAAGACGGTGGAAGCCGAAATCCGGCTGCGCGGAGGCAGCCAAGAGCTGGACCGGCTGGTTCCCGCCTGCGCTTCGGGCTACCCGGACGTGGCCTCGGTCTTCGAGCGCGCGGGCGAGTTCTTTCTCCTCTACGCTCAGCCGGAGAAGGCGGTGGGACTGCTGCGCCGGGCCGTCGAGCTGGCCCCGCCCGGCGAGCGTCGCGTCAGCCTGCAGGAACGGCTGGCGGCCGAGGTGGGCGACCCGGAGGCGGCCAGCCTTCGGAGGGAAGCTTTCAGCTCTCGGCTCGAGCGGGCGCTGCCCACCGATGAGAGCCTGGCGGACCCGGCCCGGGCTCTGGCCCGGTCGCTGGAAAGGAGCGGACAGGAAGCGGGTGGCTGGTATGCCCTGTCGCTCTTCCTCGATTGCGGCCGCAAGCCGGATTCGGATCTGTTGCGCGGAGGATACCTCAAGCAGTTGGCTGGATTGTACGGAGCCGTGGGAGAGAGCAAGGTGGCCGCGAGCCTGCACGAGGAAGCCCAGATCTGCCAGCTGGAGGCCAGCGCGCGAGGTGCCCTGGCCGGGCCGGCCCTGCGCCGCGACCTGGAGCGCCTGGTTGAAATTTACGAGCGCCGCGGCGAGGAGTCAGCCCTGGTGCGCACCAGGCACCGCCTGCAGGCGGTTCGAGACCGTTGCGAGGCCCGCCAGACCTCCAGGTAGAATTGTCTTTGGGTGAAGATTCCCGGTTACGAGCTTCGGCGAGAACTGGGGCGGGGGATTTACGGGGTCGTCTGGGAGGCCCGTCACGAGAAGACGGGGCACGAGTACGCCGTCAAAGTCTTCCAGCGCCCGGTGGTGGCCCGGACCGAGTTGGAGTGGCTCGACCGGGCCGACCGGCTGCCACGGGTCGTCACCCTGCACGACGCCCGGCTCGACCACGACCCACCCTTCCTGGTCATGCCCCGCCTGGCGGGCTCGCTGGGCGAAGCCCGCTTCGCCGACGCCTCGGCCGAGCAGGTGGCCGAATGGTTGCAGCAGATCGCCGAAGGGCTCATCTCCCTGCACGAGACGCTGGGGATCTGTCATTGCGACATCAAGCCCTCCAACGTGCTGGTGGACGAGAACCGGCACCTGTTCCTGGCCGACTTCGGCAAAGCCGCTTACCTGGGCCAGGAGCTCGGGCACCTGGGCACGCCGGGCTACATGGCCCCCGAGCAGGCCCTGGAACGCGAGCTTCCCAGCCTGGAGCAGGGCCGGGTCTGGGACGTCTACGGGCTGGGGGCGACCGGGCACTTTCTCCTGACCGGCCAGCGCCCCCGCGTCAGCGAGGAGTTCTGTCTCTCGCTCGACTCCATGGAGCGTTCCGAGGCCTTGACGCGCTATCGTCAGGAGCTGATGGGGGCAGAGCGGGAGCTGAACCTGAAGCAGGCCGACCCTGAGCTGGCCCGGCTGCTGACCGGATGCCTGGAGCTCGATGCCCGCCTGCGCGTGAGCCACCCCGACGAGGTGCGAGACTTTCTGCTGCGCCGTCAGGGCAGGGCTTAGTTCCGCGGGACCGGCTGGGGACGCGTAGCGGTGCCCCACGACCGGGAGTGGGCATGCCCACGCAATGGCGTGGGGCAACCGGGATTGCTCGGAAAGGGGGACATCCGTCCCGGGCCAGAATCTCCCTCAGCATGCTGCGCCGCGTCGTGACCCTGTGGCTCCTCTTGCTGGCCTGCGCCAGCGCTCAGCCCGAGCTGGAGCTGCCGCGCACGGTGCGCTTCTGGCTGGACACCCGGCCCTCCCAGGTGGAGGTGTATCGGGTCGGCGCTGGCGCCGGCCCGGCGGAACGACTGGGCACCTCCCAGCAGAGGCTGACGCTGGAGGTCGAGCCCTCGGCAAGTGAGTGGATCCTGCTGCTGGAGTGCCCCGGCTACCAGCCCACCACGGTGCGTCTGAGCCGGGCCCAGCTGACCGAGGGGGCCCGGTTGGGGCCCTATGAGATGGCTCCCTCGGCCGGTCAGGGATGGCTCCGCCTGCTGCGGGAGAATCGCTTTCTGCTGCTGGGATGGCTGCTGGTGGGGCTGGGATACCTGGGCCTGCGGCTCTCGCTGCGCCGCCTCTCGCGCCTCCCCCCTCCGCTCGCCCCGGCCTCCATCGGCCCGGTGCTGTTCTCGAGCTACCCGGTGGCGCCGCCCGATCTGCCCCTGCGCCGGCGCATCGATCCCGGCTTTGCCCTGGGCTGCAGCAGCGTGGTGGGCCTGGGGCTGGGAGCCTTGATCTGGGCCGGCTCGCATCTGGCCGCCCACCTTTGGGGAAGCCTGCCGCTCTCGCTGACCTGGCTCTGGCTGCCGGCCGCCTGGATCTGCCTGGCCACGGTCGTGATGGAGCTGGTTTTCGGCGATGCGGTGGAACTGGCCCAGTTCGTGGGGGAACGAGGGTTGGCCCGCTTCCGCTTCACCTGCTGGCTGGACAGCGAGCTGGTCCTGTTCCAGGAGATCGTCCGGGTGGAGGAGGTGGTCAGCCCTCAAGAACGCGACTCGGGCCACCATCCGGTCGAGTACCGCTGGCTGACGGCGGATGGTCAGGAGCGCATGCGCTTGAGCGACATCCAGGGGGCGCCCGGTTTTGCTAGCGAGGCCCTGGCGGCCTGGCGCCGGGCGAAGGGGAGCGATTCAGCTCGGCCTTCCGCTCCTGAACCGCCTCCAGACCCTGCCTGAGGGTGGGTCCCAGGGCTGAAGAGAGCAGCACTTCGGCCACCCGGGCCTGGGGCGGGGGCAGTCCGCGCCACCTGGAGACCCGGGTCCGGCCCTGAAAGTCCACTTCCAGACGGGTGTAGAGCACCTGCGATTCGGGCTGGCCCGAATCGCCGTCTTGCAGGGCGGCCACCCCCTCGCGGTCGAGGGCGCGCACGAGCCAGGCGAGCTCCTCCTGGGTGAGCCTCTGGTGCAGGCGGACCACCTCCGGGCCCAGGGCGATCTTCCCCTCGCACAGGGCCCCGGGGGGATCGGGCCACAGCTCGAGGCGGAAGGACTCGCGCAGGTCCGGGGTGGGAGAGAGATCGAGCCGCACGTGGCGCAGCTCGGCCTGGACGGTCTCCAGGGGGAGCCCGCAGCTCCAGGCCAGCAGGGCCAGCAAGAGCCAGCCGGCTCGCATCATCCGGGACGCGAGACCCGGCGCACGGGCAGGCGGACTCCGCCCACCAGCACCTGACCGCCCTCGACCTTGACGCTGGCGGCGCCCTGCTCGCGCTGGATGGACAGAAGGGAGGGGGCATCCAGGATCATCACGCCGCGCTCTCCGTCGTGGACATAGAGCGTGCCATCGGGGGCCAGCCGCGGTCGCTGACAGGGCTCCTGGGCGGCCGGAAGCTCGATCCGGCCGAGCGGGGTGCCATCGGGCTGAAAGCAGAGCATGGTGCGACCGTAGCCGATGTAGATGTTGTCTTTCGCGTCCAGGGCCGGGCTGGTGGGCACGGCCTTCTCCAGGGGCTCGGTGAAAAGAGTCTGAGCGGTGGGGTCGTCCAGCTTCAGGCTCCAGAGCAGCTGGCCGTCCGGGCTCAGGCAGCTCAGGCTGCCTTCCTGATCGGCCGCCAGAACGCGCCCGTCCGACATCACGGCCGGGATCATGGCCCGGTTGAAACCGGTCGGATGGCGCCAGAGCTCGCGTCCGGTGGCCGGGTCGAGGGCCAGCAACAGGCCCAGCTGGGGCCCGAAGGCGGCCGCGTAGAGAGTGGTGCTGGAGGCGGCCAGCTCGCTGATGACGTGGTCCCCGGGAGAGGGAGCGAACCAGCCGCCCAGCTTCTCCAGCCCGTCGATGCCGCCCAGGTAGGCCGAGCCGTCCGGGCCGAGCAAGGAGCAGTGCCCGGTGTGGGCCTGAAAGCGCTCCGACTGGCCCTCGAAGAGGATGTCCCCGCGGGGGGAGACGAGCTTGGCAAAGTTGGCGCCGGAGAAGAAGACGTTCCCCTCCGGGGTCTCCACCAGCGTGCTCAGGTTGCCGGCCTGCTCATTGCTCGGCACCGACCAGGCCTCGCGCCCGTCCTGCACCGCCACCAGGCGCTTGTCGCGCGCGTCGGTGACATAGAGCCTGCCACCGTCGGCTGAGGCCAGCGAGGAGTAGAAGAAGTGGTCCTCGCGACGGGGCAACGAGAGCTCGACGGCGTCGCTGGCCGCCAGGGTGCGCTCGGAGTCCTGGCAGGTATAGCTGAGGCGCCCGGTGGCCGAGACATCCAGGCTTTGCACGGTGAGGGGAAGCTCCATGCGTCGGACGTGCATACCCGGCCATGCTAATCGCGGGATCTGAAAGAGAGCTGAATCCGCTCAGTGCCCGCCGGGCGGGCAGGTGGGCGGCACCGTCGGGCGGGCGTGGGGATTGATCAGCAGGTTCGGCTCGGGCGTTCTGCGCGCATCGCCGGCCGGCGGGCTGGCAACGGCGGGTCGGGTCGCCCGCAGGGACCTGTCGGAGGCCTGGAGCTTTGCGGCCAGGGCGCGCGCTTTCTCCTGCAGGGTCTTGAGGGCGGCGTCCTTGTCCTCGGCCGATTGCCACTTGAGGTAAGCGTCCTTGTATTCGTAGCGGGCATCCTGAATGGCCGGGTCGTCTTTGGCCGAGCCCTCAGCCTTGCGATAGACGTGCACGCCGGGATCGGGCTTGATGCGATCCACCACCACCCCGCCCACATCGTCGGTCTTGCTGATGTACTCGATTTCGCCGGTCTGGCTGTCGCGAGAGATCACCAGCCCCACGTGGCTGATGGACTCTTCCGAGCCGATGCCGATCACGTCGCCGATCTCGGCGCTTTCGCCGGGTTGCTCCACCAGGCCGTTGCTTTCGGAGAAGATGGCATCCTGGCTGGGGTCGATGACCCCCACCCCGCCGTTGAGGGCCCAGCCCACGCAGTTGGAGCCAGTGGCGGGAGGGTCGACCTCGAACCCGCCGTGGCTCTCGGCCCTGGCCAGGGCGCTCTGGTATTTGGCGTTGCCGCCCGGCGGCGGGGGAGTGTCGTTGGTCTCGACCGTGATGGCGCTGCCATCCCGGGTGTAGACGACGGTCTGGGCGGCCACGCACAGGGCCAGGCAGAGGACCAGCACGAGAACTCTCATGAAATGAGGATTCGGGGTCGGGTCGGGCATGCCTTCGGTCAAGGTTTTTTGAAGACCGCCATGGCAGAATGCACACAGAGCACGACGAAAGGACCCTCCCCCCGATGATCAACGCCATCCCCCTCTACAGCGCTCCTCTCGCGGCCGGAGGCTTCAAGCCGAACAACCCCGACGACCTGGACACCACCGCCTCCTTTCGAGACATCCAGAGCGCCATCGAGGAGAACAAATCGACCATGGCAGCCAGCAAGACGCCTTACGTGCTGGACGGCAACCTCCACTTTCCCTCGCGCCGCAACCTGTTCATCCCGCAAGGAGCCCGGGCGCTGCCTTTGACCACCAGGGCGCTGAGCAACCTGGTCAACGACTTCATCCAGGAGCACCCCCGGCAAGCCGGCAAGAACCTGGTCTTCCTGGCCGACCGGGGCGGCCTCATGCCTCCCGGCCACCTGGCCGTCACCGCCAAAGGCTCCGGCCTGGAGCTCTTCTACCGGGCCTCGGATGGAAAGCCCATGGGCTCCTGACTTTCAGATTCCTTTAGGGGGTTTGCGGCAAACTCGCAATCGTGATACTCCGCCCCCTGCCAGCCTCCAGCTCCTTGCCCCAGCGCCCCGCCTTTCCGGCCCAGGTCGAGGACCAGCCGGACCTTGCCCTGCTGGGCCAGGACCTGCCCCGGCCCGAGCTGAGCCAGGCCACCCGCATGCTGGCCTCCGAGGGGCTTCCCCAGCGCCTCCAGACGGTGCCCCTCGGCAACCTTACGCATGAGCCCCGGCTGGACAGCGCGGGGCGGATCCAGCTGATGGGCGACCAGGGCTGGCTGGCCCTGGATGCGCGCAGCCTGGCTCCCCTGGCCACCCGATCGTTGAGCCAGAAGTCGGATGGCGACTCGGTGATGGTCCAGGACCGGCTGGTCTACACCCGCGAGGAAGGAGCCGGCCTGGTGGTGCTGCGCGACGGGGTGGAGGAGCGCTCCTTCTCGGCCGAGTCTCCCATTTCCAGCGAGCTCCTGCCCACCCCGGATGGGAAACTGATTTTTGGCAACGAGGCCGGCCAGATCCAGAGCTTCGATCCGGTCACCGGCCAGACCAGCACTCTGCTCCAGATCCCCGGCGAGCCCGGCCGCAAGACCTCTCCCCTGCGCCTGGCGCCGGCCCGGGACGGGGGGCTCTACGTGCACACCCGCGATGAGCGGCTCTTTGCTTTCGACGCGCGGGGGGAGAAGCGCTGGGAGCGCAAGGACTCCTACCATCTCTCCTGGTATGCCCCCTCCGAATCGCTGGACGGCAGCCAGCTCTACCTGGGCAACATCAGCCGGGCGCTGGTGGCCCTCGATTCCACCACCGGCCAGGAGAAGTGGCGCCATACCTACGTCGAGCCATTCGGGCTGGGCGCCTGCGGTTTTGCCCCGGTGCTGCAGGATGAGCAGGGCAACCTGTTCAGCGCTGCCCTGATGCAGAACCCCGACCGGCTGCACGAGTATCCCGAGCCTACTGTGCACTTCTTCAAGCTCTCTCCCCAGGGCCAGCTGCTCTACCGGGTGGATACGGGCCTGGAGCTGCGCCTGGGGGCCGGCCAGTTTGGAGAGATGGCCCTGGACAACCAGGGCAATCTCTGTGCCACCGCCGGTGGACAGCTGGTGGTCATCAGTCCCAGGGGCCAGCTGCTGACGCGGGTCGATCCCCAGCGGCTGGCCGGCGAGGATCAACTGGTCAACCACATGCTGATGGCTCCGGAGAAGGACCGGCTGGTCTTGATCTGCGGGGATTACTCGCCCTGGAAACCTCAGCCCTACAGCCTGATCGAAGTGGACCTGCCCGGCCGGCTGAGCGGGCCGGCCTCCGAGGCCAGCTCGGTCCGAGAGACCGACCAGGGGGTTCAGGTCGGCGGGGTCCTGATCCGCAAGCGTCGCACCAGCGTCTGACTTCGTGGCAGTGCCTTTAGAGGTCGATGCGCGAGCCGAGCTCCACCACCTGATCGGGTAGAATGCCGAAGTAGTGGCTGGCGTTCACGGCGTTGCGGGACAAAAGGGCGAAAAACAGCTCCTGGTAGCGGCCCATCTTGCCCCGGTCGGTGGCCACGAACGTCTCATGGTTGACCAGATAGACCACCCGCGAGGCCGGCTCGCTCAAGAGCAGGCGCGCCTGGGCCTGCTTGACCGCCCGGGGGACGTTGGGATGATCGGTAAACCCGCAGTGCACCAGCACCCGGTAGAAGCCCTGACCGAGATCCTCCACCTCCACGCGTTCTTCGAAGGGCACGGTGGGCACGTCCTCGCTGGTGACTGTGAGGACGAAAACCTGCTCGTGCAGCACCCGAAAGCGCCGGGTGATGTGCAGGAGCACCGGGGGAGTTCCCGCCCCGGGCGAGGCCATGACGACCCCCAGGCCGGGAATCCGGGCCTTGATGCGGTTGTCGAGCGTGGCCAGGAATTCGTCCAGGGGGATGGTGCGACTGGCATAGAACTCGGCCAGGAGGGCTCGCCCCTTGACCCAGGTCGCCATGATGATGAAGAACCCCAGACCCACCAGCACGGGGATGTAGCCTCCGTGGAGGAACTTGAGGCAGGTGGCTCCCAGGAAGGGCAGATCGATGGAGAGGAAGAGGCAAAGCAGGCCCACGCTCTTCCAGGTGGGCCACTTCCAGGTGGAGTGGGTGACGTAGAAAAAGACGATCGAGGTCAGGGCCATGGTACCGCTCACAGCCAGGCCGTAGGCGGCCGCCAGTTTGCTCGACTGCTTAAAGAGGACCACCAGGAGCAGGCAGGATACGGCCAGACCCCAGTTGACCACGGGGATGTAGATCTGGCCTTGAATGCGCCGGGAAGTGTGCAGCACCTCGACACGGGGCAGATAGCCCAGTCGCACCGCTTGATGGGTGAGTGAGAAAACGGCCGAGATGAGAGCCTGGCTGGCGATGACGGTGGCGGCTGTGGCCAACAGTACCAGGGCGAAGGTCACCGGTCCCTGGGGAACCATCGAGAAGAAGACCCTGCTACTGGCTTCGGGGTTCTTGAGCAGCATGGCCCCCTGGCCGAAGTAGCACAGCACCAGGGCCGGGAAGGTGGCATAGAGCCAGGCAACGCGAATGGGACGCGGCCCGAAGTGCCCCATGTCGGCATAGAGCGCCTCGCCACCGGTGACGCAGAGCACCACCGAGCCCAGCAAAGCGAACCCGTGAACCCCGTTGTGGACGAAGAATCCAATGGCGTGATGGGGACTCAGGGCTCCCAGAATCTCGGGGGCCACCAGGATGTGGCGCACTCCGAGCCCGGCCAGAACGGTGAACCAGATCAACATGACGGGACCGAACAGATTGCCGATGCTGCCGGTGCCGCGGCTCTGGATGGCGAAGAGCGCGAACAAGATCGCGCAGGTCACCGGGACGACGAAACGGCTCAGAGCGGGCTCGGCCACCGCCAGACCCTCGACCGCGGACAGCACCGAGATGGACGGGGTGATGATCCCGTCGCCGAATAGCAGAGCGGTACCGGCGATGACCAGCAAGCTGACCGGCCCGATCCGTCCGGCCACGACCCGACGCAGGGCTTCGGGAACCAGGGCCAGGAGGGCCATGATGCCGCCTTCGCCGCGATTGTCAGCCTTCAGAAGCACGGCCACGTACTTGAAGGTAACCACCAGGGTCATGGCCCAGAAGATGAGCGACAGAATGCCATAGAGATTTTCCGCCGTGGGGGCTACGGCGTGCTCACCGTGCACGCATTCCTGCAGGGCGTAGAGCGGACTGGTGCCGATGTCCCCGAACACCACCCCCAGTGAGCCCAGAACCAGGGCCCAGAACCCCCCGTGAGGACGGTGGGCAGGCTCCTCCTCCTCATCGCGGGGGGTCGGGATCGGCTCGGATAACTCCGGCTCGCGAAACGAGGTGACGGGCCGATGGCCTTCATCAGGGGTCATGAGGGCGCGGGTTTCGCGACCATCCTTCGACCCCCTCTTGGAAGAAGGGACGGCCGAAAGCGACCAGACAGGCATGCTGACGGGTCATCTGTGGCAGGCCATCCAGGTCAACCTCGCTCGCCTGCCGGCCTACGCCCGGCTCACGCAGGGCCGCTCCCTGCCGCTCTCCTGCGCCCTGATCGGACTCGAGCTGAGCAGCCTTCCCCTGGCCCTTCTGGTGGACGCCCTGGCCCGTCCGCTCAACCGCCAGGGCTCGATGGTGGTGCAAGAAGATTTCGTGGACCTCGAGCTGCAGCCTTTCCTGGCTGCTTATCAAGCTCCCGAGACCGTGGAGCCGGCTGACCTGGCTCGAGTGGCCGACCGCACCCGGGTGGGGACCTTCCACGAGCTGGCCCTGGCCTGCGAAGCGGAGCTGGAGCAGTTGGGAGACCCTCGCTGCCACTGCATGGTGCGTCACATGCTCGAATCGCTGCTGCGCATCGCCAACAACGCTCCCGAGCACGCCCGTCAGGGTGACTCGAGCTGGCTCTCCTGGCTCCTGATCGAGGCCCACCGCACCCTGTTGCCGGTGGCCGGCTGGTTGGACCGACTGGCTGCCCCCCTGCAAAAGGAGGGGGTGCCGATCTTGTTTCAGGACCTGCCCGGCATTCCGCCTCGAGCCTGAGCTCCCTCAGGGTCTCTCTGGACGAGGATCCCAAAGGCCGAACGGGCTCCCTCCGCGGGTGGGAGCGATCAGGAAGCCCTGCAGGTACTCCACCAGCTCTCCGTCCTGGCTGGCCAGCTTCTCCTTCTTCTCCCCGCCGCTGAGGAGGTGGCTGAAGCCCTCAGCGAGATACTCGCGGGGCTCGGTGACCGCGTAGAGGCTCCAGGCCTCCTGCTGACGCTCGAACTCGAGAAGCATGGGCTGGTTGAAGTCGTGGCCCCCCGGTTTGGGCTCGGGTGGCTTGAAGCCGCAACGCTTGCGATAGGCCTCAAAAAGCTCGAGCAGGCGGGGATCGTCGTCCAGGGTCCGGATCCCACCGCGATCCACCACCTTGGCATCCGACAGGGCGTGACCGAGCTCGTGCAAGAGGCTGTCTCCCACCCCGCTGAAGGGGACCTCGAGATACCGTTTGGGGACCAGGATCTCCTTGCGCTGGTAATGGTATTGGGCCCCCAGAGCCTCCTCCCAGCGGTCGGGGGAGCCCAGCACTTTGCCGGGATAGCCGCCCCGAGGGGGGTTGTCGGAATCGAGCACGACGATCCTCAGGCGAGCCCGCTCGAGCTGCTTCTGGGCTTCGGGGGGCAGTGCGGCCAGCCGGAGGGCCACCTGGTGGCTGCTGGCCGAATCGGCCGGGGCCAGGGTGCCGTCGCTCCGAAGGACGCGGGTGCACTTGCGGGCCAGGCGCGAGGCTTGCTCGAGCTGGAGATCGGTGGTGTCCACCCGGGCTCCGGTGCCGAGCTCGTAGCGCAGGGGCCGGGGAGCCGGCTGCGGCCAGGAGAGCCCGGCCAGCCGGCCGATCAAGGCGGCAACCTCAAGGAGTGATCGAGGTATCGAGGCAACATCGTCATCAGCCTAGCTGGCGACCCTGAAAATTGACTGACGGGGGTGGCTGTCGGGCGCTCCAGGGCGACGAGACGACACCCGGGACAACCCGCAGCGGTTCAACGACCTCCAGCGGATTGACCTGGGTCATCTGGAAGGCTGGACATTTCCTCCCGGATGCGCTACCCTGTAGGGCAAGTTACCGATCGAGCCAGGATGCTCTTCGCACCGCCCACTCAGGGCTGAAGTTTTCCACCCCTTCGGAACGCCATTCACGAAT
>CAZWUN010000154.1:0-11598 GCA_964637145.1 uncultured Burkholderiales bacterium
GGTCAACCAGAGCGACCAGAGAAGGACGAGAAAGAACGTAGGATTGCGCATAGATTCTCCTTCTTGGTGTCCTTAGGACATATCCACGGGAGACCTTACACCCGCGCCCCGGTCTCGGGATGTGAGCCGACGTACCGGACTCTTGTGCTCTGAGACACGATTCGGACAATCTGAGCTTGCAGGTCGGATTATCCGGATAAACGAACCTTCAGGGAATGATTGTCCGCCAGTTTGTCTTTCCCGATCAGGCCGACCGGTCGGTCTTCCTGTGGGGCCCGCGCAAGACCGGGAAGAGTAGCTGGATTCGTCACCATCTCCCCGGGGTGAAGGTCATCGACCTTCTCCAGACGGACGTGTACTTTGAGTATGTGCGGCGTCCGGCACTCCTCAGAGAGCGCTATGTGAGCTGCCCCCTGGTGGTCATCGACGAGGTGCAGAAGGTGCCCGCTTTGCTCGACGAGGTTCACTGGCTGATCGAGAACCGGGGAGCTCGATTTCTGTTGACGGGGTCCAGCCCTCGCAAGCTGCTGCGCGGCCAGGCCAATCTCCTGGGGGGACGGGCCTGGCGACGGGAGATGCGACCATTGTGCCTGCGCGAGCTGCTCGATGACCGGCCGGAGCTGGACCTCGAAGACCTGGTGCTTCGAGGAACCCTGCCTCCTCATTTCCTGGCGGCCCGGCCTCTGGACGACCTGGCCAGCTATGTTGGCGACTACCTCAAGGAGGAGATCGCCGCCGAAGGGCTGACCCGCAACCTGCCGGCCTTCTCCGACTTTCTTCGGGTGGCGGCCCTGAGCAGCGGAGAGTTGATCAATTACGAGAACATCGCCCGCGAGTGCGCCGTTTCTGCCAAGACGGCCCGGAGCTACTACCAGATTCTGAGTGACACGCTGCTCGGCTCGGCGCTTCAACCCTGGCGAGCCAGTCAGCGGCGTTTGATCCAGACGGACAAGTTCTATCTCTTCGAGGTGGGAGTGACCAATTTTCTCTCGCGTCGCGCTCCCCGGCTGGGAACGCCCGAGTTTGGCCGCTCCTTCGAGCAGCTGATCTGGACCGAGTTGCTGGCTTATCGGTCCTATCGGCGCCGCGATCTCGAGTTTTTCTACTGGCGCACTTCGACCGGCCTGGAGGTGGACTTCTTGCTGGTGGACCGGATCGCCGCCATCGAGGTCAAGGCGTCCAGCCGGGTGCACGACACCGACCTGAGGGGTTTGACGGGGCTGGCCGATGACGGCCCGGTGGGGCAGCGGCTGGTGGTCTGCCTGGAGAGCGAGCCCCGCCAGCTCAGCGACCGACACGGCCGGGTGTGGGTCCTCCCCTGGCGGGACTTCGTGGACCGGCTCTGGGCCGGGGACCTGCTCGGTTAGAGTGACAGTGCAGACTCTTTTCAGCCCGGCCAGGCATACTCAGGGCATGGAAACGGTCTCCCTGAGCAACCCCGGTCTCTACGATCCTCGCCGCGCTGGAGCGATGCGCCGGGCCGAGACGGTGGTCTCCCAGGTGCACACCCTGATGGACGTGTTCGCACGCCAGGATGAGGGCTCGCACGACATTCGCCGGGATGAGCCCGGGCGAGTGGCGCTGTGCGACCACCAGGCGGTCCCGGGCGATCACCCATGGCTGATGCAGGCGGTCGAGCTGGATGGCAATCTCAGCTTCCAGCCCAAAGGTTACCAGACTTACTCTCCCAATCGCTGGAAGGAGTCCGCTCCTCAGGCCGAGTTTCACGCTCTGGTGCAGGTGGCGGGAAATGGCGCCCGGGTGGATTACACCAGCCAGGATGGGGTCTCTCGCTACAAGCTCGAGTGGACCAATGACCCGGGGCCGGGCGGCAGTCGCAGCAACGAGGTGGTGCTCGACCGCTCCACCGGCACGCTGACCGTGCTCGGGGGAGAGCTCGGCTTTACCAGCTTCGTGCGCTGAAGGTGCCCCTTGACCATCAATGTCTACAGCACTCTGCCCGAGCTGCCCGAGCCCGACTTCCCGGTGCAGGTGCGGGCCCGGCGCGGTCGAGAGGACCCGGAGCTGGCCGGTCATCTGAGCGGGTTCATCCGCTATATGCTTTCCCGGGTGGAGCAGATGAGCAGCACCGTCTACGCCGCCATGCGCCACCTCCAGAGGGTCCAGAGCCACTGGAGCCTGGAGGTCGAGCCAGCGCAACTGCCCGCTTTCCAGTCCTGGGCGGAGCGGGCCAACGCAATTTGTTTCTGGCCAGACGGCAGCGTGCGCGATCCCTGGGGTCGGGCTCTGGTGGACTGCGAAGGCGGCTCGGACCCGCTGGCCCGCCTCCCTTACCTGGCCGACTCCCTGGCGCGCAAGGAGCGCGTGCATCGTCAGCTCTCTGCCCGCGGCATCGCCCTGCCGGAGCATCTTCCTCCCGTGCCGGGGGAGCAGGAGGCTCGGCTGCGTGAGCCGGGCGAGGTGGCCCGCCGCGCCATGGCCTTGACCGTGGTGGCGGTGCGCGCGGAGTCGATCCTGGCCGGTGACCTCTTGCCCCTGGAGCAGTTCGAAAAGGTCATTCCCAGCGCCTTCCCGGCCCTCAGCCCCCTGGAGCAAGACTTCCTTCGACAGGGCGGCGAGCAGGAGGCCACGTCGATGGTCTGGCGCTATGAAGCCCTCTTCACCTTGCTCTGGGCGCTCGGTCACTATCCAGGCCTGCCCGATGGAACCTGCGAGTCGATGGAGGTGGCTCGGCTGGTCCGCGAGCAGGGCGAGGGTCTGCTCCAAGCGCCTCGCCTTCGGCCCCTCCCCGAGCTCCTGGATGGACTGGACGAGACCTATCGGCTCCACTGGGCTGCCCGCGAGGCCGGCTTGCACAATCAGCCGCCACCAGCCGGGGTATCGGTGGACGTTGTCATGGAGCGTCATTACGCTTTGAACTGGCTCTTTCGTTTCGAGGAGGCGGACTGGGACGAGGTGGACACACCCACCTGAGAACGCCCTGCGGTTTGGCCGTTTTCCTCGACCAGGTTCAGGAGAAGCTCAACGGCGTCCCGGCCAGGCCCTGGATCCTCGTCAGAGGAGCTCGGAGCGATAGCAGCTGCTCCTGGCGCCCCGGGCCCAGGGTCGGCTCTCCCCTGGCGCGAATTCCCAGGCCATGCAACCGGGCCACTATCAGCGACTGCTTGCTCTGTCGGTCGCTCTCCCCTTCCTGACCCTGGCCGCCCAGTGGCTCTGGGGGCTCTCACCTTCCCCCTTGCTGTTGGGACTGGCAAACTACCTGGTGCGTCCGCTCCTGACGATGGTGCTCGTGTTTGCGTCCCTGGTCGGATGGCTGTTCCTGACCCACCATCCCGGGCGGATGATGGGCGAGCCGGAACGAGCCGTGCTGTCCGAGAAGGCAGCACGCCTTTTTAACTGGCTTTTCTGGCTGGCCGTGGCGCTGGTGGCCGGTCAGGCCGTGGGGGTGGTTCCCAACCGGGTGGGTTTGCTGGCGGGGCTGTTGGTCCTGAGTCCGCTCGGGGCCCTGCCCGTGACGCTGATCGTTACCCTCGGGGTTGCCCGGGGCATCCTGGCCGGCCTCTATACGGTCGTCTTGTGCGCCCTGCTGACCCCTTTCGCGGCGAGCTTCATCGTGGTCGTCTACCCGGTCGTACTGGCTATCCTTGTCACGTTCGTTGGAGCCGTGCTGCCGGCTCCGGAAGGGCACCCGCTGGGCGGGCGACGCGTCCATGGCCTGTGCCTGTCCATGGTCGCGGTCATGGTTCTCGTCGGGTCCAACCCCCTGTTGAGCGCCGGGGCCGCGGCCCAGTGTCGGATGGACCGCGAGCATGTGTTCCTGGCCCTGCCTCGACTACCCGCACCGAAGGATGTGCCCGAAGGTTACGTGCTGACTTCCGGTCAGCCAGAGGCTCGATACCGGGATTACTTCCTGAGATGCGGGCGGCACCCCGGAGTCGGGGAGGATTACTGCTTCGAGCGCCTGCGCTGACTGGCGCCTCGCCTGCTGTCTTGCTATACTGCCCGGCATGCGGACCCGATTGCTTCTCTGCCTGTTGCTCGCCGCTCTGGGTGTGGCCGACGCACCCACCGATCGCATGCTGTCCATCGCCCGCCAGGAGTGGGAATACTTCGGTCGCCAGACCATCGTGGGCGCGAAGGTCGTCCAGCAGGGCCACAAGGAGAGCGAGGACGTCTACTCCGACCGGGTGGCGCTCTACTGGAAGGAGGGCGTCAACCTCAACTGGACCGGCAAGGATACCCATGAGGCCTGGTCGGCCGCATTCATCTCCTACGTGATGCGCAAGGCCGGGTTGGGGGACCGCTTCGAATACTCCGAGTGGCATGCTCACTACATCCGTCGCGCCATTCGGGCCCGACGTGAGCAGGATCCGCGCTATGCCTTCTGGGCCTATCGCCTCTCCGAGCGGGCCCCTCAGGTGGGGGACATCGTCTGCTACGCTCGCGAGGAGGGCATCGACTTCGACCGCCAGCGCGAGGTCTACAAGTCTCACGGCGACCTGGTGGTGGCCGTGCGACCCGCTGAGATCGACGTGATCGGCGGCAACGTCCAGGATTCCGTCAGTTTGAAGACCCTGGCCACCGACTCCGAGGGAAAACTGATCGACCGGAGTCAGCGCTGGTTCGCGGTGCTGGCCAATCGTCTGCGTTGAGCAGGCCTGACCGCTACTCAGGAGTCTGCAAGCTCGCGACCGTCTGGCACGGCCGGATTCCAGACCTTTCTGAATCCGAACTTTCGGAAGTCTTTGACGTTCGCGGTTGCAAACTCCGTTACCCCGTGAAAGAGCAGGGTGAGGGCGAGTCGAGCGTCGATGACGTGACGAAACCCTGACGTCGTTCGCCTGGCCCAATCCCAGAGATTCCCCGAAACCTCCGAGCTGTAATCCACGTGCTGCCAGGTTGGATGCGATTTGAGGGTGAGGCAAAAATCGGCGGCTCTGGCGCTGGTCAAAGGCCGACGCATCACGGTCGGGTTTCTCAACTGCATATAGAGCTCCACCAGGACCAACTCGCAAACGACGAAGCCCGGATCGGCCATTACCTCCTCGAAAAAACTCCTCGCATTTTCGTGGTGAGGACTGGCCGGGTTGGCGGCATAGAGAAACAGGTTTGTGTCAGCTGAGGTCATGAGCGTTGAGCGATGGCATCAGATTCAGCTCGCACCTCAGCGGGGTCTATCAGGTAATCCCCTCCCAGATCCAGTGTAGGGAAGACCCACGACCGCTTCCCTCCTTCGGTTGGGAATCTCTGGACATAGAGCTCTACAGCCCGCCTTACCACCTCGGCCAGGGCCCAGTCGTTCGACGCCGCGATCTCTTTGAGCCTCCGGTAGAGCGGGTCGGGGAACTGGATCTGCGTGCGTTTCATGAGTCAATCCTACATCGGTGTAAAACAGGTGTCAACGTGGTCGGTCGGTCGGCTTCAGGCCTGAATCGGCAAGCGCACCACGAAGCGAGCTCCCCCGCCTCCGTCGGCATACTCCAGCCGCCCCCCGTGCTGGGCCACGATCTGGTGGCTCACCGACAGCCCCAATCCGGTGCCCTTGCCCACCGGCTTGGTGGTGAAGAAGGGCTCGAACAGGTGGGGCACCACCTCGGCCGGCACACCCGGCCCGTCATCCTCCACGCTCAAGAAGACTTCGTTGGAGCCTCGCCAGGTGCGCACCCGGACCCGGCGCGAGCGGGCCCCCGGTCCGGACACCGCGTCGCGAGCGTTGATGAGCAGGTTGGTCACCACCTGCTGCAACTGGCTCGGGTTGCCCTGCACGGTGGGGAGCTCGGTCTTCTCCACGGCCAGCTCCACCCGGTCCTGGTTGAGCTGGTAGCGCAGCAGCGAGAGGGTGTCCTCCACCACCTGGTTCAGGTCGGCGCTCTGGAAGGTGGGCGCCTCCCGGCCCTGGCAGTAGATCAGCAGGTTGCTCACGATCTTCTGGGCCTGGTCGGTAGCGGCTCGCAGCTTGTCCAGTCGCTTGACCACGATGTCGGGTCGGTCGGCTTTCAGCTGGGCCCCCTCGGCCGCCAGCCGGATGGCCGCCAGGGGGGTGTTCAGCTCGTGGGCCACACCCGCCGCCAGCTGGCCCACGGCCGCCAGCTTGCTGGTCTGCAAGAGCTGGGACTGGGCGTCCTTGAGGTCCTGGTGGTGGCGCACATTGGAATAGGCCACCGCCGACAGGAAGCCGATCAGAAACAGCAGGTCCTGATCCTCGCGGCTGAAGGCGCCAGGCTCGGAGGCGGTCAGGATCAGCACGCCCAGACAATCGCTCTCCACCAGCAGGGGCACCCCTACCAGGCTGCGCTGGCCGGCGACCAGGGGCGTGAAGCGTGACTTGGTCACATCGTCGAGCAAGAGGGGGCGCAGGTTGGCCCGGATGGTCTCGGCCAGGCTCAGGGTGGCGGCCCGGTCGGGGGTGCCCCCCCAGAAGCGCAGGGGGGCCAGCGTCCCGTCCGGCTTGCGGGCCAGCAGGATGCCCCACTGGTGGGCCACCACCTGACCGGCCATCTGCTCCACCCGCACGGCCATCTCGTCCAGCTCGAGGGTGCCGGCCACCAGGCGCGTGCCCTCCAGCAGCGAAGCCAGCCGCTCCACCCAGCCCTGCAGGCGCTCGTGGGCGGCCCGGTGCATCTCCAGCGCCTCCAACTCGGCCTGGCGACGGCGGGCCGACTGCAGGGCCACCAGGGTCTGGGCTCCCACCACCGCCAGAAGGTCGCGGGTCTCCTCGGGGAAGCCCTCGGGATCGTTGCTACCCACGTAGAGCACGTAGCCGTCCAGCGGCATGGCCAGCCCCACCGACTCGCCCACGAACAATCGCGAGGGATTGGTCTGACCGGTGGTGTAGACGGGCTGGCCGGTGCGCATCGCCTCCTCCACGCAGGGCTCGCCCAACTGCAGCAGGCTGGCGTTCTCCAGGCGGGTCTGGTGGGGCGTGCGCGAGCTGAGCGGCCAGAGGCGGCCTTCCTGCACCAGAAAGAGCACCACGCTCTCGGCCCGAGGAGTGGTCTGGCTGACCATATCCAGCACCAGCTCGGCAGTGCTGGCCACGGCTTCGCTGCGGGTCAGCGAGCGGGTCACCCGCTCCAGCCGGCGTAGCTCCTGAGCCTTGTTGACGGCCACCAGGTGGACGTGCTCGAGCTGATACTGCAGCTGATCGAGCCGGTTGCCGCTCTCTTCCAGCCGCCGCTCCAGCGAGTCGCGCTCGCGTCTTGGCACCAGCTCTCCCGATGAGAGCGGGCGCAAGAGCTCCTGGAAGGCGATGAGGGCGGGGAGAAGCCAGACCGCTTCGGGCCGGGTCAGGGGCACCACCAGGAGCGCGAGACAGGGGAGGGCCCAGGTCAGCCGACCGCGGGCCTGGCCCCAGGCCAGGTTCTCGTCGGCGGTGAGCTCGCTGGCCAGCCCGGCCGGAAAAAAGAAGCTCAGGCCCAGCCAGGCGATCAGCACGGCCCAGGGGGGAAAGCCCGCCCCCACCAGCGAGACGGCCGCCAGCAGCGGGAGCGCGTCGGCCAGGACCTCGCGCAGCCGTCCGGCCAACTCGGGTCGTCCCCGCAGCAGGCTTCGGGCAACCAGCGCCCCGCAGCCGGTCAGGGCAGCCATGGCCGGTCCCAGGGGGGTGAGGGACATGGCCAGCACCAGAGCGCTGGCCGCCGAGAGAAAGCCGAAGGCCTCCAGGCGGGGAGCTCGTAGCTCCAGCAGCACCGCCAGCCCGGCCAGGAGCGCTCCGGCCAGAGGACCTTGGATCAGGCCCTCCAGCAGGATGATCTGCCCCGGTGGATGGCCGTGCATCAGGTTGCCGCCCAGCATCACCAGGCAGAGCACCAGGGTGAGCCAGGCGACCGGTCCGACTCTGTGCACGCTAGACCCGCTGCATCAGCTGGTAGATCGGCAGGAAGGCCGCCAGCATCACGGTTCCGACCACCACCCCCAGGAAGGCCAGCAGCACCGGCTCGATGAGCTGCAAGAGCGAGTCGAGGTAGTTGTCCAGGTCGAGCTCGGTCATCTCCGAGTAGCGCAGGAAGGCGGCATCGAGATTGCCCACGTTCTCGAAGCTGGTCACCAGGCCGAGCAGCACGGGCGAGAACTCGCCCACGTGGGTCATGGCCTGGGAGACCTCCACCCCGTGGGCGATCTCCTCATGCATGGCCTTGAGGGCGGCGTCGAACTTGTGGTAGCCGGTTCCGCCCGCGCGCAGCAGCTTCAGAGCCGTGTCCAGGGTCACCCCGGTGCGCAGCATCTGCCCCAGGCTGCGGCACAGGCGAATCAAGAGATCGGTGCGCATGATGTAGCCAGTGATGGGAAACTCATAGGTCAGCCGGGAGAAGAAAAGCTGAGCCGCCGGGGTGTGGCGGGCCACGTACCACCAGATCGTGATGGCCAGCACCAGGCCCAGCGGAATGAGGTAGAAGGCGGGATGGGCCAGGGCCATGACCGCTTTGGTCAGGGCCGGTACCTCGGCTCCGGTCTGGCCGGCCGCATCCAGGAATCGCGGCAGCATGGAGGTGATCAGGAAGGCCAGCATGCCGAAGGTGAGCAGCAGCACGAAGGCGGGATAGCTGAGCGCGGCCAGCAGCCGTGACTTGCGGCTCTGCAGACGGGTCAGAAACTCGCCCAGGTCGCTCAGTACCTCGTAGAGGGCTCCGGTGCTCTCGGCCACTCGGATCATGCTGACGTAGACAGGGCCGAACACCCGCGGCAGGCGGGCCATGGCCACCGAAAGGGGGCGTCCGGAATCGACCTGGGTCAAAACCTCGTAGGCGGCCTGGCTCATGGCCGGGTCATCACCCTCGGCCAGGGCGGCCAGCGAGCGGCTCATGGGGACGTTGGCCCGGAGCAGAGTGGCGAACTGGACGGTGAAGAGGGCCAGCGACTTGAGGGAGGGGACTTTTTTGGTTTTGGCCGGCGGGGTGATGATGGGGGCGGCGCTCTCCACCTTCATGCGAGGAGCGCGGACCCTGGGCGGACCGGTGGGCACCCTGGCCTCGGGCAACACCTCGGCCTGCACGCGGGTGATGCGCACCACCCGCCAGCCCCTTCGGGTCAGCTCAGCCCGGACGGTCTCTTCCGAGGTCGCCTCGAGGATCCCGTCGCGGCCGCGTCCCCCCTCGTCGAGGCAGCGATAGGTGAAGAGCATTCGGTCAGGATACCGGGGTCTTCACGTCGGCCCCCCAGGCCTTCTCATAAAGCTGCTCCAGCTCCGGGTTGGCGGTGCGAGCCTCGGCCGAGAGCTGGCGCAGGAAGGGGGCAAGCTTGACCTGCTCGACCGAGAGCTCACCGGCCTTGATGCGCCGGAAGAATCGGTTGAAGTCGGGCACGGCCACCTGGTGCGGCTTGCGGCTGGCGGGCTGGGCCCGCAGGCCGGCCCGGCTCAAGGCGGCCATCAGCTCCACCACGTGGCGGTAGCCGTCGGACAGGGCCTGGCGCTCTTTGCCGTGGAAGCCGGGAGTCTTGAGCTGCTCCCGGTCGGCTTCGAGCTGTTCGAGCCGGTCCCACATCCCCAGCCCATCTCCCTGTACCAGCATGCCCGAGCGGATGGCCACGTAGAAGCTCTGGAAGGCCCGATCGCGGAGTCGCTCGAGCGAGGCCAGCTCGGCCTGGGAGATGGCCGTGCCGGCCAGGCGGGCCAGCGCCTTGAGGGAGTGGTTGACGGCCCCCACCACTTGCTCGTAGAAGGTCTTCTCCTTCTCGACGTCCAGCACGCGCTCGACGGCGGTGAGGAACTGGGCGATGCCGAAGGGCTTGAAGAGGTAGTCCTCGGCTTCCACCCGGATGGCCCGCCCGGGAGCGTCGTCGGACGCGTAGCCGGTGATCACGATGCTGCGCAGATCGGGCTGGATGAAGCGCATCTGCTGCAGACACTGGATGCCGTCCATCTCATCCATGCGAACGTCCGTGACCACCAGGTCGAAGATGTTCTCGCGCGCCAGGGCCAGCGCCTCGGAAGGGCTCGAGGCGCCGTAGACCAGGTACTGGTCGTAATCTTCGAGCGTGGTGACCAGGATGTCCCGCAGGGTGGGATCATCCTCCACGATCAGGATGGCCCAGGACAAAGGTCTTCCCCTCCGCGGATGAGTTGCAATGTGGGTTCGGCGCCCGGGGTAGGTTTCTCCTGGGAGGCTCAGACTCCCCGGCCGGTTAGCTCCCACGATTCGAGCAGGGCGTGGTAGGTGGGCAAGACGCCGTAGGTCTTGATCAGGGCCGCCGCCCAGCGCTGGGTCACGGCGTCGGCTGTGGCCTTTCCCGCCAGCACGCAGCGATAAACCCGGTAATATCGGCTCCCTGACTTGCGGCTGGAGCTGTGGCATCGGGCTGTCACGGCGCGAATGGCCCACTCGACCTGAGGCAGGCTGAAGTAGAGGGCGGCCGGTGGATAGCTCTCGGCGGCCCGGCCGAGCAGGCGCTCGATCTCTTTCTGCAGGCGAGCGATGTCGGGCGAGAGCAGCTTGCGGCGCCGGCCCAACTCGTCGCGGCGGCGCTCGGCGGGCGAGACAGTGAAGATGTTCAGGGTGTCCCAAACGGTGACCTCGCTCCTGGCCTGCTCGAACTCCTGGACCACCTTTTGCTCGGTGGCGATCAGCTCGTGCAGGTTGGTCACCATGGCCGGGAAGTCGGTGCCCTGCAACCGGTGGGCCAGCATCCCGGCCAGCTGGGTGGGAGAGACCGGAGGGTAGCCGGCCACGGGGTCGGGCTCGATCTGCAGGTCAAGAGGGACGGCCGCGGCCACCTGCTTGAGAAAGTCGAGATACGTCCCGCGCAGTCCGTATTCGTTGAGGATGCCGAGCAGCGCCTGGTAGAGCCGCAGGCAGTGCTCCTGGTTGTGCACCGGACAGCTCTTGGGCTGACGGCTGCTGCCGCTGTCGGTATGCATGCGGCTGACGCCTTCCACCAGGGTCTGAGCCGCATCGCGCAGGCGGAAGCCCAGCAGAACGTGGGCCGCCTCGCGGGTCGCCTGCACCAGGCCCCGCTCGGCCTCTTGCAGAGCGTGCTCGTGCCACTCGCGCCGCTGGTTCAGCTCGAGCAGGCGCTTCTGAGGCTCGCTGCTCTTCCAGAAGGCCAGCTGATCGACCGGAGAGACCAGCTTCTTCGTCTTGCTGACCTCGGCCCCGAGCGCGGCCACCATCAGGGCGTGGCTCAGGGCGCGTTCGCGCTGGCGGGAGGCGTGGCCCCGGTTCACCTGGTCGAGGAAGGCCTTGAGGGGCCCGGCCGGGGGCGCGGCCGGCGCCACATACTCGCGCGGCAATTTGATGGCTGGAAAGGCCTTTCGGAAGGCTTCATGCAGCCGGCGCAGGGAAGCCAGAACCAGGTGGCGGGCGGCCACCACCGGAGCCATCACCACCTTGCCCTCCACGCCCAGAGTCTCCTCGTGGCTGATGCGCACCCGCCCCAGCAGCGACTGCGCTTCCATGGCCCGCAGGTAGATCCCCAGGGGAGGGAAGGCCGACAGAGCCCGGTAGGCCTGCTCGCGGATCTCCTCGCTGCGACGGAAGAGCTCGCTGCGCGAGGAGGACAAGAGCTGCTTGAGCTCCTCCTCGCGCGCCTCGGCGGGGCTCTTCTCCAGCACGTTGATGCGCTCGAAGGCCGAGATGGCCGAGGAGACCTCGCGCAGCTCGGCCTCCAGCTTGACCACCCTGGCGGCCACCTCGGCCTGGG
>CAZWUN010000155.1:0-11487 GCA_964637145.1 uncultured Burkholderiales bacterium
CAGCCTCTCCCTCCCCAGACCAGCATGAAGCTCCAGATCGGGCCCTACGGCGACTACGATCCCCTCAAGCTCAATGCCGAAGTGCTCAACTCGCGCTTTGACGAAGAGAAGAAGCTCTGGGCCCAGAGCCTGAAGTTCGTCAAGACCCCGCCGGCGCAGCTCAAGCTGCTGGGCCGCTACGTGGTCGACCTGCTCAAGGAATCCGCCGGCTAAGGAGGACCTGATGCTCACCCGAACCGTGCTGCTCTCACTGCTCGCCCTGCTCGCCTTCAGCTTGCCGGCCCGGGCGCAGCTTCTCTGGGTGACCGGAGACTACCGCGTGGTGGTGCTCGACTCCGAGCACCATCGAATCGGGATCAGTCTGCTCTCGGCTCCAGACCAGACCCGGCGCCAGAACTGGTGCTACCTGACCATGAACACGAAACTGGTGCGCAAGGTGTACGACTCCGAAGGCTGGATGCGCGAGGAGCCCGTACCGGCCCACGACATCCTCGAAGAGCTCAAGCCAGGGGACGTCGTGCGCATCAACGGAGGGCGGGCCTTTGACCTGTCCATCACCGCCCGCACCATCTGGGTGGAGCGCAAACCCGAGTAAAAAGCAAACCCGGTGAGTCTTGCGCGTCTCGCTGCAGAAGCTTTACGCGGGCCGGCCCGTGACCTTTCAACCGCTCCTGTCGTCGCTGAATGTTTCGACCGCTCCTGTCGTCGCTGAATGTTTCGACCGCTCCTGTCGTCGCTGAATTTACTCTAGTCGACGAATCCGTGTCCGATCATGCTCCCTGCAGAAGTTTCTTCAACTTCGCCGAGTAAGTTGATGCCGTCTACCCGCCAAGGTCTCCGTGTTCTCAGTGCTCTCCGTGGTTTTTTCCCGCCCAAAGAGCATGAATGTCAACAGGCCCCTGGAAGGGCGGAAAGACGCGTGCAAGAAAGTTGCGCGCATGAAGATCCCCATCACCCTGCTCCTCTTGCTCACGGCCAGCCTGATGGCCCAGCCGGCGCCCGAAGCCAGCCCCAGCCACTCGCGCCAGCACTCGCACCGTTTCGAGGACACCGAAAAGTGGGTGAAAGCCTGGGAGAATCCCGAACGGGACGCCCAGCAACAGCCCGACGAGGTCATCCGGCGGCTCGGCATCAAGCCCGGTCAGGTTGTGGCTGACATCGGAGCTGGCTCGGGCTATTTCGCGCGGCGCTTTGCCACGGCCGTCGGACCCACCGGCAAGGTGCTGGCGGTCGATATCGAGCCGGGTCTGCTCGAGTACATTCGCCACCGCGCCGAGCAGGAAGGGCAGACCAACCTGGTGACGGTGCTCGCTTCGGAGACCGATCCCAAGCTCGCCCCCGGCTCCGTGGACATGGTCTTCGTGTGCAACACAATCCACCACTTCGACGACCGTCCAGCCTACATCCAGTCGATGAAGCGGTCGCTGCGTCCGGAAGGACGGGTGGTGGTGGTGGACTATCGCCCGGAGGCCCAGCTCGAGCACGGGCCTCCCGCCTGGATGCGCCTGTCGGCTGCCACCGTCAGCAGTGAGTTGGAAGCGGCCGGTCTGGCCACCGAAACCCTGGAGTTCCTGCCCGTTCAGTATGTCGTGATCGGCAAGCTCAGGCCTTAGCCGGCCGATGGGGCACGCAAGCGGAGGCGCGGTTGGGTGATCCGCCCGGTCGCCCTCGTCGTGCTCCGATCAGACGTCGAAAAACTGCGCCACCGTTACGGACCACCCGGGCAGCCAGGCAGGCAGCTCGAGAGTCTGGGAAGCCTGCAGCACCACCCGGGTGGAATCCGGACTGGCCACGGTGGCGCACCGGTTTTGCGGGTCGAGCAGCAACACGACTTGAACGCCGGCGTGCAGGTATTCCTGAACCTTGGCCTCGACTTCGCTGGCTCGGTCGTTGGGGGAGAGCACCTCGACGACCAGGGTGGGCGGGGTGAGCAGGTAACCCTCGGGGCTCGTCTCAACGGGCTCCTGGCCGACATGGATCCAGGCCACATCGGCCCCCCGCACGGTCAGAGGCTCGAGCTGCACGACCACGCCGACCTCGCCGACGTAGAGCCGACCCAGGCGCTGACCCTTGATCGGTCCCGCCAGAATGAGGTGCGCGTTGCTCTCGACCTCACCGTGGACGCCACCCGTGGGACTCCACGGGACAATCTCTCCTCGCACGATCTCGAACCGGTCCAGGCCGGTCGGCAGGGTCAGGCTCGCAATGTTCACCAGGGCGGGCCCTGGACCCTACCGGCAACCAGAGAGCCGAGGAGCAAGCTCAGGCCTTAGCCCGGCCGAAGAACTTGCGAAAGCGCCCCCAACGACGCCGTTCCTCGGGATGGATGGCGACCCGAGCCTGGATGTAAGCCGCCGCGCGCGACTTCTGCCCGGCCTCGCGGCAGGTGGCCAGGAAGGCCGTAAAAGTGGCCGGATCGGCAGGATCGACCTCCATGGCCAGCTCCAGACAGACCAGCGCCATCTCGAGCTGGCCCAGCTGGCGGTGCACATAGCCCAGATTGGCCAGAAGATAAGCGTTGCCCGGCTCGCGACGGGCGCACTCCTCGAGCAGCGGCAGGGCGAGCTCGGGACGGTCAAGGTGACGCAAGGCCTGCGCCACTCGCTCCAGCAGGTGAGTCTGCTCGGTGATGGGCAGCCAGGCCCCGACCTCGAGCACCTCCTGCATCAAGTGCGGGGAGGAAAGGCGCAGGCGAGCCCACTCCTCCAGAGCAGGCATATAGTCGGGCGAAAGGCGTACGGCGCTCTCCAGGTGCTCGCGGGCCTCCTCGGGCTGACCGGCTTTCAGGGCGCAGCGGGCCAGCCACACCAGCTCGGGCGGAGTCGAGCGGGCCGTGCGATGAGCGAGCTCCAGCGCCTGGTCGGTGCGTCCCCGGGCCAACAGGTTGCGCACCACCCGGCGGGCCACCGGGGCGTCCAGCTCTTGCGGCTCGCGAGCCAGGGCATCGAAGAGCTGGTTGGCCTGGCCGGGCTCCCCGAGATGCTCCAGCAGTCCGGCCAGCAATGCCTGGCCGTAGGTGGGAAGCTTGTGGTAGCGCTCCTGAGCCGCTTTGAGAACCTTGAGAGCCGGTCGAGGACGGCGCAGACGGGCCAGCAGGTCGGCCTCGTCCACCTTGAGCTGCACCGAGTCGGCGCCCATCGCCTCCAGCCGGTGCACCTCGTCGAGGGCCTTCTGGAACTGGCGCGATTTTCGCAGCATCGGCAACTGATCCAGCATTGTATACTCAGCTTATCCGCCAGGGCTGCGGTGGCCTATGATGCGGATCATGCGACCCTCCCCAGGGAAAGAGGTCGGGCGGACGAATGCCGCCGCCATGCTCAAACGCGCTCTCTGGCTGCTCTGGCTGCTCTGCGGCCTGGCCCTCGCCAAGCCTTACATCCCCGAGTTGATCGACGTGCCGACCGACAAACTGCTCGCACGACTGGACAAGCTGGCCGCGGCCCGGCCCAAGGATGCCCATACCCGGTATCTGCTGGCCCGGGTGCACGCCATCGCCTATGCCCAGAAAACGGCCACATTCCAGGTGGCCAAGAACGATCCGGACCGGCCCTACTTCGGTCCGTTCGATCCGGGCTTTCCCCCCGAGCACGGCGCCTCGGCGGGGGCGAAGAAGCACCTGGAGCTGGCCCTCCAGCAGTACCGCCTGGCCATCGAGCTCGACCCCTCCAGTCAGGCCAGCCGGATGGGGTTGGCCTGGTGTCTGGAAGAGTCGGGCCAGCGCGCAAGGGCCGTCGAGCAGTACCGCAAGGTCTACCAGACAGCGCTCAAGGACGCTCCCAAGGTGAACTTTGGCGTGGGGATGGCCGAGGAAGCCGGGCGGCGCCTGCTTGCCCTGCTCAATCCCAAGAAGGACGCAGCCGAGATTGCCAGCATCCGAAAGGAGCTGGCCCGCCTGGAGGCACAGCCCCGGGCGGTCACTCCCGTGCTCATTCCCCTCGAGCGAGAGCACGAGTTCAGCCAGCTCGTCGACGAGCGTGCCGGGGTGCGCTTCGACCTGGACGGCTCCGGCCGCCACCTGGCCTGGGGGTGGCCCACTCCGCGGGCAGGCTGGCTCGTCTACCTCGACCGGCTGGACCGGGTCGATTCCGCCCTGCAGCTCTTCGGAGGCGTGAGCTGGTGGGTGTTCTGGGAGAACGGCTACGAGGCCATGGGAGCCCTGGATCAAGACGGCGACCGCTGGCTGGAGGGCCCCGAGCTCGAGCACATCCGCGTCTGGTGCGACCGCGATCAGGACGGGGTGTTCCAGGCTTCGGAGGTGGTCACTCTGGGGGAACTGGGCATCCAGGCCCTCAGCACCGTCTACCGGACCCACCGGTTGGGGTTTCCATACAGCCCGTACGGAATTCGCTATGAAGACGGGGGTCTTGGCCCCAGTTACGACTGGATGCCCGAGGGAATCAGGGCGGAGCCGTGACGGCGCGCAGAACCTCAAGCACCTGAGGAAATATCGCCAGCCCTCCAGGCTGCATTCTGCTCGATCACCGCCCAGCCCCGGTCGCCAGAGTTGGAGGCTTCATGCGAACGGCATTGAATGGGGTTCGCGAATCGCCGCGTTCATCCCCTTTCGACCGCGATCCGAACCCTCGATTGAGGGTGCGAAGGTCTTTTTCAGCCCTCGAGCGAAACGCCTCTCGGAGAACGTACTCAGATTCACACGCTTCGAGGAGAACTCAGCCGAACAGGTCGGCCAGCGGGCCACCCTTCGAGTTCTCCAGGGTCAGGAAAAAGGCGGGGTAAAGGGCGTGCTCAAAAAGCTCTTTGAGAGCAGGACCAAGAAGAATCCGAAGGTTCCCTTTCTGGTAGAGGCCGGCGGCGCGGTCTCCGTGCACGTCATGGAGGAGATTTTCTGGATCGGGGATCAGCCCCTGCGGCCTCTGTCCAACGAGCTCCACATCCTCGAGCATTTTCTGCAGGAGCGGCGCGAACGAACTGAGCCCCTCGAGGCGCACCGGGTGGCTGACCGGCTCGAGATCACCCTGCAGCGCGAGGAGCCGAGCCGGTGCTACCGTCTGAGCGTCCACCCGTTGCGCTGCACCATTGCCTGGAGCGAAGAGCTGTGTGACCAGGTTGACCCTCGCATCCCCCCGCTCGATCCGATCTGGAGCCGCAACATCGGACACCCGCCCTGGCCTCCCCGGGCCGGCCGCACGACGATCTCGGCGGCCTGGCTCCCGGAAGGCGTCCTCCTTCTGCTGGGAGACTGGGTGACCTGGTTGGACCAGGAGTCCGGCCGGGTGCTCGGAGAGTGGCCGCTTCCCGGTAAGAAAGGCACGAAGGCGGCTGTGGATCTGCTGGCGGTCACCCGACTCGGTGTCCTGGGTACTTATCGCGCCTTCCACGAGAGCCTGCCTCCCGTCGCAGGCATGCTGATGATGAAGTTTGATGGCCAGCCCCGATGGAAGCTGTTTCCGACCAAGAACCCGGTGTCCGTCGACGAGCCACTGGCCAGCACCCCCGGGCAACTGGTCGTGGAGGGCCGGGTCACCTCGGAGGATAACCGGGTTTCCCGCGCCCAGTGGGTCATCGACATGGAGGGCAACAAGGCCTACACCGCCCTCGTGGGCGGCCCGCCGGAGGATGCCGACGTGGAGCGCTGCCTCTCGCTCGGCTCCTCTCCACCCAACGCGCTCGAGTTCATCCCCATGGGGGACCGGCTGATCGGCACCCACCCCTGTCACAAGCTGACCAGACGGCTGATCATGCCTGTCCAGCCCGACCCGGACAGCATCGTAAAAGGTGTGCTCTGGAAGGGGCGGGCACTGGGCTATCAACTTCGACCCGATGGCTTGAAGCTCTACGCCTGGGAGGCGGAGGAGCTCGATCTGGCCAGTTGTCCCTCCTGTCACAAACCGGTGGGGCTCCGGGCCTACCACTGCTCGTGCGGCCACCCCTGGACCCCCTGAGCTATCTGGGCGTGTACTCGGTCAAGCTCTGTCGCTTGACGCGCACCCCGCCGATGACGACGTAGCCGTCCTTCTGAGCGACCAGCTCGGCTTTTGGCTCCAGATAGCGATGGAGCAGGTCTTCCGCCTCGCGACGCCCCTGGAAATACTCGGACAATCGCTGCTGGCCGGTATCGGCCTCGAGCTTCAGGGCCGACTGGTTGTTCGCCTGCTCGAAATCGGCGATGCGGAAGCCTTCCGGATGCATGTAGGTCCAGTCCTGTTGAGCCTCGGTCCCGGGATTGAAGACCCACGGGTAGAAGGTCGACATCATCAGCGTCAACCCGGCCGCGGCTCCCACCAGGAGTCCGCCGATTCCGATCAGGGCAAAGGTCCCGGCCGCCTGCTGGCTGTAGGCCAGGGCGAACGTGCCCAGACCAGCGGCCGCGATCAGGCCGTTGCGCATCTTCATGGTGCGCATGTCGTCCACATAGCCCTGATAGGATTTGGGATCGAAGATATACTTCTGATCCAGAGCATCCCCTCGCTGGTCCACCTCGACCCGATAGCTGCGATGGGCACCCGCGGCAGCCTTCGTCTTGTCCGCCAGGCTCAACCAGGAGCCAGGCTTCGCGCCCCGCATCTGGGCCCAGATCCGGGCCGGGGCACCGGGGTTCAGGACCACCTCGCCCTTCTCATTGGCGCGGGCCAGCGCCAGGCCGCTCGACTCGAGTCGCCCCTGGTCGAGCCCCTTCAAGGCCTCCTTGTTGTTGAAAGCCTCCAGGTCCTGGCGGGTGATCGGACGACCGTCCTCTGGCTTGCGAAAAATAACCTCGTCGCGGCCGAGCTCGAACTGACGGTCCCAGTTGGAGTCAAGCGCGGCCACGCGGACCGTCTCGCCCTTGCCGCTCCCGGCGGCATGGAGGCGGTGTCCGTCAAACTCGACCTCGACCCCGTACATGATGGGCTTGAGCACGGATCCATGATGCAGTGCTCTGCCCAAAGGAAACTGAAACGATTGAAGGAGAAGTAGCTGCCATGAAGCCAGCCGCCCTCCTCCTCCTCATCTGCCTGCTCTTTGCCAATGCCCGAGGCGAGGCGGTGCAAGAAGACCTGGTGGACGTACCCACCGACCGGATGATCGCCAACCTGGAGAAGCGCGGGAGCAAGGATGCCCACGCCCTCTATCTGCTGGGCCGGGTGCACTCGCTGGCATACGCCCAGGGGCTGAGCGCGGTCAAGGTGCGCAAGGGTGAGCAAGATCCCTATTTCGGACGGTTCGACCAGGGGGTTCCCCCGGCGCCCCCAGCCCCGGATGAAGCCTCCAAACGAAAGCAGCACCTGAGCAAGGCGATCGCCGCCTACCGCGAGGCCGTCAAGCTCGATCCGAAGAACCTCAGCGCCCGGCTCGGGCTGGGGTGGTGTCTGCAGCAGTCGGGCGACAAGAAGGCTGCTCTGGCCAGCTACCGCGAGACCTTCAAGCTGGCTTACCCGGCCCAGATGAAGAAGGAAGGCCCGCTCTTCACCACCTCGCTGGCCGAGGAGACGGGGCGCTACCTGCTTGAGCTGCTCGACCCCAAAACCGAGGCCGGTGAAATCGTCGAGGTCAAGAAGAAGATGCAGGCTCTGCAACGCCTGCCGCGGGCCATCACCCCGGTGCTGATCCCGCTCGAGCGGGGGCTGGCCTTCGAAGAACTGGTGGACCCGGCGGCCGCGGTGAGCTTCGACCTGGACGGTACCGGCCTGCGCCGCTGGGGCTGGATCACCCCCCGAGCCGGCTGGCTGGTCTATCGGCAAAGCTCCCCCCGCATCCGCTCGGGGCTCCAGCTCCTGGGCAGCGTTTCCTGGTGGGTGTTCTGGCGCGACGGCTATGAAGCCATGAGCGCTCTCGACGATGACGGCGACGGCTGGCTGGCCGGGCCCGAGCTGGAGGGGTTGGCGGTGTGGAACGACGCCGACCAGGATGGAGCTTCCACCGAGGCCGAGATCCTGAGCCTGAGCGAGCTCGGGATCAAGGCCCTGAGCTGCCAGGGGAGGGCTCATCCCCTGGGCTTCCCCTACAGCCCGGGAGGCATTCGCTATCAAGACGGGGTGCCGGGCGACTCCTACGACTGGATGCCCATCGGGCGCTAGCCCCGCGCCTTCAGGAACTGACCAAGCGTGGTCGCCTGGCGACCGGTGCCCAGCTCTCGAGCCTTGTCGAGTAACTCCTCAACGCGCTGGTAGAGAGCCGGGTCCTTGCTCTTAAGGGCCTCGGGCTCGGAGTGATAGAGCATGAAGCCGTCTCCGATGTATTCGCGCACGTTGGAGCGCGAGTAGTCGGTGATGGCCCGGGTGCCGCCCTCGCGGCCCACCTGGTCGAAGGCCTTGCCCACCTCGGCATACCAGGTCTTGTGCCAGGCCGGGTCGAGCTTTTCGACCAGAAAATCGAGCGCGTGTCCGAACTCGTGCACCGGAGTGGTGGCGGTGAGGCGGAAGTCGCGGATCAGGGTCTGGTTCAGGCCCCCCTTCCAGAAGTACTGACCCATCGTGCCGTCGGGCTCGCCCTCGGCGTCCTTGCCGCTCTTGAGCCTGCCATCCGGGTTGGCCCAACTCTGCACCGTGCCCCAGTCGTGCTCGTCCAGGCGCAACACCTTCCCACCCACCTCGGTGTAGATCAGGTCGGGCACCAGGATGTTGAAGCGACGGTGGTCGATGGGGATCTGCTCGGGATGCCTGCGAGCCGCCGCCAGCGTGGCCGCGCTCATGGGCTTGCCCATGGCCCGGGCCCCCTGCTGATACTGGGACAGGGTATGCTCGCGAGCCTGCACCAGGCGCTCGCCGTTGATCATCTCCACCAGGCGGGAGAACTCCTGAACCTGCTCCGGGGTCCTGGCCCCGTTCACCGTCGCCATCTGGTGCACGGAGGTGGGGAACTGGGCGTGCATCATCTGCATCAGGCCCATCATGTTGCCCAGTTGCTCGAGTCGGACCGGATAATTGAAAGGCTTGACGTTCAGATCCGACAGAGCCGCCTGCTCGTAGAAAAAGCCATTCTTGTCGGCGCTCAATTTGCCCAGCTGGACGTTGAGGTCTTGCATGGCCTGCTGGTCGGGGGTGAGCTGGGGCGGCGTCCCCCCGAAACCGCCAAAGCCGCCCGGGTAGTGCCCGGCCATGGCCAGAGGCATGGGAGAGACCCCGATGCGAGCCGCCAGGCGGTCGCGCTCCTGCTCGAGGGCCTCGATGGGCGCGTCGAAGCGCTGGCGGCTCTCCTGGTTGAGGCGGGCCACGAAACCGGTGATCTCGTCCTTGCGCCGCTCGTAGTCTTGCGGGCTCTGCTCGCGCAAAATTCCCGTCTGGGCCAGATCCTGCCCCTCGTGCACCACCTGCACCTTGAGCCCGTTGCGCGAGAGGAGCGAGAGCACCTGGGGATCGACCGGGCTGAGCGACTTCTGCAGCGTCTTCAGTTCCTGAGCGCTGGTGCCAGGATGGGCCATGCCGGCCACCAGTTCGGCCGAGGACTGCGTTGCCACCATCAAGGCCGGCACCTGGGGCCCCCCGATCATCAGCCCCCCCGCCAGACTCAGCACTCCGGCGCCGATCAGGGCCGCCTTGCGCCATCCGCGGGGGCCGCAGGGCACCTCGGGGGTGGCCTGGGGACGCCCTTCCAGCACGACCTCATCGGGCGACTCGAGCCGGGCCGAGGAGCCGGGCGGGGGCATCCTTTCGAGCGGGCTCGCGCTCACGGGGCGCTGGATGGGGGAAAGCATGCTGGCCATGAATTCGCTGAGGGAGCGATAGGGGCCTTCGAGTCCTGGCGGCGAAACGCCCAGCATGAGCTTGACGGCTGAAGCCCTGCCCTTCGGTCCGGCCACCTGCCGCTGGTTCGAGCAGAACTTCCCGGCCGCCACGCCCGTGCAACAAAGAGGCTGGCCGCTCATCGCTCAGGGCCACAACACCCTGCTGCTCGCTCCCACGGGCAGCGGCAAGACCCTGGCCGCCTTCCTGGCCGGCATCGACCGGTTGATCCGAGAGCCCGTGGACCGGCCTGGAGTGCGCCTTCTCTACCTCTCCCCCCTCAAGGCTCTGGTCTACGACGTGGAGCGCAACCTGCAAGCTCCCCTCATCGGCATCGCCCGCTCGGCCGAAGCTCTCGAGCTCACGACCCGCCTGCCGCGAGTGGACATCCGCACCGGGGATACCCCCCAGCGGCTGCGCGCCGCCCAGCGCAAGGAGCCGGCCGAGATCCTGGTGACCACGCCCGAGAGCCTCTACCTGCTGCTCAGCTCGCAGGCGCGCGAGACGCTGCGCACGGTGGAGACGGTGATCGTGGACGAGATCCACGCCGTAGCCGGAACCAAGCGGGGGGTGCACCTGGCCGTCAGCCTGGAGCGATTGGCCGAGCTGTGCCAGCGCGATCCCCAGCGGGTGGGCCTGTCGGCCACCGTGCGTCCGGTCGACGAAGTGGCTCGCTTTCTGGGCGGGGCCCGAGCGGTGGAGGTGGTGGATACCACCGAGCTGCCCCACCTCGACCTGCAGGTGCGCGTGCCGGTGGCCGACATGGAGGCTCCCCCCGAGGGCGGCTCCATTCTGCAAGAGCTGAAGAAGAGCGAGGCCAACGAGCCCACCGGCTTCATGCAGTCGCTCTACCCGCGCCTGCTCGAGGAGATCCAGGCGCACCGCTCCACTATCTTGTTCGTCAACAACCGGGGCATGTGCGAGCGGCTGGCCACCCGGCTCAACGAGCTGGCCGGCGAAGAGCTGGTGCGCTCGCACCACGGCTCCATCAGCCAGGGCCAGCGGCGCGAGATGGAGGAGGCGCTCAAGGCCGGCCAGCTCAAAGCCATCGTGGCCACCAGCTCCCTGGAGCTGGGCATCGACATGGGGGCGGTGGACCTGGTGCTGCAGATCGCCTCCCCCCAGTCGGTGGCGCGCGGCCTGCAGCGGGTGGGGCGGGCCGGTCACCAGGTGGGAGCCATCAGCATCGGGCGGCTCTATCCCAAGCACCGAGGGGATCTGCTCGAGTGCGCGGTGGTTGGGCGCGAGATGCAGCAGGGCCACATCGAGCCCCTCAAGGTGCCGCGCAACGCGCTGGACGTGCTCTCGCAGCAGATCGTCTCCATCATCGCCACCGAAGAGCGAAAGGTGGACGAGCTGGAGGGATTCCTGCGCCGGGCCTATCCCTACCGCGAGCTGACCCGTGAGGCGCTGCACGCGGTGCTGGACATGCTCAGCGGGCGCTACCCCTCCACCGACTTCGCCGAGCTGCGCCCCCGCCTGAACTGGGACCGCGAGACCGGCCTTCTGACCGCGAGACGAGGAGCGAGCTCGCTGGCCATGGTGAACGGCGGAACCATCCCCGACCGGGGCATGTACGGCGTGCACCTGGGCCCGGAGGGGCCGCGGGTGGGCGAGATGGATGAGGAGATGGCCTACGAGGTGCGGCGCGGCCAGAACTTCGTGCTGGGCAGCACCACCTGGCGCATCGAGGAGATCACCCGCGACCGGGTCGTGGTCACTCCGGCGCCCGGCGAGCCGGGGCGGCTCCCTTTCTGGCGCGGCGACGGTCCCGGACGCACGGTGGAGCTGGGGCGGGCGCTGGGCGCCTTCTGCCGCGAGCTGGCCC
>CAZWUN010000156.1:0-11426 GCA_964637145.1 uncultured Burkholderiales bacterium
CCTGAGCAAGATCGAGGCCGGCAAGATGACCCTCTACGCCGAGCTCTTTCCGGTCCGCGAGGTGGTGGAGGACGTGGCCAGCACCATCCCTCCCCTGGTCGAGAAGAACAAGAATCGCTTCCAGTTGGAGGCTTCCGGCGAGCTCGGGAGCATGCGAGCCGACCGCACCAAGGTGCGCCAGATCCTCTACAACTTGCTGTCCAACGCCTGCAAGTTCACCGAGAATGGCCTGGTGGAGCTTTGTGTGCGGCGCACCACCTGGCGCCATCAGGAGTCGATCGAGTTCGCGGTGCGCGACACCGGCATCGGCATGACCGCCGAGCAGATGAGCAAGGTCTTCGAGGAGTTCACCCAGGCCGACAACTCGACCACCCGCCACTACGGGGGGACCGGGCTGGGGCTGACCCTGGGCCGACGATTTGCCGACATGATGGGGGGGGCGCTGGAGGTCGAGAGCCAGCCCGGTCAGGGCAGCACCTTCCGCCTCTTCTTACCCTCCGGGCTGGAGGCGCCGCGGGCCGAGCCGCTCCCGAGCGGGGCCGAGGTGCTCTGCATCGACGACGATCCCTCGGCCCTGCGCTACCTCGAGCACCTCCTGGCGCGCGGGGGCTATCGACCGGTGCTGGCCGCCAGCGGTCCCGAGGGTTTGAAGTTGGCCCGAGAAGGCAAGCCTGCGCTGGTGACGCTGGACATCTCCATGCCCGGCATGGACGGTTGGGAGGTGCTGCGCCAGCTCAAGGAAGATCCTGCCACGGCCGGCATTCCAGTGGTCATGGTGACGGTGCTCGACCATCCCGAGCGGGCCCGCGAGCAGGGCGCCAACGAGTACTTGAGCAAGCCGGTCGACCGCGAGCGTCTGCTGGCGGCCCTGGCCCGCCACTGCCCGGAGGACCACCCGGCCGTGGCTCTGGAGGACGACCCGGGGACCCACGAGCTGCTTCGCGAGCATCACTGTGAAGGGGCGGTGGCCCTGCTGGAGAGCTTGCCTGCGGCCGGGAGCGTGACCCAGATCTGGCGGCGCAGCGGGGGAGAGGTGGCCGAAGTGCTGCTGCCCCGTCAGGACCCGTCTTGACCCGGACCCGGCAGGGGGGAGCTTGCCAGTGGAGGAAATTTAGCGGCGACAGGAGCGGTCGACACATTCAAGGCGAGGTGATCTGATATGGCCGAGCCAGCGCTTTCCGCATCGGGACTTCCCCGACCGGACGTTTCCCATCTTGTGACCGAGGACGGCGAACCGGTGGACGGAACCTTCTCCGAGCGGCAGATGCGGCTCCTGGTGGAGCCTCTCTATTCTTCCTGGCCTGAAGGACGGCCCTTCGTGGCCCTGGCCAACGTTGGCCTGTTCTTCTCTCTGCGCGAGCCACCCGTGGTGCCGGATGTGCTCTTGAGCCTGGGTGTCACCGCTCCCGAAGATCCTTTCTCGAAGGAGAATCGGTCCTACCTGGTCTGGGAGTATGGCAAGCCGCCCGATGTCGCCATCGAAGTGGTCTCCAATCGAGAGGGCGGTGAAGAGTCCAAGCTCGAGAAGTATGCGCTGATCGGGGTTCCTTACTGCGCGATCTACGATCCGGAGCGCCACCTGAGCGAGCGACCGCTGCGCGTCTTTGAGAGGCACGCGAAGAGTTTTGTGGAGTTGCTTCCGAAGGCTCGCGAGGGCAGCTTTCACTGGCTCTCCGAGATCTGCCTGGGCTTGAAGCTCTGGGAGGGTCGGTATGAAGACGTGCCCGGCACCTGGCTGCGCTGGACGACTCTGGACGGCATGCTGATCCCCACCGGAGAGGAGCGGGCCGAGGTGGCCGAGGAGCGGGCTGAGGTGGCCGAGGAGCGGGCCGAGGTCGCCGAGGAGCGGGCCGAAGTCGCCGAGGAGCGGGCCGAGATGGCCGAGGAGCGAGCCAACCGGCTGGCTGCGCGACTCAAGCAGCTGGGCCTGGAAGAGTAGAGCTGGTCTCAGGCGAAGCGGCTGACCTGGTTGTACCAGTGCTTGCTGCCCGAGTCGTAGATCACGTCCACGTCGGGTGAGGCCAGGAAGTTGTCGGCGGTGACGAACTCGTAGCCGAGTCGCGAGCTGGTCTCCACCTTGATCTCGGGAGCATACTTGCGCAGGCCCTTGAGGGCGAACTCCCCGCAGTACTGGAGATCGTCGGTCTTCAGGTCGAAGCCCGGGTCGAAGCGCACCGTCTTGCGGTCCTCGCGCAGGCCATCCACCACGCGCCAGGCGCTGGCGGTGTTCTCGTAGCGCGGGCGGATGATGGCCATGTTGGTGCAGCGCAGCCAGAAATCGAGCGGTTTCTCTTTCCAGTCGTTCTGCATCACGTCGATCAGGGTGCCCGTGTCGGAGACCACGCCCAGGTGGGTGTAGTCGCCCGAGGCGCCGCCCAGGCGCTGGTAGGTGGTGGCCCCGGCAAAGAGGTTCTCATCTTGCACCACCAGGATGTCGCCCGGTTGGGCCTGCTTGAGCGCTTCCACCGCCTCGGGATTGTGGCGCAGCTGCTGATTGCTGGTGTGGGTGCGGCTGCGCAGGTGGCCCGGCAGCTCGCCGAGGGAGAAGTTGCGGGTGACCTGCTGGAGCTTCTCGGAGGGCTTCCAACCGGCTGTCTCGGCCAGCTTGCCCACTCCGGCTCCCAGGGTTCCGCCGGCCATGGCTCCAGCAAAGCGTCCGGCCCCGGTGCGATACTCGAGGAAGGCCCCGCCGGCCAGGCCCAGCACGGCGGCCACTCCCACGCCCCAGCCGCCCAGACCCAGCGAGGAGGCCACCGTGCCGGCCGCGGCCGAGGCTCCCGCTACCAGGGCGGCGCGGCCCACTCGGGCCCCGTACATGGCGCCCACGGCCCCGCCGGCCTTGAATCCGATGTTGACCCGGTCGGAAGGCTCGTTTTCGCTCGGGCGCGTGACCGGTCGCCGGGCTGCGGCTTGATGGGGCATTGCCTGGACCATCTGGACATTCATGGCTTCTTGAGTATGCCGCAACAGGCTGAAACAGGGCTGAAACCAGGTGGTGGGGAACCTTCCGGCATGAAAGATCTACCGTCGCGCAAAGAGGTCAAGAAATCCGGTACCAAGGACTGGCTCGACCAGGCGGTGCGTGAGCAGGAGCGGCGCAACGCCGGTCTGGCCGATGTCTGGGGCGACACCCCCGACGAACTGGCCCGCAAGAAGCAAGAGCTGGCGGGCATGCTCGACCCCAGCAATCTGCCTCCCGAGCCCGAGGCCGAGAAGGCGCCCGATCTGTTCGCCGCCGAGCGCGATGCTCAGGCGAAAGCAAAGCGAGGCCTGGCCAGCATGTTCGACGACGAGCAGGACGCGGTGGCCGAAGAGAAGCGGCGCCTGCAGTCCCTGTTCGGCAGCCCCTCCTCCGGCCCGCCCAAGAAGAAACGCTGAGCCTTGCAGCTCAAGAGCGTCTTTCTGATCTGCCGGGACGTGGCGGCCACGCTGGCGTTCTATCGCGATGACCTGGGCCTGGAGGCGCTCAGCTCGAGCCGGCTCCGGCTCGGGCCCGAGCTCGAGTTGCACCTGCATCCTCTGCTCTCGGCCGAGGACCGTCGGCGCTACGCTCTGGGCGAGCCTGGGGAGGGCCCTCGCGAAGGGGTCGTGCTGAGCCTGCGGGTGGGCGATCTGCAACCTTATCTGGAGCTCCCCCGACGGCGTTGCGGTCCGCTCGAGGCCCCCTGGGGAGATCGACTCTTGATCGTGGAGGACCCGGAGGGGAACCTGGTGGAGCTGGCCGAGCCCTGTCGAGCATGATCGTCCGCGACGGCCTGGTGGTGGAAGCTGCCCCCGGCTTTGAGGTGGGGCAGCGGGTGGTGCTCGTTTCCCAGGCTCCCTGCCTGGTCTGCGAAGAGTGCCTCGCTGGGCGCGAGAATCTCTGTCTTACGCCCCAGAGGGTGGAGGGGGATCGGGTGCCGCCCGCCTGCGCCCGGCTCCGGCCACACCACCTGGCGCCCGAGAAGGCCGGCTGGCTCGAGCCGCTGGCCCGGGTGCTGCACGGCTTCTCGCTGGCCGACCGGGATGAGACGATAGCGGTTCTGGGGGCCGACCTGCTGTCTGAGATCTGTCGCAGCCTGGCGGGTGCAAAACTGGTGGATGAGGACGCCGAGCTGGTGGCCGTCTGCGACGCAGACCTGGAGACGGCCCAGTGGCGGGTTGCGCGCGGGGGCACTATCCTGCTCTTCGAGGCCGGGCCCGAGCCAGTTCGGCTGGATACCACCCGGCTGCACTACGAGCAGATCACCATCCAGGCTGTACGGGGCTACCGTCGGCGAGACCTGGAACAAGCCTGGCAACACCTGATGGGAGAGAGCCTGTGAGCAAGAGCATGCGCGCCGCCGTGGCGCTCGACTATGACGACGTGCAGCTCAAGGAGCTGCCCGTGCCCGAGTGCGGCCCCCAGGACGCTCTGGTGCAGATCAAAGCCTGCGGCATCTGCTCGGGCGACGTCACCCCCTGGTACATCCGCAAGAAGTGCCCCACCGTGGTCGGCCACGAGCCGGCCGGGGTCATCGTGGAGGTGGGCTCGCAGGTCACCCGCTTCAAGCCGGGGGACCGGGTCTTCGTCCATCACCACGCTCCCTGCTACGGCTGTCGTCACTGCCAGCGCGGCTTCTACACCATGTGCGAGACATGGCGCAGCACGAAGCTCGATCCCGGCGGGCTGGCCGAGTTCGTGCGCGTTCCCCGCGAGAACCTGGAGGGAGACACGCTGCACCTGCCCTCCTACCTGACCTTCGAGGATGGCACGCTGATCGAGCCGGTGGCCTGCGTGGTCAAGGCCTTCCGACGGGCCGGTTTTCAACCCGGCCAGCGGCTGGCTATCCTGGGCCTGGGTTTCATCGGTCAGGTGATGGTGCGACTGGCCCGCCATTACGGGGCCGAGCTGGTGCTGGCCAGCGATCCGGTGGCCTGGCGACGCGAGAAGGGGCTCGAGTCGGGGGCCGACTTCGTGGCCGAGCCAGAGCAGTTCGCCGAGCTGGTGCGCGAGCAGACCGACGGGGGAGCGGACGTGGTGATGGTGGGCCCCTCCAGCTCCGCCGCCGTCCAGGCCGGCATCCAGTGCGCCGGCAAGGGATCGACCGTGCTGCTCTTCATGGGCCCCGAGCCGGGCGCGAAGCTCGAGGTCGAGCCCCACCACCTCTTCTTCAACGAGATCAGCCTGGTGTCGAGCTATTCCTGTGGCCCCGACGACACCCGTGACACCCTCTACCTGATTCGCGAGGGCGTGCTGGCCTCCGACGACCTTGTCACACACCGCTTCCCCCTCGAGGAGACCCTGCAGGCATGCCGCCTGACGGCCCGGGCGGGCGAGTCGCTCAAAGTGCTGGTCACGATTTGACCTGGTCGATTGACCTGGTTAAAATGATGACATGGACGAGATCGGCATTTCCGAGTTCAAAGCCCGTTGCATTGCGCTTCTCAAGCAGGTTCAAGAAACTCGAACGCCTCTGATCGTGACGCACCGTGGTCAGCCGCTGGTGCGCATCGAGCCTCTGGGGAGCGGTGAGTCGCGCCGGTTGGGAGCCTTGCGCCACACCGGCAGGATCTGCGGGGACCTGGTGGACTTTCGCTGGGACCATGAGTGGCAGATGGAGTCCTGAATGCCTGTTCTGCTGGACACTCATGTGCTGGTGTGGTCGCAGATGGCTCCAGAGAGGCTGGGCGCTCAGGCGAGAGACACTCTGGTTGAGCCCGACGAGCCCATTTTCGTGGCCACGATCTCCTCGCTCGAGATCGCTCGTCTGGTATGGGGCGGACGCCTGCAACTCGACATCCCGGCCGAGCACTGGCTGAGGGCTGCTCTGGAAGAGCTAGAGGCCACCACTGTGGAGCTGTCCCACCAGGTTGCCTTGGAAGCGTATCGTCTGCCGGGGAGTTTTCATCCCGACCCGGCCGACAGAATTCTCGTCGCGACTGCTCGCCTTCATGGATTGACCCTCGTGACGGCTGACCGCCAGATCCTCGATTATCCTCACGTTGCCAGCCTGGACGCCAGTCGCTGAAGGGCTGCTTTCAGGAATTTTTCAGTCCTTGCATGGATACTCCGCGCGCGATGATCCAGCCGCTCGCCGCCTCCTCGATGGCCTACGCGCCTCCCCCCGGCAGTCGTCCCGCCATTGTTCCCGAGGCTCCGCCCGATCAGGTGGCCCTGTTGGCAGCCCCCGGGCCGGCCGAGGAGGCTCTCTCGGAGAAGCGCGGTTGGGGGCGCACCGCGGCCTTCGTGGGCCTGGGCCTGGCGGCTCTGACCCTGGCGGGCTGCGGCCCCTCGGTGCCGCCCATCAGCGACACGATCACCACCAATCTTCCGGCCGCCGGGATCAGCGTGGACGCCAACCACACGGGCGACTACGGCGTGGAGGTGTTGCCGCAGGGCACCGCCCGCATTGACCTTCATCGCGAGACCCGCACCGAGACCGATTCCGACGGCGACTCCCACACCGAGAACGTGGAGTATTCGCCGGTGGGCGTCTACCTGGGCAGCGGGGTCTTCCTGGACCTGAACGGCAACCTCTCCCTGATCCCCGAGCGGGCCTTCGCCGAGACCAGCCGCGGGGCCGCGGCCAGCCACGTCGACATCGACGGCCCGGGCATCTTCAATCGCATCGACGTGCGGCGCGACGCCGGTGGGGTCACCGTCGACCCTTCCGGCCCGGGCAGTTACAGGATCACCCACGAGGGCAACCGCATCCGCGTGGACGGGCCGCTCTGGGCCGATTGGAACATCTCCCGCGAAGGCGACACGACGCGGGTGGATCTGCCCCTGTGGGGCAACTTTCAGGTCACTCGCACCGAGAACGGCGCCCGGGTGCGCGGTCCGGTCTTCCTGGACTACGCCATCACCCGCCAGGGCGACCAGCTCAACGTGGACGGGCCGCTTTTCAACGACTACACCATCACCCGCCAGGGTGACGCGCTGCAGGTGAGCGGCCCGGCCTTTCACCGCATCGACGTCAGCCAGCACGGCACCACCACCCGTCAGGAGGGGCGCACCTACGCCTACAACGTGACCCGCGACGGCAACGAGGTGAAGGTGGACGGCCCGGGTTGGGATGACTGGAATTTCCGCGTCACCCGCTGAAGAGCGCGCTCAGTTACGGGGAAACACCGACAGGGTTCGCACCTGGGTGAAGGGGCTCTTGTAGAGCGGATCGACTCCGAGGCGCAGGTTCTTTCTCAGCTCGTCCAGCGAGCAAGCTCTCAGATCCGCCAGGACTTCGCCCGGGAACCGTGGGTCGGGAGGGCGCTTCACGTCGAACCACAGCATCTGGGAGGCCAGCGCCTCCACGCGCTCCACCCCGGGCTCGAGGCTCATGGCCGACGTGTCGGGCCCCTGAGGCCGGGTGAGATAGGCACTGACGTCTGTCAGGAGCGTCTCCTCCGAGGTCGCATCGTCGGGATCGCTGGGAGGCGCCTGATCGATGACTTTCCGGATCAGGACTTTGTGGGGACAGCGGTCGTCGAGCCCCCCGGGCCCCGCTCCCCCGGCGCAGCTGGTGTGTCCGCCGGGCACCACCAGGTAGTACAGGATGTTGCGCATCCAGAAAGCACGTCCGTCGGTCTTGCGCGCGACTTCCCCCGAGAGCGGATCGACCGCCGACAGGAACCAGAGCGCCTTGCCGTCGCCCGCTCCGGCCAGGCTGGGGGGCACCGTGGCGTCGCTCATCCGGCTAACCCCGGCCTGCACCAGGTCGCGCTGGAGGAAGCGCTGGACTTTTGCCAGTTGCAGGGAGGCGGACTGATTGCCGGAGACCTTGCGCCAGCTCACCATGCCCTGGTCGAGCATGGCGTATGCGAGCAGCCCCAGCACCGTGAAGAGGGCCATGGTCACCAACAGTTCGGCGACACTGAAGCCGCGACGGCCGTCAGGGGTCACTCGCCCTGCTCGCTGACAACCCGGCTGGTCTGGTACTGGAGCTGACCGTAGCCCTGGCGGGTGCCGGTTTCGCTCCACCACCAGACGACGATGTCCACCTTCTTGAGGCGGTTGTTGGCCACGGGGCCGCCCAGCGCGACCCCGCCGGGGTCGCGCACGGTGTTGGCGTAAAGGGCGTAATTGAAATTGACCGGGCCAACGGGCTCCTGGCCGGTGGCCAGGGCAATGTTGGGGTAAGGATACTCCGCGTCCCAGAAGAGCGCCTTCGCCCCCGCCGGGCTGTCGCTCTGGGCCAACTGGATGTGACGCGTCAGCTGGCGCTCGGCCACCATGACAGCCGTGCTGCGGCCCATCCCCTTCTGACTTGCTCGCGTGGCGCTTCCGGCTACCGAGGCCAGAGCCATCAGAGCGACGGCCACGATTCCGAGGCCCAGGATGACCTCCATCAAACTGAAGGCTTTGTCAGTGGACCGCATACAGCGTGCGCGACAGGCGAAGGGGGAAAACGTTCGCCTTGGCCAGGCCCGGGACTCCGCGCGAGTCGAAGTTCAAAGTGGCCCGGCTGGCCGTCACATCGATTTTCCCGCTTCCGGACGAGCCGGGAGCGCCGCTGGAGGGATCAGCACCGTAGGCCACCATGCAGCCATTCAGGTTGAATTCTCCCCAGGTGCTGGTGGAACTGTCGCCGGCCCGGACCAGGAAATCTCCCCAGCTGTAGACCACGCCCTGCAGCAGCACGTCGTCGAAGATGCCTCCCTTGGCAGCCTGGTAGCTCGAGACGGTCACGTTCTTCTTGGCATACATGCTCACTTGCTGGCTGACCCGGCGAGTGGCCCAGCCACCGTGCCTGGTCTGGTAGGTTTCCTCCATCACGCTGGTAATCACGGTGAGGTTTCCCTCGGAGACCAGAGTTCCGCCCTTGGTGTTCAACTGACCTGCGAGCACAATGTCGTCGGGGCTGGTCAGGTTGTCGCTCAGGCTGATCTGGTAGGAGGACTGGTTGGTCTGGGGGGCAGAGCCAGCGATGACGTGAGAGGTGTCCGCCGGGTCCAGCTGAAAGCCGGCTTTGGGAATGACGTTGAGCTGGCCGACTCCACCCGCCGAGGGCAGCACGCGCAGGTCGCGGCTGATGCTCCAGCCGTAGGGGGTGACCGAAAGGCCGGTTGAATTCTGGCTGAGGTTGATACCGGTGCGCACCTCTCGGAGATTGCTGCTCAGGCTCACGCCCGGGTCGGCCGCGTTGGCCGGGTCGTTCATGTAGGTCTCGTAATCAGAGAGCGACTTGTCGTAATAGTGCAAGCTGCCGTCTGGCCAGTAGACGTAGGTCCCGCCGGGAATCTGCACGGCGCGGTTGGTATTGGGATCGTCATCGGCCGTTTCGATGTCGCCCCACTTGAGGTTATAGAAGTCCTTGCCGTCTCCCACCGTCTCGTCCACGAGCGTGATCTGCCCGGGCGGGGCAAGGGCCTGGAACCCCGCGCTCGGATCGCGTCCGACCTCGCCTTTCCTCATTCGCAGGAGTCCGGGGTTGGTGCCGGACAGGACATTCACTCCTTTCTTGGAGCGCAATCGCGGCGTGCTGTTCTCGGAATCGACCTCCAGGTAGGCCAGTCCCGTAGCGGCCAGGTTGAAGTTGACATCCCCACCTCCCATGATGGGCGAGTCGCTGACGGGCTGGGAAGCGACGGTCTGGAAACCGGCCTCGATGACCCGCGTGGCCAGCCGCCCACCCCCGATCGGGGCGTTGGGCGAGGCGGCGGTGTGGTTGCGCAGGGCGTGACCCGCCCGTCCTTCGACGACGATACAGACCGAACGCCCCGGAACCTTGCAGGGCCCGATGGTCGGGTCGAGCACTCTCCACGAGCCGGCCTGGGCGCGCGGCAGCACGATCTCGGAGCTACCCTGCAGGTTATTGAGGGAAATGAAGACGTGGTCTATCCGGTTGATCGACGCGGGGTCATCGAGGCTATCGGCCCCGGCGGCACCATCCTGGTAGTTGAAGCGCAGCCGAAATTGCGATACGGACCCGCCGGGGGTGGTGAGCAAGCCGATGACGTTGCCGTGATCCTCCACGACGGTGAAGTCCGGCTGACTGACGGTGACCTGGTTATCATCGCCTCTCCAGGTTGGGCGCTCGAGCAAGCGGCTGCGGGCGTAGCTCAGTCCCGCTTCGGCCGCATAGCGAGCAGCTTCTTCTTCGCTCGAGCTCTCAGACAGGGCCAGGGAAGCCGGGCCCAGAACGATGCTGGCACGCGTTAGCATCGCCAGGAGCACGACCAGCACCATCACGGTCACCAGGACGATCCCCCGCTTGTTTCTCGGCACCCATCCTCCTTACAACTGGTCCACGATCTGGATCACCGGCAAGAGAGCCGCCAGGGCCACAAACCCGGCCATCACGCCTGCGACTCCCAACATGATGGGCTCGAGCACCCGGGCGAAGTTCTCGAGCGCCGATTCCACCTCTTCTTCGTAGAGCTGGCTCAACCGCTCCAGCAGCTTGTCCATCTGCCCCGTCTCGCCCCCCACCGTGACCATCTGCGTGACCAGGGTCGGAAAGAGCCCGACTGCAGCCAGGGCCTCGCCCAACTCGGTGCCCTGCTCGAACAGTCTCTGGCAGGACTCCAGCTTTGATCTTAGCACAGAATTCCCCAGAACCTGACCGCACATGGTCAGAGCTTGAGTCACCGGCACCCCGACCTGGAGCGTGGTGCTCAGGATGTAGAGCACTCGCGCAGCCATGGCCTTCTCGACCAGGGGGCCCACAGCGGGCAGGTCGAGCACGATTTGATCCACCTGCCGCCGCAGGAAGGGCGAGCTGTGCCACAAGCGCGGACCCACAGTGGCGCCAAGCAGCCCGGCTGCCAGCAGCGAGAGCCAGACCACGGGATTGCGCAGTACCGAGCCGAGGTCGACGAGGACTCGGCTCGGCCAGGGCAGGCGGCCTCCGAAGGCGGCGAAGAGCCCCTGATCGCCCGGAGCGATCACCAGCACGAAGAAGAGCCCCACCCCCAGAATGCAGAGGGCCAGGATGGCAGGGTAGGTCAGGGCTGCCAGCAGCGCTCGCTTCTGCTTCTGAGTGCGCTCGGCGAGGTCGGCGAGTTTGGCCAGGCAACCCACCAGGCCACCGCTCTGGAACCCGGTCGATACCAGGCCGATGGCCAGGGGAGAGAAAACGCCGGCCAGCTCGGGGCTCTTCATGGCGTAATCGAGTGTCTTTCCGTCCAGCACCTGGCCACGTAAACTCTGGACGACTCGCTGCAGGGCGGGCTCGCTGGAATCGGCCAGAAAGGCCAGGGCGCGGTCGATCGTCACGCCTGCCGCCACCATGGTAGCCAGGCGCCGGTACAGGAGCACGAGCTGGTTCTCGCTGACGCGCCGCAGGCGTGCGGGTTTCGTGGAAGCCGGGGCCGGGCGCGCGGGTCTGGCGGGTGAGGCTGCGATTGGCCTGGCGGCGGGCGCCGGGCGCTGCGGGGTTGCGTTCGGGGTCTCTGGGCGGGCAGGCCTCGGAGGCGCCGGGCTGGCGGCGGGCGCGGCTGGGGGCGCGGGCCTCGGGGGCGCCGGG
>CAZWUN010000157.1:0-11315 GCA_964637145.1 uncultured Burkholderiales bacterium
GTGATCGCTTCCGAGCTGGCCATCAGCGAGCACACGGTGCGCAACCACATCTCCAACATCTTCCAGAAGCTGCAGGTCAACAATCGCACCGAGGCCACCGTGCTGGCCATGAAGAAGGGCCTGATTTAGTCGAGAAACTCGGGCCGGCTCAGCTCTCTGCCTGGGCTTTGAGCAGATGCTCGACGTACTGGTTGAGCTGGCCCCGCTGCGCTGGCGTGATCTGACAGAAGGTCAGCCCGTAAAACCAGGTGTCGGCGAAGTGGGAGCTCATTTCGTGCACCACCTCGGCCTTCAGCTTCAGGGCCTTGAGGTGATAGTACGGCCCGAGCACCACGTCCAGGATCTCGTTGCCGAGCGGGTGGCCCATCACCACCTGGGCCCCGCCCACCGAGAGGTTCTCCACCTTGCCTGGCAGGGTGGAGTTGATCTGCACCGACAGGGTGAAGTCCTGGTTGACGGGGGCCCGCACCGACCGGCGCCGCTCCTGGCTCACCCCACGCTGCATCCCCAGCTCGCGCAGGGCGCGCTCCACCCAGCTCCCCTCCAGGGCCGAGCGATACAGCCCTCCCACCTCGATGCTGGAGGTGAAGCGCTTCTGCCGGCACCAGCGCACCTCGAAGGTCACGCTCTTGCCCTCTTTATCCCCTTTGGCGGCCGATACGTTGAGCCGGGTTCCGGCCTTCAGCTTGCGGGGGACGATCAACCGCATTCCCTGACTCCCCAGGTCGACGACGGTGGCGTTGAAAGCTGCCTTGCCCTGCTCGCAGATGGTGGCCAGCTTGCAACTGACACGCTGGGTCTTCCGCTTCTGATCGTAATTGGGTGGCTTGCTGAAGAGGAACACGCCTGGGGATCCTTCGGCTCAGCCCTCGGCTTTCCCCCACCCGCCGCCTCCCGGTGTCTCCAGGCGGAGGATCGTCCCGGCCGGAAAGTCCTGGCTGGACTGGGGGTCGAGCGGCCGCGGGTGGCCCCCGGGGAGGCGGTAGCTGTCGGCCCCGGCCTGGCCTGGCTTGCCCCCGCAGGCTCCCGGTGGACCGCATTCGCGCCGTTGGGCCAGGAGCGAGACGGTGGCCGGACGCAAAAGCTCCACCTCGCGCACCAGCCCGTCCCCGCCCGGGAAGGCCCCCTTCCCTCCGCTGCCCCGGCGCAGCGCGTAACGTCGAAGGCGCAGGGGGTGGTCGGACTCGAGCGACTCGGCCGGGGTGTTGCGGGTGTTGGTCATGTGCACCTGCAGTCCCGAGCCTCCGGGCAGCCCGTGGGCCGCCCCGGCTCCCCCGCCCGAGGTCTCGTAGTAGGCCCAGTCGCGCCCTCCCAGCACCAGGTTGTTCATGGTGCCGGCCGAGCAGGCGGGCACGCGCTCGGGAGCCAGCATACCCAGGGCCTGGAAGACCAGGTCCACCACTCGCTGCGAAGTTTCCACGTTGCCGGCGGCCACGGCGGCCCAGGGGGGCGGGTTCAAGAGCGAGCCTTCAGGGGCCTGGATAGCGATGGGGCGGAAGGCTCCCTGATTGACCGGAACCTCGCCCCCCAGCATGCACAAGACGGCGTAGTAGACCGCCGCCGAGGTCACCGGAAGGGGCGCGTTCAGGTTGCTCGGGAGGGCCGGCGAGGTGCCGGTGAAGTCGCACGCAAGGCCGCTCGCCGAGATCTCCAGGGCCACCCGCAGGGGGATCCGCTGGCCCTGGAGCTCGAGGGAGTCTTCCGCCCGGGCCTTGCCGGCGGGGAGGCCTGCCAGAGCAGCCCGCACCAGCCGCTCGGAGTGGTCGAGCAGGGCCCGGCACGAATTTTCCCACTGAACCCGCCCGGCCAGCTCGGCCACCCGGCGCACGGCGGTGTGGTTGGCGGCCACCTGGGCCAACAGGTCTCCCTCGCGCTCGCGGGGGGTGCGCACGTTGCGCAGTAAGAGGGCCCATACATCGGCGTTGCGCCTTCCGTTCACCAGCAGGCGCACGGGGGGGAGGATCAGCCCCTCCTGCACCAGCTCCCGGGACATCGGCATGGAGCCGGCCGCCATGCCCCCCACGTCGGCGTGGTGGGCGCGCGAGGCGGCGTAGCCCAGCCGGCGCTTGCCCAGCGTCAGGGGAGTGACCAGGGTCAGGTCGGGCAGGTGGGTGCCTCCCCAGCTGGGATCGTTGACCAGCAGCATGTCGCGCGGACCCATCTCGACCTCGCCAGCCAGCCGTTGCAGCAGCTGGGGCATCGAGCCCAGGTGCACGGGGATGTGGGCCGCCTGGGCCAGGAGCTGGCCCGACAGGTCGAACAGGGCGCACGAGAAGTCGAGCCGCTCGCGGATGTTGGGAGAGAAGGCCGAACGGCGCAGGGCCGCGCCCATCTCCTCGGCGATCCCTTCGAGCAGGCTGTGGAAGACGGCCAGGTCTTTCATGAGCGCTCCAGCACCAGGTTGAGGTGAGGATCCACCCGAGCCCGCCAGCCGGCGGGCAGGTAGGTGGTGCAGTCGAGCTGCTCGATGCGGGCCGGTCCGGCGAACCGGTCGCCCGGAACCAGCTCCGAGCGCTGGAACCGGCTCCCCGCCAGAGCGCGCTCGTGAGCCTCGCCAGCCTGAAAGCGGGGGCGGGGGCGCGGCCGGGTGGCCCGCAGGCGCAGGGTGACCAGCTCCAGGGGATGCTCGGGGCGGGCATAGCCGTAGCGACGCTTGTGGCGGCGCTGGAAGGCGGCCTTCAGGTCGCCCCGGAAGGGCACCGTCAGCTCGAACCCCTGACCCCGGTAGCGAAGGTCCACCAGGCGCTCGAAGCGCAGCTTCTGGCCCATGGCCTGGCGGGCTCGCTCCTCCAGCTCGGCGAAGAGCGGCTGGCAGGCATCGGAGGTGGCTGGCTCGAGCGGCTGCTGGCGCGAGAGGGCGAACTCGCGCATCCAGGGTGCCACCAGGGCCCCCAGGGCCGAGAGCACGCCCGGATAGAGCGGCACCAGCACCCGCTGCATGGCCAGCTTCTCGGCCAGGCTGGCGGCGAAAAGCGGACCGGCCCCACCGTAGGGCACCAGGGTGAAGCGTCCGGGGTCGTAGCCGCGCTCCAGCGAGATGACCCGCAGGGCGCGCTCCATATGGGCCTCGGCCACGGCCAGCACGGCTTCGGCCGCCTCCTCGGGAGGGCCCAGACCAAGACCGGCCAGGGCCTGGCGCGAGCGGGCGGCGTCCAGCTCGATCTCGCCTCCAGCCAGCTCGGTGGGCATGCGATCGAGCACCAGCAGGGCGTCGGTCACGGTGGGAGCGCTGCCTTTGCCGTAGGCGGCCGGACCGGGGTCGGAGCCGGCCGAGCGCGGCCCTACCCGCAGGGCGCCGCCGGCATCGAGCCAGGCCAGCGAGCCGCCCCCGGCCCCCACGGTGTGGACGTCGATCATCAGCTGGCGCACCGGCATGTTCTCCAACTCGCCCTCGGCGGTGTAGGCCACCTGGCCGGGGCAGAGTGAGACGTCGGTGGAGGTGCCCCCCATGTCCAGGGTCACGATCTGGTCGAACCCGGCCTGGCGGCTCACTTCGAAGGCCCCGTGAACGCCCGCTGCCGGGCCCGACAGCACCGCCGCCACGGCCCGCTCGGCCGCCTCGCCCGCGCTCATGACGGCCCCGGCCGAGTGGACCACGAAGAACTGCCTGCAGCCCAGCGGCTCGAGCTCGCGGTCGAGCTCGCGCAGGTAGCGCGCGAGCACCGGCTGGAGGTAGGCGTTGAGCACGGTGGTGGAGGCCCGCTCGTACTCGCGCATCTCGCCGCACACCTGGTGCGAGAGCGAGACCGGGAAGTCTTGCAGCAACTGGCCCAGCATTTGCTCGTGCTCGGGGCGGAGAAAGGCGAAGAGCAGGCAGACGGCTACCGACTCGACCTTCAGCGCGCGCAACCGGTCGGGCAACTCGTCGTCGAGCACCAGGGGCTCGAGCACCTCGCCCTCGGCCGAGACGCGCTCTTTCACCTCGAAAGTCATTCGGGTCAGTGGGTCTTGGCGGCGGGGGACCAGGGCGTAGAGGTCGGGACGGGTGCCGCGCGCGAGCTCGAGCAGGTCGGCGAAGCCCTCGGTGGTGACGAAGGCGGTGCGAGCCCCCTGGCGCTCGAGGAAGGCGTTGGTGCCCACCGTGGTGCCCAGGGCCAGCTCGAAGCCGGGTCGGGGGTTGAGGCGGGCCAGCCCGCGCAAAACTCCCGGGGCGGCCGAGGGACGGGTGGTGCTGACCTTGCAAAGATGCAGCTTTCCGTCCTGGAACAACACCAGGTCGGTGAAGGTGCCGCCGGTATCCACTCCTACCAGGCTCATCAAGCTGTTTGTCGCCTCGCAGGGGGGAGGCTCCTGCCGCCCGAATTGTTCCGGTATGGAATACGGTGATGCAATCAACAACGCCATCGAGCGGACCAAGTATCTCCTGTGGGAGCGGCGCTCCAAGGTGCGCTGGCGGAACTACGCCTTCTTGAGTGTCCTGGCCGGGGCCAACAGCGGCGGCGGCGGAGGTGGGGGAGGGGGCGATTTCAGCTCGCTCTTCAAGGGAAGCGACCACCACGACTCCTCCATGCGGGTGATGCTGGGCTGCTCGCTGGCCGGGGCGCTGGGCCTGGGCGCCCAGGCGGGCGAGGGTCTCGACTCCATGAAGCCCTACATGGGACTGATCATTCTCTTTGTGCTGGCGATGATGGTGTTCGCGGTGGGAATGACCTTCGCCAGCAACTTCGCGCGCGTCATTCTGGTCGAGAACATCGTCCACGACCGCGAGGCCATCGTCGAGCCCTGGGGCCGCTTGTCGCGGTTGGGCTGGTCGGTGCTCTGGTGGGGAGTGGGCTTCGTAATCGTCACGATGTTGTTGCTCGGCCTGCTCTGCGGAGTGCCCTTCGGCGTGGTCGCTGTGATGGCCGATGGCGGAAACTCGGGCGCCCTTCTCCTGCTCATTCCCCTCTTCTTCTGGTTCCTGGCCCTGTTGATCCCTTTGTGCTTTGTCAACGGCTACTTCCAGGAGATCGTGGTGCCCCTGATGTACCGCCAGAACATTACCGCCAACGAGGCCTGGGCCCTCTTCAAACCGATGTTCAAGGCCCAGAAGATGCGCTGGATCGGCTACATGGTGATCCACTTCTTCCTCTGCATGGCGGGTGGCATCGCCACAAGCCTGGCCGGTCTGCTGGTCGTCATGGTGGTGGGCATCGTGCTGGCCGTTCCCACGGCAGCCCTCTGGTACGCCGGCGGGACGACGGTCGGGATCCTCTGCGCCTGCATCGCCGTGCCGCTCTTCATCATCATCTGGATCTGTGTCTTCGCCCTGTTCGGCGCCCCGGTCACGGTGGCGGCGCGCAGCTTCTCGATGTACATCCTGCAGCAGGTGGCTCCCGAGTATGGCTTCCTGCCGCTGGGTGGCCGGCCCCTGCAGCCCGCGATGCACGGCATCGAGGTCAATCCGGCCGGCACCGGGCTCAATCCGGCCGAGAGCGCGGCCGAGCCGCCTGCGAGCTGGAGCGAGGAGCCGCCGGCCCAGCCCCCGAGCTGAGAAGGGCCCCTCGGGGCCCTTTTTTCATGGCCCGAGGAGTTCGCGCCCGACGCCCGAAACCAGCTGTCATGGAGAAAGACTGGCAAACCTGTCTCACACCCGAGCAATATCGCATCTTGCGCGAGAAAGGCACCGAGCGCGCCTTCACCGGCAAGTACTACGCCCACAAGGAGAACGGCACTTATCTTTGCGCCGGCTGCGGGCACGAGCTGTTCTCTTCCGAGACCAAGTTCGACTCGGGCACCGGCTGGCCGAGCTTCTGGCAGCCGGTGGACGAGCAGGCGGTGGCCGCCGAGACCGACGACAGCCACGGCATGATCCGCACCGAAGTGTTGTGCAGCAAGTGCGGAGGCCATCTCGGCCACGTCTTCCCGGACGGTCCGGGGCCCACCCACCTGCGCTACTGCATCAACTCCGCCTCGCTCGACTTCAAGCCCAAATGATGCCCGCGCTGCTCCGCCAGAAGGGGCTGCGGGCCACGCCCCAGCGCACGGTTATCCTCGAGCTGCTGCACGAGGTCGAGGGCCACCATCACCTGACCGCCCAGGAGCTCTTTCAGAAGGCTCAGGACCGGCTGCCGGGCCTGAACCTGGCCACCGTCTATCGCACCCTGGAAGGGCTGTTCGAGGCCGGCCTGGTGGATCGGATGGACTCCGGCCAGGATACCGTGCGCTACTCGCTGCGCGACCCGGCCCACCTGCATGGTCACCTGCACTGCCGTGTCTGCCAGCACGGGCCTGAGATTGGCCCCGAGGAGCTGGCTTCGATCGCACACCTCATCCAGGAGCGCTACGGGTTCTCGCTGGACGTCAACCACCTGACCCTGGCCGGGGTCTGCCGGGAGTGCAGCTAGAGCTTTTCAGCCGAGGTCTTGTTGGTGGGTGGCCCGTTGCGCTCCACGCCCGGCCCCCAGGCCCACTTGACCAGCCGGCCGTCCTGCCAGAAGATCACGTCTCGCCAGCCATCGGTCCAGTCCAGGTACAGCTTTCCGTCCAGCACCAGCCAGGTGCCCACCTCGCCCGTTCCCCAGTCGCTGGTGGCCGAGTGATCCGCCTTGAGCTCGAGCACGATGGGCTTGCCATCGGTGTGAGCGATGCGCCAGGTGCCCTCGGGACTGGGAAGCTCCTGGCCCCAGGCCAGCGTGGTCAACAAGGCCATCAGCAGAACGCGTCTCATCAGGTCTCCCATTCGGCTCGAATCGCCTTCTCGCGCTCGGCCGCCTCGGCGATGGCGGCCATCGTCTTCTTGGTGATGCGCAGGTAGGTGCGCCGATCGCCCGGGGCGGCGAACTCCTCGGAGAAGTCGATGGGCGAGCCCATCACCATGTGCACCACCGGCCGGGGCCGGGTCAGGTTCTTGAGGGGCCAGCTCAGCACGCTGCGCGGGAATCCCTGTAAGAACACCGGCAACACGTTGGGCCTGGATTTGTGGATCACCATGCCGCAGCCCAGCTTGCCGGGCAGCAGAGCGTAGGGGTCGGGGTCTTGACTGCGCTTGCCCTCGGGATGAAAGCCCACCAGGTGACGGCGATCCTGCAGCAGCTCGACCAGCAGGTCCATGGCGAAGCTGTTCCAGGCCAAGCGGCGCGGGTCGCGGGTGATGGGCGGGTACATGGCCCCGAAGGAGAGGGACAGGTTGACCACCAGCCCCAGCAGGGAATCGTAGAAGAAGGGCGAGCGAATGGGAAAGAAGATGCGGTGATGATTGCCAAACAGCGTATAGAGCCGGGCCATGATGGAATACTGATCGTAGAACGAGCGGTGGTTGGCCACCAGCAGGACCGACCTGTTCGGGTCGATGCGCTTGAAGTTCTCGAAACCGTGATCTTGGACCAGGTGGCGGATGAAGGCCTCCACCCAGAGCCTTGAGATCACCGAGTTGAAGGGCGAGGCCAGGTCGGGAAACCAGCTCGCGCGGTTGATCACGTCCACCAGTCGATAGTGAAAGCGTTCCAGCGGATCGAGGCAGGCCAGCTGCTCGGGGGTGGGTTGAATCTTCACCGGGGGGTTACTCCTGAGGTGCCGGACCCACCCGGGCCAGGTACTGGCGCAGCCAGCGCATGTAGGTCTTGCCCGGGTCGGTGCGGGCGCTGGCGGGGGGATAGCGGTCGGGATAGGTGTCGTCGGCGTAGTCGGTGTACTCGGGCACGACCGACTTGCCGGCGCTGACTTCGTAATGGGCGTAGACTTTGTTGGCGGGAATGTCGAACTGGCGCATCAGAGAGCGCACCAGGCAGAAACTGGAGAAGACCTGGTCGGGGCGGCTCAAGAGCTCGGCCTCGTTGCGGGCCACCATCTCGATGGAGAGAGCCACGTGGTTGACGCCGTAAGCTCCGGTGCAGCGTCGGTCGAGCGGCAAGAGCTGGTAGACGTTGCCGGAGGGTCCGATCATCAGCTGAACGCTGACGTGGCCGAAGACCGTGCCTTTGTCGCCCGCGCTCATCTTGCAGCCGCGCAAGAACATGTTGCGCACGCTGAAGGCGTCCGGGGTGACCGTGTAATGCATCACGATGGCGCTGGGCTTGAAGGTCAGCCGGGGGTCGCGATAGTGGCGCTGGAAATACTGGCGATACTCTTCCTCCCAGTCCTGATAGGGCAGCATCCATTCCACCAGGCGGGGAGCCTCGTATTGGCGCTCCAGCAGCTTCTTGGGCAGGTTCTCCGAGATGGTGATTTTGGGAGGACGCTCATAGCGGGCCTTCATGGCCTTGATGTCCTCGTCGGTGTAAGTGGTCTGGGCGGTCAGCCCGAACCAGGCCGCAATCCAGAGCGTCAGGCGCCACCATCGCATGACCGGAGATTTCGCAGCGGCGCGGTCGAGTCCTGGGGTCTTGAAAAAAAATCACCCGGCGCCCGCGGGGCGCCGGGGGGAACCGAGCCCGGCTCGCGGCGGAGAGGAGCCGGGCCGGAGGGCGTTTCCCTGACAGGGTCGGTGCAAGCTTCAGCGGGCGTTGTGTTTGAGGCGGTAGATCTGGCGGCTGCTCCGGTTGAGCTGACGCTGGGTGGCCTGACGCTCGGCCGCCGTGTAACGACCGCCGGTAGCCCGGTAGTAGTTCTCCCGGCGCTGGATGCGGGCCAGGTCGCGGCTGGCGTTAGCCGTCTCGGCTCGGGTCAACTGCCCGCCCGAGACCCCGTAGTAGATGCGGCTTCCCTGATTTCGTTCCCGCTGGTTGACCGGCTGGGCTTGAGCGGGAGAGAGCGCCAGGGCGGTGAGGGCGGCCAGGAGAAGAAGGTTGATACGCATTGGTGGGTCCTCCTTGATTGGTTGAGATGGCCCATCCAACCGCTCGCTCGGGCAAAAGTTTCTCCTCAATTCAGATCCAGAAAAGTACTTCCATCCTGTGAAAAAAGCCCGTCCGGAGACGGGCCTTCAAGAGCCTGCGAAGGTTGGGCTCAGCGACCGCCTGCGATCAAGATGGCCGGACCTTCCTCCTGGATCTGCTCCTTGCCGTCGCCGCCCTTGCGAATGGTGCGGCTGCTCCCATTGTCGTAGACCTCGGTCTTGATGCTCTCCCGGCTTGTGCTGCCAAACTCGACGTCCTGCGTGGTCGTCGTGGTGGTCTCGGTGACCAGCACGCGCGGGTAGACCATGATGGAGGTCTCCGGAACGTCGTAGTTGGTCGTGCGCGTCACGATCACGTCGCCCGCAAAGCCCGAGATGGTCTGCTTGACCTCCTGGCGGATGGAGGCTCCGTCGATGGTCAGCCGGGTCTGCAGGCGAGGCCCCTGCTCGGTCACGACCTCGAAATCCCCGCTCTGGCGCTGGTAGGTGCGGGTCACGCCGTTCTCACTGATCCTGACGGAGCGGGCCGTCTCCTCCATGGTGACCGTGTTGCCGAGCGAATCGCGCTCGCGCACGGTGTGGCTGAAGCGGCTGCGGACGCTCTCTTGCACCGAGGAGTCGGGCATCTGCACGGTCACGGTCACCCGGCCGGCATCTTTCTCTACGCCGATGATGCTGCCGTTTTCCACGAAGCTTCCGCCATCGGGATACCGGTCGGCATAGCCCTGCAGCTTCTCGCCCACGGTGCTGAGGTGGGCGTTCTGCTCCTGGAAGGTGGTGGCTTCGGCCAGGGCGTCTTCCACGCCCGACCCGTAGCGGTTACGCACCTGGTTGGCGGTCAGATTGTCCGTCAGGCTCGGCGCGGCCACTTCCTTCATCAGCTCCTGATGGTGCGGCGCGATGGGCTGCAGGCCGGTCTGCTGCACGGTCACGGTGATGGCCGGGGGAGGTGGTGCCACGGGAGCGGCCGCGGCACCGCCGCAGGCAGCCAGGGCTCCACCCATGGCCAGAGCCAGGCCCATGCCGGCCAGAATCCGCGTGGAGACACTGGACCCCTTCAGGTCAGAGGGCGTCTCCTCGGAGGGCTTGAGGCCGCTCAGTTGCACCTGGTCGGCGCCCTCGGAGGGGCGCTGGGCCTGAGGCGTTACCAGCCGGGCGCGGGGCGGGGCCATGGTGGCCAGGGATGAGTTTACGATTACGGTGCTCATGGAGCTCCCCCTTGAATCATCAGGTTTGTGTGTTGCTTTTGAGGCATCCTAGGCGCAAGGGGAGGCGCGGTCGTTACGTGGAGATTGCCGGGTTGTTAACTTGCGACCGAGAGGGGATTCCCCCCCGGCGATAAACCCCGACTGCATGGCTGAGTTCTCCCGTTCCAGTGGCATTCTGCTGCATCCAACCTCCTTCCCGGGGCCTTACGGGATCGGCTCCTTCAACAAGGCCGCCTACGAGTTCGTGGATTTCCTGGCCCGGGCCGGCCAGAAGCTGTGGCAGGTGCTCCCCATGGGCCCGACCAGCTATGGCGACAGCCCTTATCAGAGCTTCAGCTCCTTTGCCGGCAATCCGTATCTGGTGGCGCTGGAGACGCTGGTGGAGGAAGGCCTGCTCGATGCAGCTGCCCTGGACGGCCCCCCCGCGTTCGTGCCCAAAGGGGTCGACTATTGCCAGATGTACGAGTGGAAGCTGCCCCTGCTGCTCAAAGCGGCGGGGGAGTTCGAACGTCGGGCGAACCCCTCCCAGAAGGCCGACTTTCACCACTTTTGCAGTCAGCACGGGCCGGAATGGCTGGATGACTTCGCCCTGTTCATGGCCCTCAAGAACGTGCAGGGGGGCAAGGCCTGGAACGAATGGCCGGTCGAGCTGCGCGACCGGCATCCCGAGGCCCTGGCTCGCTCTCGTCACCAGCAGGCCGAGCTGGTGCACGGCCACCGCTTCATCCAGTGGCTGTTCGAGCGCAACTGGCAGCATCTGCGGCGCTACGCCAACGGCAAGGGAATCCGGGTGATCGGCGACATTCCCATCTTCGTGGCCATGGACAGCGCCGATACCTGGGTGGCACCCCATGCCTTCCATCTGGACAAGAACAAGCGACCCAGCGTGCAGGCCGGAGTTCCGCCCGACTACTTCTCACCCGATGGCCAGCTCTGGGGCAATCCCCTCTACCGCTGGAAGGAGATGAAGCAGGACGGCTTTCTCTGGTGGCTGGCCCGCATCCAGGCGGCCTTTCGGCTTTACGACATCGTGCGCGTGGACCACTTCCGCGGTTTCGCCGCCTACTACGAGGTGGGCGGCAAGGCCAAGAACGCCCGTCAGGGCCGCTGGGTCAAGGCGCCCGGTCTGGAGCTGTTCCGCCGGGTCAAGAAGGTGCTGGGAGACCTGCCCATCATCGCCGAGGACCTCGGTCTGATCACGCCCGACGTCCTCAAGTTGGTCGAGGCCACCGGTTTCCCGGGGATGAAGGTGCTTCAGTTCGCCTTTGGGTCGGATGCCAACGACAAGTTCCTGCCCCACAATTACACCAGCCATTGAGTGGCCTACACCGGCACCCACGACAACGATACCA
>CAZWUN010000158.1:0-964 GCA_964637145.1 uncultured Burkholderiales bacterium
AACACTGTGGTGCGCAAGAACAAGGTGGTGAACTATGACCGCCGCCCTCACAACGGAGGACGCCCCGATTTCAACAAGCCGCGCCAGCCTGGAAATCGTCCCCATGCCAACTGCGGCAAATGTGGCCGGCAGCACTCCGGGGACTGCGATCGGATCGGTTACGACCGCCCCGGCCGCCCCGACCGCGACAAGCCCGGTTACGACCGCCCCGGCCGCCCCGACCGCGACAAGCCCGGCAACATTGGCCATGACCGTCCCGGTCGCCCCGATCGCGATGATAAGCCTGGCTACGACCGCCCCGGCCGCCCCGACCGTGACGACAAGCCCGGCTACGACCGTCCCGGCCGCCCCGACCGCGACAAGCCAGGGAACATTGGGCACGACCGTCCAGGTCGCCCCGACCGCGATGATAAGCCCGGCTACGACCGCCCCGGCCGCCCCGACCGCGACGATAAGCCCGGCAACATTGGCCAGGACCGCCCCGGCGGCGATAAGCCCGGCTACGACCGCCCCGGTCGACCCGACCGCGACGATAAGCCCGGCAACATTGGCTACGACCGTCCCGGCCGCCCCGACCGCGACGATAAGCCCGGCTACGACCGCCCTGGTCGACCCGACCGCGACGATAAGCCCGGCAACATTGGCCAGGACCGTCCCGGTCGCCCCGACCGCGACGACAAGCCCGGCTACGACCGCCCGGGCCGCAATGGCGAGCGCAATCCGGATGGTCTTGCCAATCGTCGTCCCGAGGACTGGCGCCGGCAGGGCCAACGCCCCGACTGGAACAACCGTCGACCTGACATGAACCCGGGGGCGAACGCCCTCGTCAGCATGAACCGTCCTGAGCGGAACAACCAGATCTTCCGCTCTGACCGAAACAAAAACGATTTCAACCGGGTGAATCGTCCCCAACGCGGCCTGCAGGGCGAGCGCCCCCAGCGCGACTTCAACCGTCCCGATCGGC
>CAZWUN010000158.1:1064-11257 GCA_964637145.1 uncultured Burkholderiales bacterium
AGAACTTCCGTCCCAATCGGGTCGACCGTCCCCAGCGCGACTTCAACCGTCCCGATCGGCAGAACTTCCGTCCCAATCGGGTCGACCGTCCCCAGCGCGACTTCAACCGTCCCGAGCGGCAGAACTTCCGTCCCAATCGGGTCGACCGTCCCCAGCGCAACTTCAACCGTCCCGAACGGCCGCAGCGCCAGGTCGAGCGGCCTCAGCGCAATGCCAACCGCCCCATGCGGCAGATCCAGTCCCGTCCGCAGCGGGCGCCGCAGGTTCGCCAGCCAAGGCCCCAGCGCCAGCCCAGACCTGCACGTCAACCAAATCAACAGCGCAGAAGACGCTGAGATTGGATAGGAGCCCGGCCACCAGCCGGGCTCCTTCCTTTCATGGACAGAGCGACTGACACAGATCATCTCGCTCCGAGCTCACATGCCCTAACCTGAGAGTACATCTCACCTGAATAGGGAGGCTCGCATGCCGATTCCCCTGGAAATCACCTTCCACGGTGTGGAAAAAGTGCCCGCTCTGGAAGAGCTCATTCGCGAGAAAGCCGGGCGCCTGGAGCACATCAACAAGCGCCTGATGCGTTGTCGCGTCGCCATCGAGAAGCCCCACCGCCACAAGCGCCACGGCAGCGGCTGGCGGGTCCGGATCGATCTCACCCTGCCCCCCCGGCAGGAGCTGGTCATCAACGAAGAGCCGGGCCTGGGCGCCCCTCCCCAGGAGGACCTCTACCAGGTCGTCACGGCGGCCTTCCACACGGCCGAGCGCAAGCTGCGCAAGATGACCGACAAGATTCGCGGCGAGACCAAGCACCATCCCGCCGCCGAGCCCAACGGGGTGATCAAGCGCGTCTTCGTCGACCACGGCTTTCTGCATGGCGAGGGTGGCTATGACGTCTACTTCCACCGCAACAGCCTGCTGGGGATCCCCTTCGAGGAGCTGACCGTGGGCACCGCGGTGCATTACACCGAGGAGGAGGGCGAGGACGGGCCTCAGGCCTCCAGCGTCCACGTGCTGGCACGCGCCCGCTGATTACAGTCACGCGCCCGCCAGTTCATCAGAACGCGCGGGACGGCGCCGCGCGAACCACAGCGCGGCGCCTTAAGGCAGCCGTTCCAGTCTCACCCGCACGGGAGCCGCGTCGGGCACCTCGGAGCCGTAATGGCGGCCGAGGTACTCCGCCAGTCGCGCTTTCTCGTGCTGGCTCAACACCGCTCCCCAGCTCTGCATCTTGGTCAGGACCTTGTCCCACTGAGCCTGCGACAGTCTTTGGGCCTGAATCAGCTCGGGGCCATGGCAGGCCACGCACCGCGTCACCACTTCCTGTCCCGGGCCCGGAGGCCAGGCGACGGTGGGAGCATTGACCCGAAAGCGCGTCTGGGCCAACACCGGTAACAACAGGAGGGGGAGCATGATGAGCAGGCGCCTCATCCCACCTCCAGGGTGAGGCTGTCAGCGGTGTTCCACTGGTAGCCGGAGGGGTTCCAGGGCGAGGGACCAAGCGGTTGGACCGCTCCCCGGTCGTCGGTGGCCCGCGAGCGCAGAGTGTAGCGCCCCGGCCCGGGGGGCTGCCAGCGGTAGCGAAAAATCCGCCAGCCATAAGGGGCCGGCTCGCCCTCCAACTCGGCCTGATGCCAGTCGCTCTCTCCCGCACCCACATCGACGCGGGTCACCACCGCTTCTCCCCCGCTCCAGGCCACGCCCTGGACCTCAACCGTCCTCCCGGCCGACACCCGCGTGCCCTGGGACGGGGTGGCGAACAGCGACTTCACCACCATTTCGGTCATCACCGCCATCTTCTCCGGAGGAACTTTGGATCCAGGCTCGACGACCTCGGTGGGATAGCGGTAGGCCGTTCGGTAGTAGAACTCGTCCGGCTCCTCGGCAGTCAGCGTGATCCGTGAAAGCCACTTGACCCAGTCATCGCCCACCCAGCCCGGCACCACCAGCCGGGCCGGGTAGCCGTGCAGCGGTGGAAGAGTCTCCCCGTTCATCTGGTAGGCCACCAGGGTATCGGGATGAAGGGCTCTCTCCAGCGGGATGGCGCGCACAAAGGGAGGAGCTTTCACCAGGGGCAGGTCCAGCCCGCGCAGCACGACCCAGCGAGCCTCCGGTTTGGGGCGGGCGCGCTCGAGCAGCTCCATGAGGCGGGCGCCGGTCCATTCGGCGTTGCCGACCGCGCCCTTCTCCCAGGGTACCCCGGCCACGCGGGGGCGAAAGAAGGCCCGCCCGTTGCCCGAGCACTGGAGCACGGCGGTGACAGCGGCCCGCGGAGCCGCCTCGAGTTGGGCCAGGCCGAGCTTGAAGGGGCTCTCCACCAGACCGTCCAGGCTGAGGGTCCAATCGGCTGCGATGACGGCCGGCTCGGGATGATGTGAGCGCAGGAAGAACAACTCGTTGGGCGTCAGGCGCGTCTGAAAGCCCTCCACCGGGGTCTCCAGGTCGAAGGGACGGCTGCTGCGCAGAAGCAGTTCGTGGGGCACGGGGGTCATACTGGGCGACTGCGAGCATCCGGTCAGGGCCAGGGCGGCCGACAACTTGAGGAACTGGCGACGGTTCACCCCCTGCCCTTCGACCCGGTCGGGGAAGGAACCCGCTGGCCAGGCTGGGAAGGGCCGGCCCTGATGAAGGCGCTGCCAGGACTGGCCACCTCGATCTTGCTGATGCTCATCGCCCTACCGGTGGCCGATGGGCTGGGTCGCCTGGTGCTGGGACTGATGGGGGTCGAGGGAGGCAGCAGCCCCATCTCGGGAGTGCTGGTGGCCATCTTGCTTGGCCTGCTGGCGCGCAACCTGCTACCCCTGCCGGCCCGCCTGGATGCGGGCATCAAGCTGGCCACCACCACGGTGCTGCGCCTGGGCATCGTGCTCGTCGGGATCAAGCTGAGCTTCTTCGACCTCCTGGTGCTGGGAGCGGTGGGGATTCCGGTGGTGGTGACCGCCATCGTCACCGCCCTGGTTTCGGTGCACTGGCTGGCGGCTCGCCTCGGGCTGAGCCAGCGCCTGGGCACCCTGATCGCGGCCGGCACCAGCATCTGCGGCATCACCGCCATCGTGTCCACGGCCCCGGCCATCGAGGCCAACGAGCAAGAGGTCGCCTATGCCGTGGCCAACGTGGCCCTGTTCGGACTGCTGGGAATGCTCACTTATCCCTACCTGGCCCACGCCGTCTTCTCTACCCCCGAGCAGGTCGGGCTCTTTCTGGGCACAGCCGTGCATGACACCTCTCAGGTGATCGGCAGCGCGCTGACCTATAAGGAGGTCTACGGGGCCGATCAGGCCCTCAAGGTGGCCACCGTCACCAAGCTGACCCGCAACCTGTTCCTGGCCGTGGTGGTGCCCTTTCTGGCCTGGATGCACGCTCGTCGCCAGCAACGGCCGGGTCAGAAGATCGACTTCAAGAAGCTCCTGCCCACCTTCGTGCTCGGCTTCGTGGCCATGGCCTTGCTTCGCACCATCGGCGACGCAACGTGGGGGGATGGCGCCACCTGGAAGGCGGTCACCCACCAGATCGGGGATGTGTGGGGGTCGAAGTACTGCCTGGGCACGGCCCTGGCCGGCGTGGGGCTCTCGACCCGTTTCTCCGTCTTCCGAGGGGTGGGCCTCAAGCCGTTTCTGGTAGGTTTTTTTGCCGCGGCCCTGGTGGGTTTGACCTCCATGACGCTCACTCTGCTGCTTGGAAGGGCACTGTAGCACCTCTGGATCCCCAGAACAGGGATCCGATGGTTCCCTTTTGCTTGATTTGTTAAATTTTTGTGTCAAAATGACGGGAGTGGAGGTTGCCATGCGAAAAAGGCGTTTGGCCCGGAGAGCCTTTTATTTCCCCTCGCTGTTGATGCTGTCGGTGCTGCTGGCGATGTTGACCACGGCGGCCATCTCGCTGGTCACCTCCGATCAACGGGCCTCGAGCAAGCTGACCGGCAATGACGCGGCCCTGAAGGCGGCCGATGCCGGGCTGCGCTACGCCCAGGCCCGCCTGGGAGAGGATCCGAGCTGGCGAGGAGATGGCAACACCCTGGTGATCAACACGCCCGACCTTGCCGTGCGCGAGAACTACGGCAACGTGATCGGGGCCATCCGGGCGACCGGCGGGGAGTGGGCCCAGTTCCGGATCCGCTTCAACTACCAGGATGATGCGGTGGGGAACCAGGACGGTCTGCCCGACCCCGTGATGTGGGTGGACAATCCTTTCGTCTCGATCAATAACGTGCTGGGCGGGGGCGCTGTTCCCGTCCCCCGGGCCGATGGAGCCAACTTCGCGGTGACCCCGGCCAGCCAGACCCCCTATGAGGTGCCTCTGGGAACCGTCTGCGTGCTGGTGGAGGGAAGAGCCGGCCCGGCCCTGCGCCAGTTGGACTCGGCCAATCTCGATCCCCCCCTGGCCGCCGGCCACGGCGTGACCCGCCGGGTGGTGGAGGCCTACCTGCGCGTCAGCAACGTCCCCAACACCGACGCCGCGGCCATGGCGGCCGGCAACATCCAGGTCGACCTGAACACCAAGGAAATGAAGGTCGAGGACGATCTCGTCATCGCGGGCGCGGCCAACGGCCTGATGGAGATCTCGGTCAACGGCGGAGCCGCCACCAACCTGAAGGCCGACAATGGCGAAACCCAGTCGGGCAGCGGCAACCTGACTGCCAACTACGACGCGAACAAAGTCACCCCCAAAACGGAGGATCCGAACGCTGGCTTCTACCAGCTCACCTGGAACGACGTCAAGAAGGCCACCGCCTCCGACCCCACCATCGCGGCCGGAACCTACGTCCTGTGGCAGGATGGAACGTTCCACTACTACGACATGAATTACGACGCTTACAAGGCCTATATCGAGGGGAACCCCGGTGACGTCGGACAGGTCTTGACGGCCACCGACCTGCCGGCCAGCTTCCAGCTGGATACCAGCGACCCCCTCAAACCCAAGATGACCATCACCGGCAACACCTTCGTGCAGTCCACGGGAGCCTCCGACCAGTTCAACCTGATCCCGCGCGAGGGTGCCAAGGAAGATCCAGACTCGGCTGGCGGCGGCGGGGCCCTGACCTTCGCTGAGCAGCAGGACGCCGTGGTTCAGAACGTCCTGCCCGGGATCTCCTTCAACTATGTGAGCTCACCCAGCCACAGCGTGACCTGGACAGTTCCCCTGGCAGGGCCCGTGCCGGGGGGAATCCAGGAGTACATCCACCCCTCCGGCACCGGGCAGGGATGGGCCGGCTTCCTCCGCCTGACCGACAATGGGGACGGAACCGGAACGATGATCCTGGATGATCGCGGCACCCTCGACCTCAACCCGCGTCTGAATGTCGACCCGGTCGGAGCGCTGCGGCGCGCCATGACCATCGCCAACGGAAACGGCGACCAGGCCGTGCTCCAGATCGCGGCGGCGGTGGCGGGCACGACCGGCGGCGCCGCGGTGAGCCAGGGCATCGACCTGGGAGGAACCATCACCGATACCCTCAAGCCCGACAACATCAAAATCGAATTCAAGCCCCCCAGCGGCTCCTCGGCCATCCTCTCGGCCGACGGGGACGTCCGCCTGGGCAGCAACGTCACCGGCGAAGGCGGCTCCATCACCTCGGGTGGAACCATTCGCCTGATCGGGGCTGGCACGAACCTGTCGGCCAGCCTCTCCGACGGGCTGAACCTCTACGCCAGGGGCGACATCGTGCTCTCGTCGCTCAAGCAGAAGTCCGACACCGAGTACGAGTTCAAGGACTTCAAGATGAAGGGGGTCATCTACACCTGGGGGAACTTCACCGCCAAGGTCGGTCTGGAGAACAATGCCCAGGTCAGCAAGTGGGGCAAGTTCACCCTGGAAGGAGCCCTGGTGGCCTACGGCGGCGACCCCGCCGGCTCGCCGGGCAATCTCGGCGGTGGCAACATCTACATCAAGGCGGATGAGGCCCAGTTGAAGTTCGATCCAGCCTACCTGGTGCAGATCAACCAGAATCCTCCCCCGGGGGCGCTCTCCCAGACCTTCTATGCGGTCTACCGTTAAGAGCAAGTCCAGCGGACTCTCCCTGGCCGAGCTGATGGTCGCGGTTGGCTTCTTTGCGGTCGCCATCCTGGCAATCCTTGGCCTGACCGTGTCGGTGCTGCGCACCGACAGCAAGTCCAGCGAGAGCGCGGCGGGTGCCCTGATGGCCGATCGGCTGCTGCAGCGAACCATCGCGAGGGTCAAGGGGGACGCCACCGCCCGGGCTAACTTCTGGAACAACGAGCACCTGACCCCCCCCTGGGAGCAGGGCGTAGCCAAGAGCACCAGCGGCAACGACTTCAACTATGTCATCTACGCGACCACCGTGGTGGGGGTGGGGGGAGCTCCGGTCGGCTCACTGGCTCCTGACAACCGTCTCAAGAAGGTCGATGTGCTGGTCTGGTGGTTCAACGCCAACCCGACCGACCGGGCCGGCTACGGCAAGCTCAACACCCGGGTCACCCAGCTGGTATCGGAGGCTGAGACCGTTGCGCCCCCATAACCGCGGAGCCTCGCTGGTCGAGCTGGCGGTCGGGGTGGCCATCTTCATGCTCTTGAGCCTGTTGATGGTGGCCGCACTCAAGACGGGAAATCAGGTCTGGACCCGCAGCATGGCCAGCTCGTCGGGCCAGACCGAGTTGCGCAAGGCCTATTCGAGCCTGAGCTCGGACCTTCGCCGCAGCCGCTTCGACCGGGTGGCCCGCCGAACGGTTCCCGCCAGCCTGGGAGGCGGGGGGTTCGACGGGGATGCCATCTGGTTCTTGACCTGCGAAGACCCGAACACCGGGCTGGTCATGAAGAAGGCGGACGGAAGCCCCTTCTGGCAGCGAAACATCCTCTACTACACCATCGTTCCGACCGGCCACAACGCCCTTTACGGCTTCACATGCGCGGGCGGCGCCGACGCCGATGGCTACGACGACCGCTGCCCACACAAAATGTTGATCCGCCAGGTCATCGATCTGCCCCCGGCCACCAACCCGGCCGACGAGACGACCGAAGAGCCCTTGCTGACGGCCGCCCAGGTCGCACCCTACCTGATCGCCCCGGTGGGATTCGATGTCTCAGGGATCGTCGGGCCGGGCACCGAGCAGGTCGAAGTGCGGGCCCACAGCCTGCTCTGTTTCAAGACGGCCCTGGCACCCGATGCCAACTTCCCGGGCGAAGTCCTGGTTGACCTGCGGGCTGCCCGCATCCAGGAAGCGCGTCGATCCGTCCAGGTGGGCAGCGCCCCGCTCGACGGGTATGACATCAGCCTGGAGTTCTCGGTCTTCCCGGCCCCGGCTCCGCCGGCTCCCTGATTCCCGATCAGGGGAAATTTGACGGCGATCAACAAACCGAGTTTGCTCCCGGGCTATACTGAGGGGAAAGCTGCGCATCGCTTTGTTGCAGGCCATGATGCCATGGAGTTAGCCCTCAAGATCAACCCGCCCGACCAGGGCGCCCCTCGCGGCGCTCTGGCCGACGTGCTGGCTGCGGCCGAGTCCCACCTGGGTCGCGAGCTTGGCTCCTGGTGGCCCTCACGTTACTATCTGGGCAACGAGTTCTGCCAGCACCTCCTGCCCGCTCCCTCGCGCCTGCGCTGGGCACTGGAGAGAGCGCCGGTGACCCTGTGCACGCCCCCGGTCAACGACCAGGGACTACATCAGCTGGCCCGCCTGCTCGATCAGTTGCCGGCCGGCAGCGAGGTGGTCTTCAGCGACTGGGGCGTGTTGAACCTGATCCGACAGCGTCCCCTGGTGCCCGTGCTGGGGCGCATGCTGGTGAGAAATCTGAAGGACTCCCGCCTGTCCGGCCCGGCCCCCCTGCACCGCTCCGACCTGGCCCACCCGGGCTTTCGCGATGCCCTCCGAGGCTGGGGAGTGCGGCGCGTGGAGGTGGACCTGCCCGGCGCCGTGCTGCCCTCGGAGTGGGGGCTGGCCGGCAGCCTGCACTTCCCCTTCAGCGCGGTGGCCTCGGGGCGGGTATGCGTGGTGGGCTCGCTGGCCGAGAGCCGGGAGCTCAAGTTCACCCTGCAGGCGCGCTGCCGTAAGGAGTGCCGCCACTACCTGGCCGAGTCGGAAGGCAGCTCGCGGGTGCGCCTGTTCCATCGGGGCAACACCGACTTCACCCTGGAGCCGATGAGCGAGGGGCTGACCGGACGAGGCTTCGACCGGTTGGTCTACGACCCCCAGTTGGAGTTCTGGTGTTGAAGATCCTGGTACCGGCGCACTCCGAGCAAGAAGTGGAGGTTCTGCTTCACCACGGTGCCGACGAGTTCTCCTGCGCCCTCACCCCGAACTGGTCCAGCAGGCGCCCGCAGGGTGGCAACCTGGTCGACTGGCACGAGCTCGGTCGGATGGTGGAGCGATGCCAGGCCGCCTCGGCACCGCTCTTTCTCACCCTGGACGGTCAGGGCTACACGCCGAGCGAGCTCGACCAACTCGTGAGGCTCGCTCACCGGGCCCTGGAACTGGGGGTGGACGCCCTGATCGTGGCGGACGTGGCCCTGATGCTGGAGCTGAAAGGCCTGCCCCTGCACCTGAGCAGTCAGGCTTCCTGCCTCAACGGCGGTGCGGCCGAGTTCTACGCCCGACTGGGTGTCCGCCGGATCGCCCTGGGGCGCCAGATCACCCTGGACGAGATCGAGGGCCTGGTACGCGCCCACCCCAGGCTCGAGTTCGAAGCCCTGGCAGTCGACGATGACCGCGGCAGCACCCGGCCGTCCTCTTATGAGCGCTGGGAGAAGGACGGCCGCGAGCCTGGCCACGATCAGGCCCTCAAGCAACACTGCCAGCACTACCGCGAGCAACTCCTCGGAGCACCGGGACTGTGCGGCCTGTGCGCTCTGTGGCGGCTGCACGCCGCCTCGCTGGCAGCCATCCGGATCGCGGGAAGGGAGGCCGGTATCCTGGACGAGCTGCAGCTGGTGAGAGCCCTGCTGGAGCCCATTCGAGCAGGCGAATCGGAGGACGAGAGTCGGGCCCGGGCCTTGAACTTGCGTCCGTGCCAGAGCGGAATGTGTTACTATTCAGAGAGCCGACCCCGGGTTCCCCGGTGAGGTCGGTCAGGAAGGCTTTGGCAGACAGCCCTGAGCGCAGGTCACCTTCCTGGTGCCGAAGCGCGAGCAACGGCTCACGCAAACGTGCTCGGGGGCATCGGAGGTGACCAGCAGCTCCCAGTAGTCGGGCCGCCTGACCACTTCGATCTGAACATCCTCGCCGTTCTCAGGGCAGCGAACACGCTGCTCCTCGCGTACCCACGGCAGCTCGTGCGCTGAGAGATACCAGACCAGGCCGACCCCTGCCGCTACCGCAGTGATGGCCACCCCGAGGGGAACAAAATAGACTAGCGACATCTGGCTCACCCCTTCCGCCATGATTACGGACATGGTAACCGCAGCGGGGGGGAGAGGTCGTTGATCTCTCTCAAACTTGGACACCGGATTGAGCCGGAGCCCGTCACCTCCGCCAGGGCGGTGGACGTTGCGCTGGGTGCTCTAAGGCCGGGCCAGAGCCAGCTCCGGGTACAGGCTGCGATACTGCTCCCGGTGCACCAGTACCGAAGTGACGAAGGCGCGCGTCTCGGGGTAGCCGATCTCGTCCATGCTCAGACGTCCGTCCGAGCCGCACCAGCGCTCGACGTTGGAGGGCCCTCCGTTGTAAGCCGCCAGGGAGCTGACCAGGTCGCCCTCATAGCGATCGAGCAAAGTGCGCAGGTAACTCGTTCCCAGGCGCAGGTTCAGGTCGGGGGTGGCCAGATTCAAAGGGCCGTTCAGGCCCTGGCGGCGGGCCATCTCGTCGGCCGTGCCGGGCATCAGTTGCATCAAACCCACCGCCCCCACGGGGCTGACGGCCCGGGGCGAGAAGCGACTTTCCTGATACACGACGGCCGCCACCAGGTAGGGGTCGAGCTGGTTGGAACGGGCCTGGCGCACCAACTCGCTGCGGTAGGCCAGGGGGTAGAGGCAACGCTGAAACGATGGAAACAGGGTGAGCAGAGGGAGCACACACAGGCCGATCCAGAATCCGTGCCGTCTGTTGAGCAACCGCAAAAGCCGCCTTTTCAAGCCTCCACCCGATGCAGCCACATGAACTCGATCTGGCGCACCGTCTCCTCCGGCGAGCCGGAATTATCGATCACCACGTCGGCTCGCTGGAGCCGCTCGCCGGCGGACATCTGGGCGCTTCGTCGGGCCTCGGCCTGTTCGGCGGAGAGGCCGTCACGCCGCATGAGACGCTCGAGTT
>CAZWUN010000159.1:0-6774 GCA_964637145.1 uncultured Burkholderiales bacterium
AGAACCTGGTGCGTCAGGGCGCCAGCGCCAAGCAGCTGGCCGCTTACGGAGCGCGCGTGGTGGAGCAACTCACCAACGCCGACGAGCAGTCGGCCGTCGGGCGGGTGGTCCTCAGGGCCCTTCTCGACAGGGCCGATGCCGGCCAGCGCTCGATTGCCGAGCGAGCTCTGGAGGTCATGGACAAGTTTCCCAGTTATCCTCGTCCTCGGGCCGCGGTCGTGCGAGCGGCCCTCAAGAGTCTGGCCCAGGCTTAAGGCCCGAAACCGACCGTTGCTCCAGAAGAGCCTGGCTGGCTGGTCGGGCTTTTTCGTTTTCAATGAAGTGCAGAGTTTGGCAGGAACTCGCGCCGACAGACTTGTATGGAGGCGCCCCCGAAGGATAGGCAAAACCTTCAACCCATTAGCGGTTTCCCGGCACGACCCAGGTCTTGTACTCGAGCGTGAAGGGGTCGCTCGCCATGTCGGCCTGGCCGAGCTTGATGGGCCCCGAGCGGGCATGCGAGGCCTCCACCAGGCGCACGGCTCTTGTCGTCAGGCCCACCGGCCCACCGCCCGGGCGCTGGACTCGAAACGAGAGCAAGGCGTCGGCGATCACCTGGACGCTGCCGGGGACCACCGCTCCGGTCACCATGCCGGACAGGGCGTAAGGGGCCGGCGGGGCCGTCAAATAGGCATCCACCTCGGCCGGGGTCAGCAGAGGCTCGACTTCGTCCGGGTCGTTAGGATCGGAGGACTGGTCGTTGAGATCGATCACCTTCTTGATCAGGTACTTGTGGGGACAGGCGGTGTCATATCCATCAGGGTCGCGGAATCCGGCACATGTGGTGTGGTTGTCGGGAACGACCGCGTAATAGAGCACATTGACCTGCCACAAGGGCTCCCCGTTGGAAGGATTGCGGGCAAAAGTCTGGGCGTAAGGGGCGGGATAGGTGGCGGGGACTTTGCTGCTCAAGAACCAGAGCGCGTCTCCGTTGGCCGCCCCGAACTTGCCCTGCCCCCACGGTTTGAAGTCCAGATGGGTCGAGGAGGCCGTCTTGAGGTCCTCGAGCACCTGCAGATGGACGCGTCGCAAGTCGCGCTGGGCCTTCTGGCGACTCTCAACGTTGTGCCAGGCCCGCAGTCCTCCGCGCAAGATCAGGAATACGGCGATCACCATCAGGCTGTAGACTCCGGTGGTGATGATGACCTCGAACAGGGTCGCGCCGCGCCGAGCCATCAGTTCCTGCTGCGCTCGTTGACCAGGCGGGACATCTGGGTCCGGAGAAAACCGTAGCCCTGACGAGCCATGGTGAACTCACCAGCGCCCCCTGGGCGCCACCACCAGACCACCACATCCACCTTCTTCAACCGGTTCCCGGGGGTGGTGAACGGTTCGACCCGCTCGTTGTAAATGACGTAGGAAAAGACCGTCTGGTTCAGGGTGGCCGCTGTTCCCATGGCGTACGCGTTGCCCGCGCTCATCGGGTAATCATTGTCAAAGAAGCTGTCGCGACGGGTCTTGTCCATCAGAATCTCGTGCATTTCCGCATCCATCAAGTATTCGGCCAGAATGGTCCCAGCCGTCAGATCGACGGTTTTCTGACTGGACTGAATCACATTGGTAAAAATACCAATGACAATTAGCAATGCGGTAGCGATGATAGAAAAAGCCAACAGCAATTCTATCAGACTGAAGGCGACTCGCCTCCGTCGTCCGAGGATCGTCTCCAAAGCCACTCTTGAAGACTATAGCAGACTTCCGGGGCCCTTTCGAGTCAGCCCCAGCCCGATCAGCAGGATTCCTCCCATGGGCCAGAGCCAGGCTACCCGGATTCCCCAGAAGAGAACGGCCAGACTGGACACGCCAAGCCCGACCAGAAACCCGTTGTTCTCCCAGAAAAAGAGCAGACCGGGGCTGGAGAAGGCGGGCAGTTGGGAACGAAAGAAGCTGCCTGCGTAAAGCCCCGTCAGAGCGATCAGCAAGGTGAAGAGTGGCAACAACTCGGGCCTGAAACTCGCGCGCTCGAGCCACCCCAGCAGCAGATAGGGGGCCAGGCAGGACAGGCCAAGAGCCAGGGGAGCCGCTCGCCGGGGCAGCCAGAGACCGGCCAGGCTGCCCGCCAGCCACCCCGCCGTGACCGCGAGAAAACTGGGGAGGGCGGCGGTACAGCGCACCTGCAGGGCCATATAGAGGCCGACCTGGAGCCCGGCCAACCAGAAACCGACCAGGAATGCGTACCCGGAGGCCATCAGGGTTCCAGATTCCAACGATTCAAGACCCAGACCAGGCGAAGATCGTCCAGGGTCGCGGGAGCGTGGCCCCGCAGGCTGCGAGCTAGCTCATCCGGAGCCACCACCTCGACCCGGTTGGCTTTCAGGGCCAGCGCTGCCTCCCTGACGGATGGCTCGGAGATGGGCTGGTCGCTGGCGTAGGCAAAGGAGAGCCCGGACTCGGGTCCGTTGACCACTACCACCGCCGCGAACACCCCCTGCAGGGCCTTCAAGATGGGACCCGCGGCCCGGTTGGGCCGATCGGGCACGAAGTCCTCGGCCAGGCACACAGAAAGAATGCCTCCAGGGGCCAGTCTCTGTCGGCACAGCTGGTAGAACTCGCGGGTGCAAAGCAGGCCGGTCTGGACATAGAACGGGGCCGGGACGTCCATCACGATCAGATCAAACTGCTCGCTGGTGGTCGCCAGGAAGTGCTTGGCATCGTCGATCACCAGGGTCCAGGGAACCCCGAGCTCCTGCCGTGGGTGGAAGAACTCCTCTCCGACCGAGGCTACTTCGGCATCGATCTCGACCGTCGTGATGCTGCCGGCGCTCTGCGAGAGCCGGGCCACTGCGTCCAGCGAGCCACTCCCCACCACCAGCACGCGCCCGCCTGGCCGCAGCCGGGCCGGTAGGAGAGTGACGTAGGTGTTGTACCAGCGCAGGTCGGCCTCATTGTAGTACATCAGGCCGTTTAGAAACAGGGCGCGACTGCCTTTCGGGCTCTCCAGCACCTCGATCTTCTGGTAGGGCGAGCGACGCGTGGCCAGCACCCGGCAATCCTGCCAGGGCCTCAGCTCAGGGAAGGATTGACCGTAGACGTACAGCGTGCTGACCCGATCCATTGGACCGAGCAAAGCCAGAACCACGACCGCCATCAACACTCCCCCGACCAGCATCGGTCGACCCAGGCCCAGGCCCAGCCCGATGGCCAGCAAGCTCCCCTCATAGACCAGAGGGGCGGCGTTGACAGCTCCCGGGACGAGCAGGGCAGCACCCAGGGCGACCAGCGCTCCGAGCAACTCCAGGGAGTAGCTCAGGGGCAGGCTTTCGGGTCGACCGACCAGGGCCCGAGGGAGCAAAATCGAGTAGAAACCTGTGAGCAAGAGCGCGGTCAAGAGAAACACCACCGGAAGAATGGCCCAGGCCGCCTCGGCCGAGCGCAGCCAGCCGACCAGAAGTCGCAGACCAAAGACCAGGGGCAGGTGCAGGCTGACGGCGGTCAACCACCCCAGGGCCACCTGCGAGGAGGTCAAACGCTCGCCCACCAGATAGCCCAGGGACAGCCCGGCAAAGTAAGCCAACAGGACAGACAGGATGGCCAGCTCGCACGACCACAGGGTGGAGGACAGCTCCCGAACGTAGAGGAGCTGAAGAAGCATCAGATTGAAGCCCGCCAGGAAGAGGGGCCAGCGCAGACTCAAGGGTCAGTGGTTAGCCCACATCTTGCGAACCATCGGCGTGTTGGGCAACTGGAAATGGTTGAGCCACTTGTCGGAGTAAGTGATGCGGGCCCCGCGCACATTCATGTTGACGCCTCCGGTGCCCGGCGTGGGAGTTCCGGTGGCGGGGTCTCCTCCGAAGGCAACCAGCACTCCGGTGAAGTCGAAGAAGCCGGGGTCCGTGACCCCGGTCCGAAGGTCGATGTTGAAGCTGCGCTGGGTATAGACCACACCTTTCAAGGTCACGTCCTGGGCCGACGTACCCGCAGGCGGGGTGGGGGTTGGCGTCGGTGTCGGCGAGCCCCCTCCGTCGTCATCGTCGTCCCAGTGGCCCCATCCCTTGCCCTTGCCCTTCCCTTTCCCCTTGCCCCAACCCCCACCACCAGAACTGGCCTCCTCCTCGATGCCTTCCACCACCTCATCGGGAATGGCCGTGAGATTGATGTCTCCCTTGGCATAGACGGCAACCCCGTGCCACGGCTGAGCCTCAAGAGCGCTGGGGCCCTGGAAGGTGATGGAGCCTTCGCTGGTCACCGCACCTTCACCGGTCAGCTCGCCAACCAGGACGACGTTTCCCGAGGCTGTCATCACTGGAGCCGCCTCGGAGCCCGTGGTATCCAATACATCCAACACCACGGTGGGACGATTCTTGCTGGCCGTCACGGCCGGGTCCGGCACCACCGCCAGGCCCATCGCGGTCCCGCTCGGCTGCACGAGGGTGTCCTCGGTGAACTGAATTTCGAAGGGCTCGCCATCCGGGCGGATGGCCTCGCGACCCGAGGTATCGAGTTGAGCTGGCGTATCGATGCGGGTGGGCAGGTGACCGGCAAAGGAGGCGCCCTGGGCGGGCACCGCATCCACGGTCGGGTCAAAGTCGGCCGGATAGTACTCCAGGAAACGCTCGGTAGGGCTCATTCTCCAGACGTAAAGTCCGGCCCGCATGGTCGCCTTGCTTCCGTCCGCTTTGCGAATGTCGCCCCAGCTCATCTGGGGAAGCTCCCCCACATTGGGGTCGCTCGTCTCGACGTTACCGTTGACTCGGAAGACCTTGCTCGAGAGCGAATCCACATGAACGGTCGTTCCAGAGTCGGGCAGGTAGTTGGTCAGGCCGGATCCCACGGCCTCGACCAGGACGTCGCCCAGGCTGCGGATGCGGGGCACCTTGTCGGGGATGTCGCTCTTTAGCTCGAACTTCTCGCCCGGGCTCGTACGAGCCACCACGTTGTCCCGAGAATAAATGGTGGCATCGGCCAGGTCGGGCACGAACTGCGTCTCCGAAATGAATGTGGCGATCCGTCCAGAGGGGGGATCGTAGTTGGGGTCGGCCGCGCTGATGTCTCGGAACCCCGGTCCGGCCCGCCCCTCCACGATGATGCAAGCCGTGAAGGGGGCTACTTCGTAAGGGACCGGCGGGGTGGCACTGACGGCCCACGAGCCGCCCTGATTGGCCCGGGGCACATCGCGCGCGCCCGCTCCGGCCAGATTGTTGATCGACACATACTGATGGCGAACCGTGTAGGTGCTGGGATTGCTCAGGTTGTCGGTGCCGCCGCCACTTCCATCCTGAAAGTTGAAGCGAATGCGGAACTGGCCGACGTCATTGTACGGACCGCGCAGGTAGCCCACCACGTTGCCGCGGTCCTCCACCACGACCATGCCGGGCGCGTCCACCTCGGTGACCGCTCCCCCATTGGCCCCTCGATCGGGAATGCCGTTCCCACGCCACTTGGTATCCTGTTGCAGGCGCGTGAGCGCATACTGCTGGCCAGCATCGGCCGCCAGCAGGGCCATCCTCTTGTCATGATAGTTGACGCTGAGGCCCAGACCCCCGGGGATAAGCGCCAGGCCAGCCGTGACCACCATGGTGATGATGATCAACAAGAGCATGGTGGAAATGAGGACAATGGCGCGGCGCTTTCCTCGCATGCCAGAAGTATAGCAAAAAAATTACCGGCAAGCCGTCAGACCCAGCTTCTCCCGAACCTCACCCATCGTGACCTGGGCCCGGGTCCTCAGGTCGGCCGCGCTGTCATTCAGAATGCGACAAACCTCTCCGGGCTTGGCAGCCAGTTCGCGCCGGCGCTCGCGAATGGGAGCCAGCACCCGCAGCATCTCTTCGGTCAGGCTCTCCTTGAGGTCCTTGTAGCGAAGCTCGCCGCGCTCATAATCCCCTTTGAAGCGCGCATAAACCTCGGCCGGGGCGAAAACCTCCAGCAGCGAGTAAAGATTGGCCACCCCGGGCGACATGGTGCCAGGCTCGGCGGGCGGTCCTACGTCGGTGACCGCTCGCTTGATCTGCTTGCGAATGGCCTCATCCGAGTCGGTCAGCATGATGGCCGAGCCCTCGATCGACTTGGACATCTTGCGGGTCGGGTCGGACAGGGTCATGATGCGGGCGGCCTTGGTGAGACGAGGCTTCGGCTCGGGGAACGTATCCCCGAACTGATGATTGAAGCGCCGGGCGATCTCGCGAGTCACCTCCAGGTGCTGCACCTGGTCCTCACCCACCGGCACGACGTCCGCCTTGTAGAGCAAGATGTCAGCAGCCTGCAAGACAGGGTAGGCGTAGAGACCGAGGTTGACCCAATCCACCCTCTCGCTTTTCTCCTTGAATTGAGTCATCCGGTTCAACTCGCCCATGGGAGCCACGCAGCTGAGCACCCAGCTCAGCTCGGTGTGCTCGGGAACGTGAGACTGCACAAATAGACGGGAGCGTTCGGGATCGATTCCGCAGGCAAGGATGTCCAGCGCAGCATCCATCACTCTGCGGGGCATCTCGCTGGCCTCGTAGGCCACTGTCAGGGAGTGGTAGTCGACAATGCAGAAGATGCAGTCCATCTCTTGCTGCAGGTTCACCCAGTTGGAGATGGCTCCGGCGAAATTGCCGACATGAATCGCACCGGTGGGCTGAATCCCCGAGAAGACGAGACTCATGTCAGACGGCCGCGGGGATGGGCGCCGGTTGCATCGGGGAGGGCATAGCCACCGGGATCCCGTTCATGATTAGAGAGCGCTGAGCCGCCTCCAGCACGCTGAGCACGTTCAAGCCGCTCCACCCGTCCGTGAGGGGGGGAGTCCGGCTG
>CAZWUN010000159.1:6784-11235 GCA_964637145.1 uncultured Burkholderiales bacterium
GAGCTCGAGCGGCTCCTGGGCAGGGAACTCGATCGTCTCGCCCTGGGCGGGAACCGCCACCGGTCCGCCCGCGTTAATCTCCACCCGCTGGGGATAGCAGGTCAACTGTTTGTTGACATCGTCAAAGACGACCATCTTGGAGGAGCCGACCACCACCAGCCTTTGCTCCTTGAACGGGTGCAGCCAGGAAACGAAGATGTGTGCCCGAACGCCGTTGTTGAAGAGCAAACTGGTCAGTGTAACGTCGGCGATGTTAGGCTGAATGTAGTTGCCGCCCTGGGCCGAAACCTGAAACGGCAGCAAACCGAGCAAGCGCAAAATGACGGCCACGTCGTGCGGCGCGAAGCTCCAGAGGATGTTCTCCTCGCGGCGAATCTTCCCCAGACTCACCCGGTTGGAGTAAATGTACTGGAGCCGGCCCAACTCACCCGAGCGCACCAGCTCGTTGAGTTTGAGGATGGCGGGGTGGTATTCCAGCACGTGACCGACCATCAGGATGCGGCCGTGACCTTCGGCCAGCGACACCAGATGAAAGCCCTCCTGGGCGTTCAGCGCCAGAGGCTTCTCCACGAAGACGTCCTTGCCCGCCAGGAGAGCCCGCTCGGCCAGACCGTAGTGGGTTTCGGCCGGCGTGGCCAGAACCACTCCCTGCACGGGACTGTCGAGCAGTCGCTGGAAGTCTTCGCAGAGTGGAATTCCGGGGGCGAGCTGAGCCGCTGTCTCGCGTCCGGCCGGATGCGCTTCGCACACCGCTTCCAGGGCGCCCAGCCGATGAAAATTGCGCACCAGATTCTTTCCCCAGTATCCGCAGCCAACCACTCCGACCTTGACCGTGTCAGCCATCCTTCCTCAACGTCCCATCCCCAGATAAGTAAAACCGTGCTCCCGCACGTCGTGGGGGCGGATGATGTTCCGCCCGTCCAGCAAAATTGCCTGTCGCATGACGCTCGCCAGTTTCGCGAAATCGAGCTTGCGGTATTCCTCCCAGTCGGTCGCGATCAACACGGCGTCAGCCCCCTCGGCCACCGCGTAGGGACTGGTCAAAAACTCGACGTCCAGATCCTCCAACTCCTTCTGGGCCGCCGGAATCGAAATGGGATCATGGGCACGAACGTGCGCCCCTCGCTCGAGCAGAATGCGGATGATGTCCATGGCCGGTGAATCGCGCACGTCATCGGTATCCGGCTTGAAGGCCAGCCCCAGCACCCCCACCACCTGACCGCGCAGCACCTTGAGCGCGTCCTGGAGGCGGTCCACCGCCCGTCGGCGCTGGGTGAAGTTCACCTGGCGAGCGGCCACGATCATCGGCATGGTCTCACCATACTCGGAGGCGACCGCCAGGATGGCAGCTGTGTCCTTGGGGAAGCAACTCCCTCCCCACCCGATTCCGGCCCCCAGCATGCGGTGGCCAATGCGGGCATCGAGACCGATTCCGCGGGCGACCTCGCTGACATCGGCGCCGATGCGCTCGCACAAACAGGCGATGTCGTTGATGAAGCTGATCTTGGTGGCCAGGAACGCGTTGGCGGCATACTTGATCATCTCGGCGCTGGTGGGGTCGGTGGTGATCATCGGGGGCAGCCGGAAGCCCTCGGGCCGGGGCATGAAGGTTGGGGGCTCGAAGGTTTGCTCGAGCAGCGGACGATAGAGCTGGTGGAGCATCTCCAGAGTCTCCTCGCTCTCTGAGCCAACCACGATGCGATCCGGATAAAGAGTATCGCGCAGAGCGTTGCCCTCGCGCAGGAACTCGGGATTGGAGGCAAAGCCCACGTCCACCTGCACCTCGCGCTCGCGCAGCACCCGGTGCACGACGTTGGCCACGCGACGGTTGGTACCCACCGGCACGGTGGACTTGACCACCACGGCGTAACGTCGCCCACTCTGCAGACCTTGAGCCACCTCTCCCGCGGCCGCCTCCACATACTGGGTGTCGGCCTTCCCATTTCCCATCTGGGGCGTGCCCACAGCGATGATGATGATATCGGCACTGCCAACCACGTCGCTGGCCTCTTCGGCGAGCCGCACCCGGTCAGTGCACTCGTGCAGCAAGGGCTCGAGCCCGTGCTCATGGATGGGAAGGCTGCCAGCTCGCAAGAGGTCGAGCTTGCGGGTGTCTTTGTCAATGATGGTGATACGATGGCCCAGGTAAGCCAGAGCCAGACCTGTGGGGAGGCCTACATAGCCGGCCCCAACGATCGCTACATTCATAAGGGCACTACGGTTGGCTACAAGCCGGGGCTCCTCCTTCCTCCCCTCGTCACGAATCGGGTGTGCAGGCAGGACTCAACGAGCCGGGGGCTAATCTTGGAAGTCCCATAAGGATGACCATGCCACCAGAGCCACAACTACTGCCCGAGCTACAATCCGGCCGGTTGACCCAGAACTCCCTGCTCCGGGCCATCGCCGACTTGCTCTTCGTGTGCACCAGCCTGCTGGTCGCTTTCAGTGTTCACTTCATTTACATGGTCGTAACCAGTGTTCAGGGGGATTTTGTGGGTCTTTTCTGGTCTCACAATGCCAGCTTTACGGGCAGTAGCTGGATCTTGAGCTGCGTATGTCTTTCCTTCTTTACCCTGAGCGGCTTCTACACCTATGGACGGGCCTACAGCAGTCGCTATCAGGCCCTGGTGGTCGCCCAGTCGGCCAGTCTCGGATATCTCACCTACGGCCTGATGAGCTACGTTCTGGCCAGCGTGCCCCGCATTCCTCTGGCTGTCTGGCTGCTGGCCTGGCTTCTCACTGTGGTTCTCATGCTCGCGGGACGCTTCTGGGCCAACCTCTGGAGCGGAGTGGTCCGCTCGGAGCGGCACCGCCGGCTGCGACCCGAATCTCGTCGTCCCCATCGCATCCTGGTGATTGGCGGAGCTGGCTTCATCGGCTCGGCGCTGCTGCCCAAGTTGCTCGAGCGCGGCTACCATGTGCGTTTGCTCGACATGCTGCTGTATGGAACCGAATCCATTGAAAAGTATTTGAGTCACCCCAACCTGCAGTTGATCCAGGCTGACTTCCGACAGGTCAACCGCGTGGTCGAAGCCATGCGCGACGTGGATACGGTCGTCCACCTGGGAGCCATCGTGGGCGACCCGGCCTGCGCCCTGGACGAGGAGTTGACCATCGAGGTCAATTTGATGGCCACCCGCATGATCGCCGAGGTGGCCAAGGGGTTCGGGGTCAATCGCTTCGTATTTGCCAGCACGTGCTCGGTCTATGGAGCCTCGGACGAGTTCCTGGATGAGAGAGCCGTCTTGAACCCCATCTCCATGTATGCTCGCAGCAAGATCGCCTCGGAAAGAGTGCTGATGAGTCTATCCGACCCGTACTTCGCCCCCACCTGCCTGCGTTTCGGCACCATCTACGGGCTCTCGGGACGCACTCGATTCGACCTTGTGGTCAACCTTTTGACCGCCAAGGCGGTCATGGATGGCGAGATCACAATCTACAGCGGAGACCAGTGGCGACCGTTCCTGCACGTGGATGACGCCGCGAACTCGATTCTGCTGTGCCTGGAGGCCCCCTTGCGGACAGTCCGCGAGCAGGTCTTCAACGTGGGCTCCAGTGAGCAGAACTACACCATCGAGCAGGTGGGCTCGATGATCCAGGCCAGGGTGCCCCATTCCCGCCTGGTCAATATGGGACCGGCCTCGGACCGCCGGAGCTATCGGGTAAACTTCGAGAAGGTCAAGCACCAGCTCGGATTCGTTCCTCAACACACGCTCGAGCAGGGTATTTCGGAGGTACTGGAGGCGATTCGCAGCGGGGCCGTTTCCGACTACCGCGAGACCAGATACAGCAACGTCAAACTTCTGAGCGAAGAGGGGCTCATCCCCAGGCAAACCGGCTGGGCTCACGATCTGATCCGCGAGGCAGCCCCGGCTCGGCCCAAGCGATAACGCGATGGGCCCGGTTCGGGTGGCCCATATCACGACCGTGGACATGGGTCTGCGCTATCTGCTCCTGAACCAGATGCGCTACCTTCAGCAAGCCGGTTTCGCGGTCACCGGCATCTCGGCCCGAGGACCCGATGTTCCGGTCATCGAGCAGGCCGGCATCCGCCACCTGGAAGTTTCGATGACCCGCCGCCCTTTCAGTCCGATTCGGGACCTCAACTCCTTCGTCGGGCTGTGGCGCACGCTCACCCGAGAGAGATTTACTCTGGTCCACACCCACAATCCCAAGCCCACCTTCTACGGCCAGATTGCGGCTCGCCTGGCCGGCGTACCGATCGTCGTGAATACCCTGCACGGTTTCTACTTTCACGAGCGGACGCATCCATTGCTGCGTCGGCTCTTCATCCAGATGGAGACGGTGGCGGCCCGCTGCGCCGACGTAATCTTGTCTCAGAACAAGGAAGACATCGAGACGGCGCTGGCTGAGGGAATCTGCGGACCCGAAAAGATCAAATACCTGGGAAACGGAATCGATTTGGAGCGATTCCGCGGCCCTTGCTCTCC
>CAZWUN010000160.1:0-11224 GCA_964637145.1 uncultured Burkholderiales bacterium
GGTCGACCTGCACGCTCCCGGCGTGGACATCTACTCCACGACCACCAACGGCAGCTATCGCAACCTGTCGGGCACCTCGATGGCCTGCCCCCACGTCTCGGGCGTGGCCGGATTGATCGCCACCGCCTATCCCGACGCCACCAATGACCAGATCAAGTCTCGCCTGATGAACGGCGCCGTCAAGGTGCCGGCCTTCGAGGGCAAGTCGGTCACGGGCGGCCTGCTGAACGCCCACAACTCGCTGGACAATGACACCCGGCCTCCGGCCGCTCCCAACGACTTCCGCGTCAGCGGCTCGACCGCCAACTCGGTGACCCTGAACTGGACGGCCACCGGCGATGACGGCTGGTGCGGACAGGCCTCGGGCTACGAGGTGCGCCTGGCCGACAAGCCCATCGTGGACGGCGAGGCGGCCGAGAACCAGGTGAGCTTCGACGAGGCGGCCTCGGTCCCGACCGGTTCCCCGTCGGCCACCGGCACCATCGAGGGCGCCACCATCAGCGTGCCGCTCTCGGATACCGACAAGACCTATCACGTGGCCCTCAAGGTCACCGACAACGTGGGCAATCGCTCCGAGATCCGCACTGCCGAAGTGCGCGTGCCAGCCGCCACGGTGGCCTTCAAGGACGACTTCGAGGGCGAAGAGGCCAACTTCACCCCCGAAGGCCAGTGGGGCCGGGTCGAGATCGAGGGCCGGGGCAAGGTCTGGACCGATAGCCCCAACGGCAACTACGACAACAGCCAGAACACCTCGCTGACCTCGCGGGCCATCGACCTGAGTAACCTGTCGGGCAGCACCCTGGTGTTCGACTCCAAGATCGACTCGGAGCAGAACTACGACAAGGCCAACATCGAGGTCAGCACGGATGGGCAGACCTGGAACAAGCTGGCCGAGCTGACCGGGCAGCAGGACTGGACCAAGCAGCAGGTCGACCTGTCGGCCTACGACGGCCAGAGCGTGCAGGTGCGCTTCCGCTTCCAGTCCGACAGCTCCCAGGTGGGCGACGGCTTCTACCTCGACAACGTGATGATCGCCGGCTCGCCGCGCCAGTAAATTCATCCCGAGTCGGAAGGGCACCGCTTGCGGGCGGTGCCCTTTTTCATGGGGGAAGGCCAGAAACGGCTGGAGCCCGAACTTACTCCAGGTCGAACCTTGAAACACAGGGGGTGCCCGGTGGCCATCGAGGACTTGAACCAAGTCGCCCGCGCCGCTCAAGAATCGGGCCAGTTGCGCCGGCCGCCCCGGCCTGTCGAAGAGCAGGCTCCCCCTCCCGCGGCTCCGGCCAGGCCCCAGGCTCAGGAAGAGCTGGAGTTGAGCGGGCCCTCCCGCCAGCTCCAGGCCCGCGAGGAGCTCGAGCAGTCACTCGAGGGGGTGGTCTCCAGTTCGCCCGCGCGGGCCGAGCCACCCCGGCGTCTCGAAGCCGTGAAGGCCCGTGAGCAGCTCGAGGGGGGCTTGCAGGCCATTGCCGGGCAGGAGGAATCTCCGGCCGAAGCTGAGACAGCCGAGGCTCAGCTGCCGCCCAGGGCGCCCGAGAAGGGACAGGGCACGCTGCCCCCCACCCTCTGGAACGAGCACGCCGTCAACACCGTCAACCAGAAGGGCCTCGAGCAGGGCTCGATCTCGCAAGAGCAGATCGATCGCAACACGAAGCTAGCCGAAGAGCACGTGAGCCGTGGGGGAGGGGTGGACCTGGCCAGCCTGGCCCGCGAGGTGGGAGTGGAGCCGGCTCGCCTCGATCCCAACCAGCTCGAGGCAGCCCGACGCTACGTCGAGGACGGCGATCCGGCCCAGCAGTCTGAGCGGTTGCGCAAGGCGCTGAACAACTTCAACGTGCTCGATCAGGGCGGGCTCCCCAAGATGAGCCGCCAGGAGACCAACGACCTGATGTGGGGTGTGGCCCGGGTGCCCGGTCACGCCACCCAGAAGCTGGACGAGCAGGGACTGAGCCAGACCTTCCAGGAGGTAGCCGCGGCCGTGGCCTCGCCCGGTCAGCACAAGTTCAAGGTGGGCGAGCACACCCTGGAAATGAAGGTCAACCAGAGCGGCCAGGTGACCGAAACGGAGACGAAGGCGCCCAGCGCGTTGAGCAAGATCGGCGGTTTCCTCAAGACCGCCATCCCGGTGGCGGCCACCGTGGCCGCCTTCATCCCGGGGGTGGGCACGGCCGTGGCCGCCGGCCTGCGCATCGCCTCCTCGGCCATCTCGGGGATCAGCGCCATCAAGGACAAGAACTTCCTGGGGGCGCTGGGTGCCGTGGCCGGAGGAGTGGGGGCGGGCTTCAGCCTGGGCAGCTCGGCAGCCGCCGCGCGCGTGGCCAGCGTGGCTGATTCGGTGGGAGCCGGCTCGCGCGGGGTGCAGAGCATCAAGCAGGGTGGCGTGCTGGGCGTGGTCGGGGGCGTGGCCGGAGTGGCCGGGGCCGCCGCGGGTCTCTCCGGGTTGGATGACGCTGGCAAGGTTCAGGACATCTCGGGCAAGGTCTCCACCACGGCCAATCGGGTGGAGACGGCCCAGCGCTTCCGCACGGCCAGCGGCGCGGTGGAGCAGGCCGAGCAGCAGCTGACGGCGGCCCGGGCCACGGGCGATGCGGCCGCCATCGCGCGGGCCGAGCAGCAGCTCGATGAGGCCCGCCGCCTCAAGCAGACGGCCCTGCTGGCCGGGCTGGGGACGGCGGCCGAAGTGGGCGCGGCCCACACCTCGGGGGGAGCCTCCAACGCTCTGGGCTATGCCTCGCGCGGGCTCGACCTGACGGCCGACCTGAAGAACAAGGATTACCTGGGGGCGGCAGCCTCGGCCACCGGCATCGCGGCCCGGGCCTCGGGCTCTCAGAGCCTGCAGGACGCCTCTCGGGTGGCCGACCAGAGCAACAATTTCCGACTGGCCAGCCAGGCTGAGGGTCGGGCCCGGCAGGCCCTCCAGGACGCCGAGCGCAACCTGCAGCTGGCCCGCAGCTCGGGCGATCCCGAGGCGGTGCGCCAGGCCGAGCAGGCTGTCTCCTCAGCCCGCGAGCAGCGCGACTTTGCTCAGAGCAACAGCTACTTTGCCGGCGACCAGATGGCCCGCACCGGCCAGGCCATCGGCCAGCGGATCGAAACCGATCGTCGATTTCAGGCCAACATGAAAGAGCTGCAACCCTCTCTGGATCAGGCTCGCCAGGCTTCCGAGCAACTGGAGGCGGCCGCCCGCAATCCCCGGGCCACGGGCGGGTTCCAGGACCTGGCGGCGGAAGCTCGTGCCGGCCTGCAGTCGGCCGAGGGCGAGCTGGCCGATGCCCTGGCCAGTGGCGACAAGGGTCGCATCGCCGAGGCTCGCGGTCGCTTTGAGGCCGCCAGCGCGCAGGCCTCGGAGCGAGCCCGGCTGATCGAGGCGGCCGTGGCGCCGGCGGCCCTGCCCGCCCCCGGTCTGGCGACCAGCTTCACGCTGCCCCCCGGTCAACCGCCAGTTCAGGCGCTGCCTGGAGCAGCTCCGGTTGCCGGCCGGACGCAGCCGCTTCCTCGAGCGGGAGTGCGGCCTCCGCTGGCCAGCCCGCAACCGGTTTCGGAGCCCTCTGAGCCGGGGCGGGTCTCGCCCTCCTGGGTGTTCGACGAATCGCGCTATGAGATTCCGGCCAACGGGAAGTACGTCCTCGGGCCCGATGGTCGGCCCTACGATGAGTCCGGCCAGCCCATTGCGGTGCGTCCCGTGGCGCCGGGAGACTACCGAGAAGCTGGATTGCGCCTGCTCGAGCAGGAGCTCAGCTCCAACCTTCCGGGCACCAACCCCACCCGTCGCCCCGGCGAGGTGCTCGCGCTGGTGATGGATGCGCGCGGGGGGGATAATGGAGGCACGCCCAATCCGGCCGCCCGGGAGACGATCCGCCAGATCATGGGGCGCGAGCTGACCGCCCAGGAGTATGGCGATCTCGATCACTACCTGGATGGCTGGAATCACGTGGAAGCGACTCCGAGGGGCGGTGCGGTCAACACGGTGCAGCGAGGGGTCGGCGCGGTGACGGGCTCGGCGGGCTACATTTATTGGACTGCCCTCAAGGGCTACTCCCAGCTCACGGGCAGCGGCAGCGTCGCGGGGGCCTACCAGAACAACGAGAACACCTCCAGGGCCAACTGGCAGAACTACAATTCCTATAACGTCGGAGCCATCGACGCCCTCAAGACGGGCTACCCCTGGGACGCTCCGGATAAGGGCATCAGCTACTGGGATGCGGTCAAGGCATCCTGGAGCCTGCTCTGGGGCTCAGGAACGAAGTAGATCCCCGTGCGGGCCACCTTTGCCGGCTTGACTCTGGAGCTTCCCCCATTCTTTCAAGCGGGCTCCGAGGCCCTGGCCCTGCTCGAGCCCTCTCTCACGCTGAACATCAAGAAACTCCCTGAGGCGGCTTCAGCGGAGGAGATCGCGGACGCCTACGGCCGTTTTCTGGAGCAGTCGATTCCTGGCCTGGAGGAGCTCTCCCGGGAGCCGACCGAGCTGGGCGTGCTGCGCGAGCACACCTTCCGCCAGGATGCGTCACAGGTCTACCAGCGCCAGCTCTACCTGGTGAGCGCACCGCCAGAGGCTTACGCCGTCACCTGCACGGTGGTGGATGAGGAGCTCGAGCTGGCCCGCGAACGGGCCGGCAAGGTCCTCTCCCGGGTGGCCCGGCCGGGGATGGATGGCCTGGGGCTGGGCGCGGTGGAAGTGGACCTGCCCGACTGCAACCAGGTGATGTTTCTTCCCGCCGCCCTGCCGCAGATGCTCAGACCGATGTTGCTGATGGCCTGGGATACCTTCGGGGGCAGCCCGCAAGAGCACGCCGCCAGCACTCTGGCCGAGGCCGGGACCGAGCTCGTGATCCTGGAGCAGGGTATGGTCGGCTCGCTCTACCGCCGTGAGATGCTGCTCGAGCAAGACGGCAACCAGCTCTTTGCCGCCCACCTGCACCTGCGCCGGGGACAGCGCTCGGTGCTGCTGGCTCTGACGGGGGAGGCCCACACCGCCTCGCTGCTTGCGGCGGCGGCGCGGGAGCTGGCCAGGCAACTGTCGTAGGATCTCATGTGCGGCCGCTGGCCAGCGCCACCAATGCCGGAGAGACAGTTTCCCGACGAGGCTTCAGTCAACGTAACGCCAAAAGACTAGTAGGGCATGTTCCAGTCGGCCAACCCCACCTGGAGCACCGGCGCCGGCCAGTCGGGCCGGCCTTTCACGGTAGCCAGGGAGATCTCCACGGTGTGCCCGTCCTTGCGGGCCCTCAGCTCGGAGTGGATCTCGGCCCAAACCTGGCCGTCGCGCACCATCTGGCGGGGCTTGTTGTCGGTGACAGCCCACCCTTCCGCCTTCAAGCGGTCGCGGACAGCACCGTAGGCCTGTTTGGGATCGCCCACCACGGCGTAGGACACATTGTGGGTCGTGCCCAGTTGAACCGGCTTGAGGCCCCGGATCTGGTTGATCCAGGACAACTCTGCGGGCAGGGTGGCGGCCCCGCACACAGCGGCCAGGGCCAGGACGAGAAGCATCGAGCGCATGCTGATCTGGTTCCCGGTGGTCTGTTAACAGCCCTTCCCTTTTTCCGCCGTCCGGCGTGAGTAAACTTTCAACGTGCGCATCTCAAGCCTTGCCCTCTCGTTCATGCTGTTTGCCAGCCCCGTGCGAGCTGGCTCCGAGCCCCCCGCCGGGCCGGTCGACCGGGTCACCCTGGGCCAGAGCCCTGAGCCCCTGCCCGAATTCTTGCCCGTGCCCGACAGCCGTCAGAGTACGAGCTACTCTTGCGGGGCTGCCGCCCTGCGTTCCGTGCTCGGCTACTACGGCATCCAGGTGGACGAGGAGGAGCTGATGGAGAAGCTGGCCACCTCGCCTCAGGAGGGTACTCGTCCCGAGGCCATCCTGCGCGTGGCCCGCGAGTACGGCCTGGAGGCCGAGCTGCGTCAGGGCGTCACCCTGGAGGAGCTCGAGCGCGAGGTGAAGGCCGGACGTCCCACCATCGTGGACGCCCAGGCCTGGCGCGAGGGCGAGGAGCTGAAGCTGCCCTGGACCGAGGTCTGGGAGTCGGGCCACTACATGGTGGCCATCGGCATGGACAGGGACAATGTCTACTTCGAGGACCCTTCTCTGGAGTGGAGCATGGGCAAGATCCCCCGCCAGGAGCTGATGGACCGCTGGCACGACTACGAGAACGGCCCCAACGGGGAACGCCAGGTCTACCGCCAGGCGGCCATCTTCTTCCGAGGGAAGAAACCCTCGCCTCCGCCGGTGGTCTTGCCCATCGACTGAGTTACCGGCCAAATTTTCGGGTACGGCCTGCACGGGTGCGTATACCTACCCGCCAGCCCCGTACCGGAAAATTTCGGGCGTAAAACTGACCTTGGGGATCAGGCCGACCGCAGCGCCTGCACCTGGGCCAGGAAAAGGTCGTTCTGACAGCGCAGCAGCATCATCCGTTGCTCCAACTGGCGCTGGGCCATCTCCAGCTCGAGCTCGTGGCGCCGTCGCTCGCGCTTGAGGCGGGCGCTCTGCACGCGGCCGAGCAGCTCCTGTCGGGCCAGGCAGGCCTCCAGGCTGCGCTGGCGCCTCTCCAGGCGCCGCTGCTCCAGCAGGCTATCGATTTCTTCCAGCTCCAGGCGCAGCCTGGCTTGCTCGAGTCGGTCATCCATCACGCGTGCTCCTCCCTTTCCCCTTCAGGATAAGGGTGGGTGGAGCACTCGTTCAGTGATCTGGATCAAACTTTCTCGAAGGCAAATTGCAGCTGTGTGCCCCGAGGATCGAGGGGAGCATCGGTTCCGCCCCAGGTGGTGCTGGTGACCAGGATGGCCACCTTCCAGCCCACTCCTGCGAAGCTGACTCCCACCGCGGACGAGCCTCCGGCCAGCTCACTCTCGAGTTTCCAGCCGTGCTTGGGCATCTCTTCGAGATAAGCCCGGGCGATGGTCTCGGGATCGACCCCGCGGATCCTTTTCTTGCAGCGCACCACGTAGCGGATCTTGCCCTCGGGAAGAATTTTCTGGGCCACCGGGGACGACATCGTGAACCCGCCCAGCACGGGGATCTTGGGCACCATGGGCACGGGCAGGTCGGGCCGGTCGACCTCGAAGCGGGGGGCCTCTTCGACCTGCTTGTCGCTCACCTCGATGGCGTCGATCCACCAGCGACCCTGGTTTTTGCTCAGGGTCGCGCGCATCTGATACCGCCCGTATTGAAGACGGTTGTTTCCCAGCGAGCCCAGGGCGTCCACCGTGCCGATGCGATAGGTCAGCACAGCCCGCTGGCCGTCGTTGGAGACCAGCTCGGGCGGCACGTAGAATCCCACGCTCTCGCAGCTCTTCCAGTCCTTGCGGAAGGCGTCCAGCGACTTTGCCTTGCGGGCGGCCGGGCTCTTGAGTCGGTAGGCGGCCTCCAGGTCGCGGTCGTTGAGGTGGACGTAGTATTCCGTGAGCACCGCGGCGGGCTCATCGGCCGCCCGGGCCGGTCCGAGCAGCCCCAGCAGGATCAGGACCGAGAGGAAGAGAGGGATACGCATCACCCCGCGTTCTTTCCCGACCGGAGAGCGACCTTCCCGGGCTCCTAGGATCGAACGGCCAGCTCCCCGAACAGCGCCGACAATCTCGCTGTCAAGGAGTCTTCGATGTCCAAGCGCATCCTGGTTGGCGTGGCCTGGCCCTATGCCAACGGCCCTCTTCACCTCGGCCACCTGGCCGGCTGCTACCTGCCGGCCGACATTTTTGCCCGCTACCATCGCATGGCCGGCAACGAGGTGCTCATGGTCTCCGGCTCGGACCAGCATGGAACCCCCGTCACGGTGCGGGCCGAAGCGGAGAAGTGCAGTCCGGCCGAGGTGGCCGAGCGCTATCACCAGAGCTTCATGGATACCTTCCGACGCCTGGGGATGCAGTGGGACCTCTTCACCCGCACCACCACCGACAACCATCGCGAGGTGGTGCAGGACATCTTCCGCAAGCTGCACGCCCGGGGTTACCTCTACCCGGCCACCCAGACCATGCTTTACGACCCCGAAGTGGAAAGCTTTCTGCCCGACCGCTTCGTGGAAGGCACCTGCCCCCATTGCGGCTACACCCAGGCCCGGGGCGATCAGTGCGACGGCTGCGGGCGGACGCTGGACGCCATGGAGCTCAAAGACCCCCGCTCGAAGCGCTCGGGTGCGACCCCCGTGCCGCGCGAGACGACCCACCTGTTCTTCAAGTGGTCGGCCTTCACCGAGAAGCTCGAGCAGTACGTGGCCGGCAAGGGCTGGTGGCGCTCCAACGTGATCAACTTCACCCGCCGCTACCTGCAGGAAGGGCTGGTGGACTCGGCCGTGACCCGCGACCTGGCCTGGGGCATCCCGGTGCCCATCGAAGGCTTCCAGGACAAGGCCATCTACGTCTGGTTCGAAGCCGTCATCGGCTATCTGTCGGCCTCCATCGAGTGGGCCAGGAACCAGGGGGAGGAAGAGGCCTGGAAGCGCTGGTGGCTCGACCCGGCCGCCGAGAGCTACTACTTTGTGGGCAAGGACAACATCCCGTTCCACTCCATCCGCTGGCCGGCCGTGCTGATCGGCCTGGAGGAGGGATTGAACCTGCCTTACAACGTGCCCGCCAACGAGTTCTTGAACCTGGAGAAGAACCCGTTCTCCACCTCCCGCAACTGGGCCGTCTGGGCTCCCGACTTCCTGGACCGCTACGACCCCGATCCCCTGCGCTACTACCTGACCGTGAACGCTCCCGAGTCCAACGACTCGGACTTCTCGTGGCACGAGTTCCTGCGCAAGAACAACGACGAGCTGGTGGCCGCCTGGGGGAACCTGGCCCAGCGCGTGACCACCTTCACCCGCAAGAACTTCGAGGGCAAGGTGCCCCCGGCCACCCCCAACGCCGAGGATGAAGCCATCTTGAAGGCCGTGGCCGACACCTTCCCGGCCGCCGCCGAGCTGCTCGAGCAGTGCCGTTTCAAAGCCGCGCTGCAGCGCATCTTCGAAACGGTGCGCGAGGGCAACCGCTACCTCGACGGCCAGGAGCCCTGGAAGACCATTAAGGTGGATCGCGAGCGGGCGGCCACGGCGGTGGCCACCTCGCTGCGCCTGATCGCGGCCCTGAAGGTCTTGCTGACGCCCTTTCTGCCCACCAGCTCGGCCCGGCTGCACGCCGTGCTGGGCCTTTCGGGCGACCCCTGGGCCGGGCCCTGGGCTGCTCCCGAGCTGGCCGAGGGGCACGTTCTGGGCGAAGTGGCTCCGCTCTTCAAGAAGCTGGACGACTCCATCGTGGAGGAGGAGCGCGCCCGGCTGGGCCAGCCGGTGGCCACCCAGGCCTGAAGGGGCCTGCTGTTCCGGTTAGCGATAGCTGGATCGATACCGGATCTGCCCAAAGTAAGGGGCGTGGCCGTCCGGGCTGACCACGAAGTCGGCCGCGAAGCGCTTGAGCTCGCCGGCGGGGTCGAAGGCGATCTCGTGGATGAGGAACTTGCCGCGATAGTGGCTCGCTCCCCGGCCCAGGCCGCTGATGTCGACCCCGGCCGCATCCGGTTCGTCCGAGCTGGCCGACTCGTACAGACCTGGCTTGAGGTCTGAGCGCCCGGGCCCCGAGAAAGTGAGCTTCCAGAAGGGCCCCGTCCGCAGGGTGACCGAGAGGGTGAGGAGAGCCGGACCACCCGTGGCAGTGAAGGTGGCCGAGCTGTCGGTGTAGACGTGCTCGTTGCCGAAGGCGATGGGATTGTCGGGGCGGGCGCCGAGCAGGGTGAGCTGGCTGCGGACCTTGCCGCCGGTTCGGGCGGGTGGAAAGGCGAAGTGATCCACGTCCACGATCTCCTCGCGCGAGATCGTGTAGCGATCTTGCTCTTGGTACTCAGCCAGCAGCTTCGCATATTCCGGTCGCTGCTTGAGCTCGAGCGCCGACTGCATCAAACGCGCGGCCTCGGTCCACTCGCGGCGGTGGGCTGCCGCCTGAGCCTCGATGGCCAGCGCCCGGGCCCGCTCGGAAGGATAGGGCCCCAGGCGGACAAAGGCCTGGCCGGCCTTTCGAGCCGAGATACCGGCCTGGCTCCACTGGCCCTGGCGGGCCTGGGTGGAGGCCAGCTCGAGCTGGCGCCGAGCCAGCATCAAGGAGGCATCCTTGTTCTGAGCCTCGACCTGGGCCCGCAGCTCTTTCAGACGAGCGCCCGATTCGGGCAACTTCTCGAGCTCTTTCATGGCCAGCTGTCCCTGGTCGGTGGCCAGGTAGCTTTCGGCCAGCAGCTCGCGCGCGGTCGTGTTGGCAGGCTCGATCTCGACCACCAGGCGAGCGCGCAGGATGGCGTCTTGATAGTTTCGCGATTGAGCCGCCTGGCCGGCTCGCTGGAGCTGCTCGGCGATCAGCCCCTGGCGCACGGGGGGGTCCAGCTCTTGCAGGCGCAGGCGGGCGCCGCGATAGTCGCCGATACGAACCGAAGTTTCCAGGAGAATGGCCTGGGCCTCGGGCTGCAAATCTTTGCTCAGGCCGTTCTGCAGCGCCGTCTGGGCCAGGCTTCCGGCCTGGCGCCACTCGTTGCGGGCCGCCGCCTGCCGGGCCTGGCTCAGGCACTCGGCCGGGTCGATCGCACTGGGCAGGCTGGCCGGGGTCAGAGCGGGCGGCGGTCGCGACGGGACAGGCGTGGCAACCACGGCCGGTTGTCCGCATCCGCAAGCCACGCACATCAGGCCAGAGAGCAGCAGGCGACGCATCCTCGAAAAAATTCGGCGGTGCCCGGCTCAGACCCCCCGGTCGACGCGATTTCGCTGGCGGTCGGAATAGCGCTCCAGGCCGAGATCCACCAGCCGGTCGAGCAATTGACCGTAGGAAAGACCGCTCTTTTCCCACATGCGGGCGTACATCGAGACGGGAGTGAATCCAGGCATGGTGTTGACCTCGTTGAGGTAGATGGCCCCGGTTTCGTCGAGGAAGAAGTCGACCCGGGAGAGTCCGTTCAGGTCCAGAGCCCGGTAGGCCTCGATGGCCAGTTTCTGGATGAGGGCCGTCTGCTCGGGGGTCAGGGGAGCGGGGATCAGGGTCTCCTGGCCGGAGGTGTTGAGATACTTGGCTTTGTAATCGTAGAACTCGTGCCCGTGGGCGATCTCGCCCGGAAGGGAGGCCTCGGGCCGATCGTTGCCGAGCACGCTGATCTCGATCTCGCGAGGCTTCCTGGCGGCTTCCTCGACCACCAGCTTGCGGTCATATTCGGCCGCGTGATCGAGGGCCTGCTCGAGCTCTTCGCGGGTGGTGGCCCGGTTGATGCCCACGCTGGAGCCCAGGT
>CAZWUN010000161.1:0-11221 GCA_964637145.1 uncultured Burkholderiales bacterium
ACGGCCAGCCGCTGTGGAGCGAGTGGGTGGGCTTCTGGCTCGACGACCGCGAGCGCCTCTGGCGTTTCACCCGCCCCCTGGCTGCTCCCAGTGCCGAGCAGCCGACAGCCGTGGATAGCGATCCCCCCACTCCGACCGAGCTGGCCCGGGGCCGCACTCTGGCCCGCGGTGTGAAGAGCTTCTTGCCCTCTCCGGGGCCCGCCGGGGGCGTCCGTTATCGCCTCGAGTTGCAGGAGGGCGCATTTCGCTACGAGCTGCTGGGCGGCGGCAACACTGCTTACGAGGGTCAGCTGTGAGGCGGGGCCTGGCGCTGCCCACCGTCCTGGGCGTGGTCTCAGTGCTGCTGACCCTGGGGCTGGCCCTGTGCACCCTCTCCACCGTCTCGCTCAATCTGGCCCGGCGCAACAACCTCGAGGCCCGGGCCCAACTGCTGGCCCGCTCCGGGATGGCCCAGCTCATGGCCGACCTGCGCCGAATCGAAGCCGACCTGCCGCTGCCGCCCTCCATCCCCACCGTCGATCTGGTTGCCCGCTACCCCGATACCGAGATTGTGCCTGGTTGCCGCATCGGCTTTCTTCCCGGGCTGGCCTACAAGTCTACCGACAACCTGTATTCGGAGTTTCCGCAAGCCGGTTACCTCGACCGGGGCACCTCCGCTCGCAGCGTGCCGCCCTTTACTTTGGAACTCATCCTGCACGTTCAGGTCGAAGGCGCCCGGCGCGAGTTTCGGGCCCTGGTGCGACGGGTCTGGCCTTATGCCGCCTACGTTGGGCGTGGGCCGCTGGTGCTTTGCGGCTGGCTGGATGAGGAAGTGGCCCCGGGCCTGGAGGTGGCTCCCAGTCGGGTGGAGGGCTCGGTCTTCGTGGGGGGGCACTGGCTCGGCAACATGTTCGGCAACCGTCCCGACAGCGACGCCGACGGACCGCGCCTGTGGGTGACCCGGCGCGAGTTTCTGCGTTGCCAGGTGACCCAGGTGCCGGGCACCATCACGCTGGGCCCTCGCCTGACCCGCAATGGCGCCTTCAATCCTTACGGAAACTTCAGAAGGCCGCTGGATACCACCCTGCCCCACCGACCTTCGTACTGGTACAACATGAGCGGAGGAGAGCGCGATCCTCTGCCGGTCCCGGTGGGAGGGGGAGGGGCCGATCTGCGCAACCACCTCGACGGCCAGGTGGTGATTCGCGGAGATGAGTCGACGCCCCGCGAAGGAGCGGTCTACGTGGCTCCTCAGAACCAGTTCGACGGCACCGTCTCGTATGAGGACCCTCAGGTGAACCCGCTGGATACCATGCGTCGCCTGATTCGCCCCACGGTGGGCAGCGCCGTGCCGGGTATCGCCATGATCACTCCGCCCCTGGAAGACCCTCGTCCCACCTACCTACTTGGCGATCAGCTGACCCTGACGGGCGAAACCACCCGGCGCTGGGAGGTGGACGGCAATCTGATCAGCCGCGTCATCTGGCCAGAAAGCGACACCGACCGGGGCGTGTTGATCGCCGAGGCCTATCCAGCTTCCATCACGCTCCGTGACTGCGCGCTGCGCGTCAAGGGCGACCTCGACCTGTGGCGGCCGCTCTCGCAAGACCCCACCTACGCCGACTATCCCCCCACCGTGTTGTCGGGCACCAACGCCACCCTGATCGTGGACGGGACGCTGACTCTGGGCGGCGGCCGGCTCGACAGCCACGACCAGGGCATGGTGATCTACGCCCGGCACCTGGTGATGCGGGCTGGAGGGGACTTCAAAGGTTTGATCGTGGCCGATCGCTCGGCTTCATTTCTGCCCGATGGCCCCAGCACGCTGAGTGTGCAGGGGGCCATCCTGACCGGCGGCATGCCCGGGGCCGAAGGCATCCCCGGGATGGTGCTGCGCTCGGTTAACCTGCGCTACGATCCGCGCTACCTCAAGACTTTGCACTCGATGGGTAGCTTCCGCCTGACGGGTTGGCAGCAACTCTAGAGTGGGGCGTCCCTTACCTTTCGCTGCACTTTGATCGGATTCAGAAGAGGTGAGGTGGGGGCGGCCAGGGATACCAGAAGGGCTGCAATTTCCCTGGTCTCCACCTCTCCTATCAGGTTCGCACCAGCCTGCTAGGAAGTTTAGCGACTCATTAAGTTTCTTGAAGATTAGCAGGACCCCCCCCGGCCTTGCGGAGAATTCAACAACATGCTGGAAGAACTGGAAATTTTCAACTTCGCTCTGGTCCAGGAAGCGCGTCTGGAGTTTGACGGGGCCTTCAATGTTCTCACGGGCGAGACGGGCGCGGGCAAGTCCATCGTGCTCGACGCCCTGGGCTTTTTGCTCGGGGGTCCGCTCGAGCGCGGGGGCGGAGCGGGGCAGACCCGGGTCCAGGGGCGCTTTCGAGTTGAGAGCGGGCCGGTGCGCGCCCTGCTCGAGCAGTGGGGTCTGGCCGAAGGAGATGAGCTGATTCTCACCCGTGAGCTCGGCGCAGGAGGGCGCAGCGTGGCCCGGATCAACAACCGAATGAGCACGGTAGCCAACCTGCGCGAGCTGGCCGAGCACCTGGTCGACCTGCATGGCCAGCACCAGCATTATCGCCTGCTGCGCCCCTCGCGACACCTCGAGTTGCTCGACCGGTCGGCCTCGCCGGCTCACCTCGAGCGGGTGGAGAGTTATGCGCACTGCCACGGCCGCGTCCAGCACCTGGCCACCGAGCTGGAGGCGCGGCGCCAGGCCGAGCGCGAGCGCAACCGCGAGCTGGAGTGGATCGAGCACGAGCTGACCGAGATCGAGCAAGCCCGGCCGGCGGCCGACGAAGACGAGATATTGCTGGCCGAGGCCCGTCGCCTGGCCGCGGCTTCCGAGCTGGCGGCGGGTACCGCCCAGGTGGCCGGTCTCCTGGGCCAGGGCGGCCTGGATCGAGCCGAGCGCCAGCTGCGCGCTCTCCTGCGCCACGATCCCGGCCTCGAGCCGGTGGCCACCCGGCTGGCCGAGGCCGCCTCCCTGCTTCAGGAATGCTCCCATGAGCTGGCCGTTTACTCCGACGAGCTCGGCTCCAACCCGGCTCGATTGGAGGAGGTGGAGGCCCGTCTCGATCTTCTGCGCGGCCTGAAGCGGAAGTACGGGGCCAACCTGGGCGAGGTGCTCGAGTATGCCGAGCGTGCCCGCCAGCGCCGCGAGGAGCTGCTCCAGCACGAGGCTCGCGGCCACGAGCTGGAGGCCGAGCTGCACCAGCTCAGGCAACAGCGAGATGAGCTTGCCGGCCAGCTCACCCTGGAGAGGCGGAGGGCGGCCCGCAAGCTCTCTCGCGAGGTGGAAGCCGAATTGAAAGGGTTCGGTCTGGAGGGCACCCGCTTTGAGGTGCGGCTCGAAGCTCTCGAGCAGCCTGGCCCGACCGGGCTCGAGCGAGGAGAGTTCATGCTGGCTCCCAACCCGGGTGTCGAGCCACTCCCCCTCGCCCGGATCGCCTCGGGAGGCGAGCTCTCCCGGCTGATGCTGGCCCTGGTAGCCGTCTTCTCGCGCTTTGAGCCCGTGCCCACCCTGGTTTTCGACGAGGTGGACGCGGGCCTGGGCGGGCGGGCCGCCGAAGCGGTCAGCGGCAAGCTGCGCGAGCTGAGCCAGCGCTGTCAGGTGCTCTCGGTCACCCACCTGGCCGTGCTGGCGGCCTCCGCAACCCGTCACTTCCGGCTGGCCAAGGGGGTCCAGAAAAGCCAGACCCGCATTTCGGTCGAGCGTCTCGAAGGAGAGCGGCGCGAGGGTGAGCTGGCTCGCATGCTGAGCGGTGACGCCTCGCCCGATACCGCCCGCCGGCACGCCCGCGAGCTTCTGGCATCGGTGGCTTGAAGCCCACAGAGGGGAACCTCTTGTGGTCGTTGAAGCCCCGGCTCTATCAAGCTCTGTATGTACAAGAAAACCATCCTTGAAAACGGTTTGACCGTGGTCACCGAAGAGATGCCCGAGTTTCGTTCCTGCTCGCTGGGCATCTGGGCCACTGTGGGCTCGCGCAACGAGAAGTCCGACCAGGCGGGGTTGTCGCACTTCCTCGAGCACCTGCTCTTCAAAGGAACCCCCTCTCGTTCCGCGGCTGAGATCGCCGAGGCGATGGACGGCGTGGGGGGCCACATCAACGCCTTCACCGAGAAAGAATCCACCTGCTACTACGCTCGAGTGATGGATCACCACCTGCCGCTGGCTCTCGAGATCCTCTCGGACATGCTGCTCAACTCCCTGCTCGACGAGCAGGAGATCGAGCGCGAAAAGGGCGTGGTGCTCGAAGAGATCAAGATGTACGAGGATGCCCCCGACGAGATCATCTTCGATCTGTTTACCCGCACCCTGTGGGGCGACGATCCTCTGGGTCGTCCGGTCATCGGGCGCCGCGAGGTGGTCAGCTCGCTCAACCGTCAGGAGCTGAAGGGCTACCTGGCCCGCCACTACGTGGCGCCAAACCTGATCGTGGCCGCGGCCGGGCAGGTGCAACACGAGGCCTTCCTCGAGAAGGTCAGCGGCTTCCTCAATCAAGGCCTTCCCACGACCCGCTCGGAGATGACTCACAGCGTGCCGCGCTCGAACCCGCGCACCACGGTGCGTACCAAAGACTGCGAGCAGGCCTATATGTGCTACGGCTGCGACGGGTTGTCGCAGACCGATGATCGGCGCTACGCGATGCTGGTGCTGGACAGCGTGCTGGGGGGCTCGATGTCGTCGCGCTTGTTCCAGGAGATTCGGGAGAAGCGCGGCCTGGTCTACTCGGTGGGCACCTTCCAGAACTCGTATCGCGACTGTGGAGTCTTCGGGATCTACGCCAGCACCAGCGCCGAGCGGATGCCCCAGGTCCTCGACCTCACCCGCCAGGTTCTTCTCAGCCTGCGCCACGAGGGGATGACCCCGGTCGAGTTCGAACGCGCTCGCGAGCACCTGAAGGGCTCCATCGCGCTGGCGCTGGAGTCCACCTCCAGCCGCATGATGCGGCTGGCCCGCTGCGAGCATTATTACGGACGCCTCATCAGTCTGGAAGAGGTCATCACCAAGATCGACGCGGTCACCCCCGAGCAGGTGAAAGAGCTGGCCGAGTGGTTGCTCGACACCGAGCGCTACACGCTGGCGGTGCTGGGCCCGGTGAGTGAGATCGACGGCGTCAAAGGCCGACCGCTGACGGCGGGGGCCGCCGGCGCCGCCGAAGCGGCCCGCGCGCAGTAAGGAGGAATCATGGCCGAGACTGATGTCATTCCGGTCGTTGTGGTGGGTGCCACCGGGCGGATGGGGCGAGAGACCGTGGGCACCGTGCTGCAGCAGGTCGACATGCAGCTGGTGGCGGCCGTGGGCCATGCCCGGCATCTCGGCGAGGACATCGGCCAGCTCTCCACCGGCGAGCCTTGCGGCGTGGCCGTCACCGATCAACTCGAGCCGGCCCTGGAACAGGCTCAGGGCGGCGTCATGGTCGACTTCACCGTGGGCCCCGCCGTCAAGGAGAACGTACTGGCCGCCTTTCGTCATAAAGTGGCGGCTGTGGTCGGCACCACCGGCATCCCCGCCGCCGACGAGAACGAGCTCGAGCAGGCAGCGGCCGGCAATCGGATGCTGCTGGTGCCCAACTTCGCCATGGGGGCGGTGCTGATGATGCGCTTTGCCCGCGAGGCCGCCAAGTACTTTCGCTGGGCCGAGATCATCGAGATGCATCACGAGCGCAAGCTCGACGCCCCCTCGGGCACGGCGGCCCGGACCGCCGAGCAGATGCGCAAGGCCCGTCCGGACGGCTTTCGGGCTGCCACCGAGGGGCCCGAGAACATCAAGGGTGTTCGGGGTGGGAGCATGGCCGGGATTCGCATCCACTCGGTGCGCATGCCCGGCCTGGTGGCCCACCAGGAGGTCATTCTCGGGGCAGCCGGCGAGACTTTGAGCATCCGGCACGACTCCTATTCGCGCGAGAGCTACATGCCGGGCGTGGTGCTGGCCATCCAGCGGGTCAACCGCATCTCGGGCATGGTGGTGGGGCTGGAGAACGTGCTCGACCTGTGAAGAAGCTGAACGTCGCCGTGGTGGGCGCCACCGGAGCCGTGGGCAAGGCGATGATCCGGGTGCTCCAGGAACGCAACTTCCCTGTCGATGAGCTGCACGCCCTGGCCACGCCGCGCTCGGCCGGCACGAAGGTGGAAGGACACACCGTGCAGTCGGTGGAGGAGTTCGATTTCGGCCGGGTGGCCCTGGCCCTGTTTGCGGGCGGGGAGGTGGCGAGCTCGGTCTACGCACCGCGGGCCAACGAATCGGGCGCCACGGTGGTGGACAATTCGGCGACCTACCGCATGGATCCCAAAGTGCCCCTGGTGGTGCCCGAGGTCAACCCGCACCACCTGGGTAGCTCCAAGCTGGTGGCCAATCCCAACTGCTCCACCATCCAGATGGTGGTGGCCCTGGCCCCGCTGCACCGGGCCGCCGGCCTCAAGCGGGTGATCGTGACCACCTTCCAATCCGTCTCGGGCACGGGCAAGGACGCCATCGACGAGTTGCAGGCCCAGGCCGAGGCTTACGGACAGGGCCAGCCCATGCCGCAGGCAAAGGTCTATCCTCGCCAGATCGCCTTCAACCTGCTGCCTCAAATCGCGTCCTTTCAGAGCGACGGATTTACCGGCGAAGAGCGTAAGATGATGGACGAGACGCGCAAGATCATGGACCTGCCCGGTCTGGCCATCACAGCCACCTGCGTGCGGGTACCGGTGTTCTACGCCCACTCCGAGTCGGTGGCGGCCGAGTTTGAGCGGCCTCTCAGCGTCGAAGACGCCAGGAAAGCCCTCTCGGAGGCCCCCGGAGTGATACTCATGGACGATCCGAGCAAGCTCGTCTATCCCACCCCGCTCGACGCCCAGCACCAGGATCAGACCCTTGTCGGTAGGCTGCGCCAGGACCCGAGCGTGGCCAACGGGCTGAATTTTTGGGTGGTGGCCGACAACCTGCGCAAGGGCGCCGCCACCAACGCCGTCCAGATCGCCGAGGCCCTGCTCGAGCAGGGCAAGCTCTAAGTCCGGCGTGCCGCGCCTCCTGCTCGTTCTGGCCTTGCTGCTTGCGCCCGTGCAGGCCCAGGTCGACCTGGACCCGGGAGCCCAGCGGGAGGCCCGGCTGCTTTACCAGCAGGGGGTCAACGCCCATCGCGAGGGTCGGCTCGAGCGCGCTATCGACCTCTACCAGAGCGCCCTGGCCACTGACCCGGCTCGCCTGGAGGCGCGGGCCTTCCTGGGCCTGGCTCTGGATCAGAGCGATCGGCCCGCCGAGGCGCTGGAGCAGTATAATCTCTACCTTCAGCAAGAGCCCGACGATCAGACCGTGGGCCTGAACCGGGCCGCCTCCCTGGTGCACCTGGCCCGCTGGCGCGAGGCGCTCGAGGCGCTGGAATCGCTGCGCGTGGCTCCCCGGCTGGAGGGTCTGCGCCAGAACCTGCGCGGCGTGGCCCTTTTGCGCTCGGGGCAGGCCCAGAATGCCTCTCAGGCGTTTCAGAGCGCCCTGCAGGCCCAGCCCGACCTGGTCGAGGCCCGCGTCAACCTGGCCGCCTCCCTGCTGGTGCTGGGCCAGCGAGAGCAAGCCACCCAGGAGCTGCGGGCGGTGCTCTCGGCCCGGCCCCAGGATCCACTGGCCAACAACAACCTGGGCGTGCTTCTGGCCGATCAGGACCGCCCCGCCGCGCTGTCCGCCTTTCAAACCGCGGCTCGCGAGCCCGAGGCCGAGCTCAACCTGGTCACCCTCCTGGCCGAGCAGGGCAAGCTGAACGAGGCTCTGCTGGCCGTCAGCCAGGTGGTGGATCAGCATCCCGAGCTGGATCGGGCCCGCGTTCTTTATGCCGTCTTGCTCTACCGCGCTCAGCGGCCCGCCGAAGCCGAGCGCGAGCTGGCCGAGCTGAAGGGCTTTCTGCCCAGCCTCTACCGGGGGCTGTCGCTGCTGGCCCAGGACCAGGCCCGGCGGGCCGTCGGCGAGCTGCGCGAGGCGGTGCTGTCCCGGCCCGACTCGGCCGTGGCCCACCACAACCTTTCGCTCGCCCTGGCGGCCAGCGAGCAGCTCGACGAGGCCGTGCGCGAGGCCCGCCAGGCTCACGAGCTGGCTCCGGCCAGCCCGGCGGCGGCGCTGCAGCTGGGCGTGCTGGCTATTCGGCAGCGCCAGTACAGCGACGCCATCGTGCATCTCGAGAGCTATCTGCGCCTGTCACCAAAGGCACCCGACCGCGAGCTGGTGCGCGAAACCCTGTCCTGGCTCAAGAGCGTGGCCCCTCGCGTGCGAAGGAGCCCGGCCCGGAAGGATTGAATTTCCCTCCGTGCGCTTGCTCGGGGTGGTGTTCTTCTTTCTGCTGGGCCTGCTGGCCGCTCCGGCCGGGGCCCAGCCGCTGGAAGTCCGAGCCGACGCCAACGTCACCTTCTACTGGAGGTATCACGACCAGAGTGGCTCCTGGACCGAGTTTGGCCAGGGCAATCGGGCCGTGCTCCAGCGCGACCCCTCCGCCCCCAATGTCGTCATCCGCTGCGTCGGTCGACTGAATCTGCTCCAGGATCTGGTTGGCCGAAGCGCTGTGGTTCCCATGGTCAGTCCAAGCATCTCTATCCAGACCGAGCCGGAACTGAACCCTGTCCGTGCCTCCGTTTGCATGGCCACGGTGCTGGCCCTCATCGGGGCTGGCCTGCTCGCGCTCAAGGCCCGACGCCAGAAGGTCGCCCTGCAGGAGGTGACCCAGACCTACATCCAGGCCCTGGACGCCCAGAACGTGGCCACCCTGTTCCGCACCGACGGCACCCACCCCGAGCGGATCGGCAAGTACAAGGTGCGCAGCCACCTGGGCACGGGGGGCATGGCCATGGTCTACCAGGTGGTCTCCCCGGACGGGCACAACTGCGCCCTCAAGCTGCCTTTGCCACAGTTCGGCAACGATCCCGAGTACCGCCAGCGCTTCTCGCGCGAGATGCGACTCGGACTCTCGGTCAGCCATCCCAACGTGGCCCGCATCTTTGACGTGCACCAGCCCACCTCGCCCGAGGAATACCCCTACTACGTGATGGAGTTCGTCAACGGCACCAGCTGGGAGGAGCTGCTCAAGATGGGCAAGCTCAACGACAAGAACGTCTTCAAGTGGACCCGCGGGGTGCTGCAGGGGCTCGAGATGGTGCATTCCAAGGGGATCATTCACCGCGACATCAAGCCCTCCAACATCGTGATAGCGGCCGGGGGCATGGCCAAACTGATGGATTTTGGCATCGCCAAGGACCTGCAGGCGCGCACCATCCTCACCAAGCCCGACGAGGCCGTGGGCACTCCCGCTTTCATGGCTCCCGAGCAGCTGACGGCCGGGCCCATCGGTCCTCCCACCGACCTCTACGCGGTGGGCCTGCTGGTCTACAACAGCCTTACGGGCAAGCTACCCTGGAAGGAAGACGACCTGCAAGCAATCCTGTCCTACAAGCTGAGCGGCGATCCCCTGCCTCCCATGGACCGGCTCGACCTGCCCGCCGAGGTGACCGACTGGGTCATGAAGATGCTCGAGCCCGATCCCGCCAACCGCTACCAGACTGCGGCCGAGGCGCGTTTGGCGCTGGAGCGCGCCACCGAGAAGGTGCCATGACCCTCTCCGATCGCCTGGAGCTGTGGTTCGGCGGCCGACGCCGGGCCGCCGCCCAGGCGATGTTCTTTCGCTCTCTGGCCACCCTGCTCAATGCCGGCGTCCCCCTGTCGCGCTCGCTGGACGTGCTGGCCAACCAGGTGGAGTATCCTCCCCTGCGCAAGGCCCTGCCGGTCTACTGCAAACAGCTGCTGCAGGGCAAAGCCTTGTCGCGAGTCCTGAGCCAGCCCACCGGACTCTTCACGCCGCTGCAACTGCAACTGGTCTCGGTGGGCGAGAGCACGGGCGGTCTGCACGACGTCCTGGAGCGGTTGGCCAGCGAGTCGGAGAAGTCCAACGCCCTCTGGATGAAGATCCGCAGCGCCCTCACCTATCCCGTGCTGGTGCTGGTGCTGAGCCTGGTGCTGGTGGTCTGGGCCCAGAACGTGGTCTTCAAAGATCTGCTCGGATTTCTGACCACGCTGGGAGTGGATCTGCCCTGGAGCACGCGAGTGCTCAGCTTCAGCTCCAAGATCCTGACCAGCCCCTGGGCCCTGGTGCTGGTGGTGCTGCTGGCCGCCGCAGTGGTGTGGGTGACGGGCTTTCTGGCCAGCCGGCTGGACCTGCAGCGGCGCCTGTGGGCGCTGGCCTTCGAGTTGCCCGGGCTGGGCACCATGCTGCGCACCGCGGTGGCGGTCGAGTTCTGCCGGGCCCTCTCCATCACCAGCTCGGCCGGGGTGCCCATCTTGCGCGGCCTCGAGCTGGCCGCCGCGGCCACCGCCAACCCGCTGGTCCGAGAGCGGGTGTCCCGAGCCCGCGCGGCCGTGGCCGAGGGCGTGCTGGTGGCCGACTCTCTCAAGGAGACCGACCTGTTTCCACCCATGATGATCCACCTGCTCTCCGCCGGCGAGACCACCGGCAAGCTGGCCTTCCTGCTCGAGCGCTGCGCAGCGGTCTGCGAGGAGTCGATGGACCAGGCCATCGAGATGGCCACCGCCGCCCTGCAGCCGGCCGTGATGCTGGTGGTGGGCGTGCTGGTGGGCTTCATCATCTGGGCCACGCTGGGGCCCATGCTCAAGGTGGTTGAATCGCTTTAAAGCCCACCCGACCGGGCACGATGTTCAAGATTTGGTTACCTTCTCGGTGTTCGATTCGGCGTATACTCCGTCCGGGGAAATGGGGAACAAACGCGAGGAGGCCAATCTTCATGCAGATCCGTGACGTCCGTACCCTGAGCCAGACCTACACCGCGCCGGTTAGCTCGGGCGGAAAACGGCCCCAGGAGGCTGCGGAGCCGCAGGATTCGGCCAATCTGTCCACCATGGGCACCTGGCACCGCAACAAGCTCGAGACCATCAAGGCCGAGGCCGAGGCGCTGCGCCCGTCGCTGGGCGAGTTCGAGCCGGGCGAGGTGATCGTCAAGGTGCGACCCGGGATGGGTATGGACGACTTCGCCAGCGACTACGGCTGCAGCGTGGAGGTCAAGTACGACCTGCCCAAGTCCATGTTCAAGGACTTCGACGGGGAGATGATGCGCCTCAAGCTGCCCTCCGGCATGCAGACCGAGGAAGCCATCGCCATGATGCGCAAAGACCCGCGCGTCGCCTATGCGGTTCCCAACAACATCTATACGCTCGACCCCGGCCAGGACGAGCCCGCTCCCCAGAGCGCCGGCCTGCAGCAGAACA
>CAZWUN010000162.1:0-11217 GCA_964637145.1 uncultured Burkholderiales bacterium
GAAGACGCCCATCATGCCCGTGATGGTGCCCAGCAGGCCCACCAGGGGAGCGGCCGTGATGGCCGTCTCCAGCACTGACAGATGGCGCTCGAGCGGAGGCACAGCCCGGCGTGCAGCCGCTGCCATGGTGGCCTCCAGCACGCTGGTGGGCTTGTCCCAGGACTCCACCGCCGCCCGGGCCACGGCCGCCACCGGGCCCTTCAGGCCGCGAAGCCACTCCTGCGCTTCCTTGAGCTGACCTGCTCGGATGTGCTGGCTGAGGCGGTTGCGGAAGGCGTCGCCCCCCCGCTCGGTCGCGAGCAGGGTGAAGAGGCGCTCCAGAATCACCGCCAGGGTGATGATTGACCCGATCAGGAGCGGGATCATCACCACCCCGCCCATTTTGAATGTTTCGATCATTGAGCTGCTACCATTCGTAAGTTGCGTTCAGCAGCACACGACGGCCCTGAACGAAGCGGGTACCCGAGAATTCGCTGAAAAAATTCAGCATGGTTCGGTCGTCGAACACGTTAAGCACCTCCACACTGAATCCTGGTCCACTCACCGGCTTGCCCTGCTCGTCGCGCGGGCGATAGCCGAAACGCAGGTTGGCGATGAAGCGGGGAATGCGCTCGCCCGAGTAGCCGAACGGGTTGACGCCGATGGAGTTGTAGAGGGGCAGGAGCTCTTGTGGGTAGCCCGAGCCGTAGTAGCCGTCGGTACCCGCGAACCAGCCCTCCGGCCAGGTATGGCTCACGCCGCCCGTCAGCTGAACCCGCTGGTCATGGTCGTTGTACTCGTGGAGGTGGTCCTCCTGAAGGCTCGCGGCCAGGGGCCGCGAGCTCCCGATGGTGGCCGTGCCAAAGCCGTTCCAGCCGGTCGGGTTGGAGCTGCTCAGGCTGAGCTCGATCCCCTGGTAGAGTGCCTGGGGGAAGTTGATGGGTGCGAAGACCGGAAGGTTGGAGTTGGGGATGAGCAGGGCGATGTCCACCTGGTCGGTGATGTCCTTGCGCACCAGGGCGATCTTGCCCACCAGGTTGGAGGCCAGCTGGTTCTCGTAAGAGAGCTCGTAGGCCGAGATCCGTTGAGGCAAAACCCCGCTGCCGCCGGCCACGTTCAGCTCCAGCGGCGGTGGCTGGAAGAGCCGGTTGAAAGAAGCCCGGAACACCTGAGTGTCGGTGGGCCCATAAGCGAGGTTGACCGAGGGGCTGACCTGGCCGGTGTTGACCGTGAAGCCATCGTTGAAACGGTCGGCCCGCAGGCCATAGTTGAGGGTAAACTCGTCGGAGAAAGGCACGGTGTGGCTGAAGTAGACCCCACCTGCAAATCCGTCCCGGATGACGTTGGCCGTAAAGCGCACCGGAGGCGGCAAGGCAGGGTCGCTCTGGGGCAACCCGCCTCCCCCGCCGGCGTCGATTACATCCACGAACTGGTTGCTATGGATGAAGTTGGCCGTGGCGCCCACCTTGAGCTTGCCCTCCCCCACCTTATGGGTGTACTCCAGGGCAGGCTGGAGCTGGCTCAGCTTGAGATCGCTCACAGGAAGGTAGGGACTGCCCGGATTGCCAGGGCGGGAGGTGGCCCCATCCTCGGCCAGCTCCTCATCCACGGCCGGGCTGATGGGGAACCAGGGTGTGAAAACTCCGTTATTATTGACACTCTGGGCGGAGCTCAGATAGCTCAGGCCCAGTTGCAAATTGCTCTCCTCGCTGATCTGGCGCTGCCAGGACAAGACCGCCAGAGTGTTGCGGTCATTCTGATTCTGGCGCACCCCGGCGGCGAAGTTCTGAGGCGTCTGGGGAACGCCCAGATCGGCGTTCTGGTAGGCCACCGTCACTCCGATGTCGTCCAGTTCGGTCTTGCCGTGCAGGCGCACCACCAGGTTGGTGTCGGTGGCCGTGTTGTTGAGGGTCTGCTCGGTGGGACTGGGAGCCTCCAGGCGCATGTCGGTGCGCCCTATCCGGGCCCCTACGAAATAGTCGAAGGTCTTGTCCTCGTTGGCCCCGCCCGCCCGAATCAGGCCCTCAACCTGCCCTACGTTGCCGCCCCGGGTCGTCACCTCGACAAACGGCTCGGGACGGCTGAGCGTAACCATGTTGAGCACGGCGCCGGTCTGGCCGCCGACCGAGGCATCAAACCCGCCGGTCTGGATGTCCAGGCTCTGCAGAAAGCGCGGGTCGATCAACTGGGAAGTCGAGGAAGCCATCGTAACGGGCACGTCGATGCCGTCGATGGAGAGCGACACCGACTTGTGCTCGCCGCGAACGTGAATCTGCCCCAGCGAGTTGGTCTGCACCCCTGGCATCGTGCCCACCACGTCCTGGAGCGAGGCGCCGTTGGCCAGTTGCGCAATCTGGCGCTCATCGCGCCGGGTCGTCGGGGCAGTGCTGCCCCGGTTGACCAGCAAACGGCTCTGCACCACGTCGATCACCGTCTCCTCGCCTTTGGCTAGAAGCAAGGCCTGGAACTTGACGGGAGCGTCCGGGGTCACCCGCACATCGGCTTCGCTGATCTCATAATCGGCGTGGCTCAACTCCAGGGAATAGTCCCCCGTGAGCAGGCGCTCGAAGCGGGCCTTACCCTGAGCGTCGGTGACCGCCTCGGCGGTCACGCTGGTAGCGTCGGCCTGGCGCACCTTCACGGTCACGCCGGCCACCGGTTGGTCGGTGGTGGCCGAGACCACCTCCACCTCGAGGGTTCCAAGAACTTCTGCCGCCATTGTCAGCGTGGTGAGGACCGCGAGCAGCCCGACCACAAGAAGCGCACGCATCGTTGGACAATCTCCTGTTTCAACAACGTCTTGATAACGAGAAGTGATACTCTATTATCGTTAATATTGTCAAGCCGGTTGACAAGTTCCTGCCAACTCCGGTATATGAGTTTGGTTTCTCATTACAACCCCAAGGAGTTACCCTGCGCATGCTCGCCAATCGACTCAAACGCCTGAACAGGGCAACCAGCGTGACCACAGCCGTCCTGCTCTGCGCCATCGTGCTGATCTGCGGCTGCGGCGGCGAAGGGACCAGCACGAACACCTTCGAGGTGGCCACCGTGCCCTCCGTGGCAACGCTGGCACTGCGCTACAACCAGCCGTTCCCCGGGGGGGTGGATAACCTTCGAATCTCCGGTTTCGCCGGGGAGGAAGAACACGACCACGCTCACCGAGAAGGGATTCAGGCCCAGGAAGAGCACGAGGAGCTGCTCCTCGTCTTCGGGCCCGTGACCCGCTCAGCGGTGACCGACATCGACCTGACCGACGTGCCTACCAACGTGGTTCACGTGGAGATCGAGTATCTCGCCGGGGAAGAGGTCGTGGGTCACTCTGACGTGGACGTGGAGCTGACCAACGGCGCCACGGTGGTCATTCGCAATCCTGAGGTCGAACTGGAAGAAGAGCAGACAGAGAAAGAATACCCCTGATTTGCGGGTTACCCGGCCGGCATCGGGGGGTAGGCCGGCTTGAGCGGCCCGCAAAATTCCCGGGTACGAGCATCTTGCCTGGACGGGCCCTGCCTGCTAGCATGAGGAGCATCTCAGCGCCCGGCTCTGAGGCCCGATCAGAGCAAAGCCAGCATGATCCACGAAAGGAGCGCCGGCTCCCATTCTCTACCATGAAGCAGTGGGAGCCGCTGCACCGCGCCAGCATCCGCCATCGGGTGGCCGTCGAGGCGGCCCGCCTGCTCTATCACCGCGAGATCAAGGAATACTACCAGGCCAAGCGCGTGGCCGCGCGACGCCAGGGCACCCACCACCTGCCCGGCAATCGCGAAGTGCACGAGCAACTGCTGCTCATCGCCCGTCAAACCGAGGGCGAGAGCCACGCTCACCGGCTCGAGCGCATGCGCTTGCAGGCCGTCGGCCTGATGGAGCTGCTGGAAGCCTTCCAGCCCCGCCTGATCGGCTCGGTGCTGACCGGGCACATCCGGCTGGGCTCGGACATCGACCTCCACCTGCACACCGACGACCTGGACAGCCTGCTGGCCACCCTGGCAGCGGCCGACCTGGCCTGCCAGGTGGAAGTGGTGACAACGCGCAAATACGGCGAGCCGCGCGATTTCACCCACGTGCGCCTGGACCAGGCGGGAGAGTTCGAGGTCGAAATGACCGTCTACGAGCCCGAATGGCTGCATGTTACACCCCGCTGCGGCATCACCGGGCGGTCCATGCAACGGGCCAGCCTGAGCGAGCTGCGCCAGCTGCTGCTGCGACATCCCGAACAGGCCGGCGAACTGGGCTGGCTGGAAGACCCCGAGGCGATCCACCAGCGCCTGCCCGAGCTGATCGCCTGCCGCGGGGTGGCCCAGAACCACTATCACCACCTCGATGTTTACGAGCACACGCTGGAGGTCTGGCGCGGCCTGCGAGCCATGGTGCGGGCAGGCTTTGCCCGCTTTCCGCAGTATGCAGAAAGGCTGCACTCTCACATCCAGGAGCCAGGCCTGCTCTATCTGACGGCTCTGTGCCACGACCTGGCCAAGCCCGAAACCCAGTTCTTCGCCCGCGACGGACGCATCCGCTTTCCCGAGCACGACCGGCTGGGGGCGCTCAAGGCCCGGGCCATCGCTGCCCGGCTGGGGCTGAGCCCCGGCCAGTCAGCCGACCTGGAGGCCCTGGTGGCCTGCCACCTGGAGGCCGTGCTGGCGGTGACTCAGGACGCTCCACCTTCGCGAATCCACCGGATGATCCGTCGGGTGGGCCAACGCTTGCCCGAACTGGCCCTGCTCTCGCTGGCCGACGTAGAGGCCTCGCGCGGACCGGCCCAGACGGCCGCTCAGCTGGAGGATCACGCCCGCTTCGTCGAGTTCTTGCTGGAGCAGTATTTCGAGGGTGGCTTTCTGTGCAATGCTTGCTTGCCGGTCAGCCGCCAGGACCTGACCGACGAGTTCGGCCCGCTGTCGCCGAAGGAGCAAGACCGCCTGCTCGACGAGCTGCGGGACGCCTTTCTCGACGGCGAGGTGGAAAGCCAGGAGGAGGCGTTGGCCCTGGCCTCCGAGCTTCTCAGTCGTGCCTGGGTAGCACCACAACGCCCACGATGACCCCGGTTTCGGACTCTGCGACCGCCCTGCCGCTCCAACGGCTTACCAAGACGCCTCGAATTCGATGCTTGCCCGTCCCCGCTGCAGCCAGACCACCAGCTCGCGTCGGGTCAGCTCCAACGCTCCCAGCTCCAACGCTCTGAGCCTGAGCTCAGGAGTCAGGTCGTAATGGGGCCGGGGCCGGCCGGGCGGGTCGTGCAGGCGCCAGCGAGGCAGACCCAGGAGAGCCGCCATCCGGTGCAGCTCCTCCAGGCCGTCGGGCGAGAAATCGTCGCACACCAAGTGGCACCAGATGTTCCGCCCGCCCGGGCCGAGTCGGCGAAAGAGCGCGTCCACACCCACCATCGCGTGCTCTTCGACGCGCCAGCGGTCATGGCTTCTGGCCCATCTGCTGGCGGGCCCAGCTCAGGTTGTTGCGAGCGAGCTCAAAGTCAGGCTTGAGCTTGAGAGCTTCGCGGGCTGCAAAGGCAGCTTCATCCCATCGACCCTGCTCGAGACAGGCGGCCGAAAGGTTGTTCCAGGCGAAAGGGTTGCGAGGGTCCAAGGCGATGGCTCCGCGCGCAGCGCGCTCGGCTTCCGGGAAGCGACCGGCCCGCCAGAAGGCCAGAGATTGCTCGATCAGGGCCGGAACCGAGCCCAGCGCTGCCTCCTTCTGCCAGTGGGCCAGCTCACGCTCGCTGGTTTCCCGGGCTGCGCGCAAGGATTGCTCGGCCGCCTCGTAGCCAGGACGCAGCTCGATCGCTCGCTGCAGGGACGCGATGGCGAGGTGATAGCGCTTCTGCGATAGCTGCCAGCGACCCTGAAAGTAGTAGGCCTCAGCTTTTTGAGGCTCGAGCTCGATGGCTCGGGAGAAGAACTCCCGGGCCTCGGAAGGGTGGCCCAGAGCGCCGTGAACAACGCCCAGGTTGATCATCAGAGTGGGGTAGTTGGGCGTGAGTTGGCGCGCGCGCTCGAAGGACTGCAGGGCCTCCTCGAGCTGTCCGGCGCGCATCTGAGTGAGGCCGAAGTTCATCCAGCCCCGCCCGTTCCCAGGGCTCTTGCGCACCACGTCGGCCCACAGGCTGCTCTCACTATGCCATACCTCGTTGCGCTGTACGGTCACAAGACTCAAGGCCAGCAAACTCGCCAGCACCGGCAGAGGGCTCAGGAACCAGGGGGCGAGGCGCTGCAAACCCCGCACGAAGGCCAGCACCAGGCCGATGTAGGCCAGAAACATCCGATGGTCATTGGTGACCTCAGCCAGCGGCATCACGGATGTTGGCAAGAGAGCCAGGACGAACCAGGTCAACCCGAAAGCGATCACCCGGTCGCGTTTCCAGGTCAAAGCGATCAGGCCAAGCAGGCAGGCCAGAAAGACGAAGCCGACCAGGGCGCGTGGGTCGGCGGGCCCGGTCACGACGCTCCAGTCCGTGTCGGCCACAAGCGAAACCGGCCAGACCAGGTTGAGTGCATAGTGCAGCCAGCAGTAGGGCTGCGTCAGGAGGTAGGCCAGCGCATCGCCGCCCCCGGGGTTGAAGCTGTCGGGCAACATCCGTCGGTGCAGGGCAGCCAGGCCCCCGGCCAGCACCATGGAGGGAAGTGCTCGCAGCCAGGGTCTGGGCACTGGTGCCGCGAGTGCGATGTAGGCCAGCAGCAAGAGCGGGAACACCAGGGCCGTGGGCTTGCACAAAACCGCAAGCGTGAAGGGAGCCAGATAGAGCCAGCGGGGAAAGAGCAAGACTCCGACCACGCAGCCCAGAGCCACGAACAGGTCGGCACGCTGGATGACGTAGTTCACGGTCTCGGCAGCGGTGGGGTGCACCCCGAAGAGGCAGGTGGCCAGGAAGGCAAGCGAGGGGTCGAGCATGCGCCGATAGAGCCGGTAAAGGCAGACAAGCAAGAGGACGAACCAGAGGAAAGTCGTGAGGTGGAAGACCAGCGGGTTGAGTTCCCCGCCGAGGGCGTAGTCGATCGCCAGCGAGGTGGAAACCAGCGGACGCCAAGACTGATTCGTCGGATTGACGCTGAAGGTGCGGGCGTCGGTGAAGAAGCCGGGGACGTTTGCCAGGCTCCGGATAGCCGGATTGTCCACCACTGTGTGGCTGTCGTCGAAGTGAAAGGCGTTGTCGAAGTGGTTGGCATAAATCGCCAACAGCAGGCCGAAGGCGAGCCAGACCTTCCACCACGAGGGCGCCAGCCAATCGGTCGAGTGGTGATGCAAGCTGCCTCGATTCGAATCCCATCAGGGGAATCCTGGCAGGGCGCAAGAAGACCGCTCCATGCTGCCCGTCGCAGTCGTCCTGCCCGCCTACCAGCCGGGGCCGATCCTGGTGGAGGTGGTCCACGGCCTGCTCGCCTTCGGGTTTCATCGGCTGGTCGTGGTGGACGACGGCAGCGACCCCGCTTGTGCGCCGGTCTTCCAGGCCATCGACCAGCACACCGAAGTCACCCTGATCGCCCACCCCGAGAATCGCGGCAAGGGGGCTGCGCTTCGCACCGGTCTGGCGTATGCCTGGCAGACGCGGCAGGCGGGAGAGCTCGGTGCCGTCACTCTGGACGCCGATGGCCAGCATCGGCCCGTCGACGCGGTCGCCGTGGCGCTCCATCTGCAGACCGCCCCCCAGAGCCTGATCATGGGCGTGCGCGACTTCCACAGGCCCGGGGTGCCCTTCTTGCGCAAGCTCGGCAACCTGGTGACCTGCCGGCTCCTGGCCTGGCGAACCGGCCAGCACCTGCAAGACACCCAGACCGGCCTGCGGGCGATCCCCATGGATTCGCTTCCCGACCTGCTGCGAATCCCCAACTCAGGCTACGAGTTCGAGTTGCGCGTGTTGATACGGCACCGGCACATCGTGCAGGTTCCCATCGAGACCCTGTACGGAGACAGCGGCTCGCACTTTCGGGCGATCCGCGACTCGCTCAGGATCCTCAAGGCTTTGTTCGCGCCAGATTCCCTGGCCCGCAGCCTCCCGCGCCTTACGGACCCAGCCGCGTCAGGGTGAGAATGGCGGTAACCGCGCCGGTGTTCGAGGGAGCATCCACCTTGGTGACCTCAGTGCCCCGCAGATCGCTCAAGCGAACGATATCCCCGGCCGCCAGGGTAACGACTCCTCCTCCGGTGACGTACTTGGAGATGCCCGAGAAGGTCTCTTCTCGAACCGTGCTCGGCGCGGCCACCCCGTTCACGGTGACTCCCATCATCAGGGTGGACCCGCTGTAGATCTGCCAACTGACCAGGTAGTCCCCAGCCGTAACCACGGTAATGTCGGTGCTGCTGGCGGTAAAGGTGAGATTGCTCACCGACGCGGAGGTCGTAAAGGTCACGGACCCCAACAATCCCACGTCCTCGCCTGTGGTTCTGAAAAAAGTGCCGTAGGCCAGGGACATGGTGCCGGTGGCTCCGGTCGCGCCGGTTTCGCCGGTGGCTCCGGTAGCGCCCGTGTCACCCGTCGCGCCGGTGGCTCCGGTCGCGCCCGTGTCGCCCGTCGCCCCGGTGGCTCCCGTCGCGCCCGTGTCGCCCGTCGCTCCGGTGGCTCCCGTCGCGCCCGTGTCGCCCGTCGCGCCGGTGGCTCCCGTCGCGCCCGTGTCGCCCGTCGCGCCCGTGTCGCCCGTCGCCCCGGTGGCTCCCGTCGCGCCCGTGTCGCCGGTCACTCCGGTGGCTCCGGTCGCACCCGTGTCGCCCGTCGCGCCGGTGGCTCCGGTCGCACCCGCTGCTCCCGCTGCTCCAGCTGGTCCGGCAGGTCCGGCAGGTCCAGCAGGTCCGGCAGGTCCGGCAGGTCCGGCAGGTCCGTCAGTCCCCGCTGCTCCAGTCGGGCCCGTGGGCCCTGCCAGGCCCACGGCCTGGACAATCGCGAAACTCAGCAAGTCGACCGAAATGCTCTGCTCGGACTCCAGGGCAACCTTCACGGAGGCTCCTCCGATCGGAACCCCATCCACCAGAAGCTCGACGATGATGCGGTCAACCGTGACCGGAACATTGTTCAGCGTGAACGTGGTGGACTTGTCGGCGAGCACCGGACCATAGACCAGAAAGCCTTGAGCATTCAGGCCGGTGAAGCGAAGTTGGGTGACCTCGGTCGGGATGACCGGGCTTTGAACGATCGTGATCTCGGCTCGTTTGGCGGCCGTCTCCTCTTCCAACTGCGCTCGCAGGATGACCGATCCCGTTGGGGTTCCCGGATCCGGTGGCGGTGCCGAGCCTCCTCCTGCGCTTTGATAATGGACGGAATCTCCGCAGCCCCAGGGCGAGGCCAGCACCGTCAAGAGGATTAACGCAAACAAACGAATTCGCGATTTCATCGGCAGCACCAATCAGAACCTGTCAGAATCCTGGGCGGTTCCCTGCGGTTCAGGTCAAGTCCTGCCGGGTCGCAGGCAGCCTCAGGAAAACATCATCTCCTGAAAGGCCTTCTTCAACTCGGCGGGCGAGCTCATCACGAAAGGACCGCGGCCGAACACCGGCTCGCTGATCGGCTCACCGCTCATCACCAGAGCCTTCAACTCGGTATCCGAGCTCAGGATGAAGCCCTCTTCGGGGCGGGAGAGCACCAACAATCCAGCGACGACAGGAGCGGTCGACAAGCTTTGCGACGACAGGAACGGTCGAGATGTCTCACGCAGCAGCAGCGAGGCGGTGTGTCCGGCCACCAGGGGCAGCTCGAGGGTCCCTCCGGGCCGCACGGTCACATCCCACAGGTTGATGCTCGTGAAGGTGCGGGCCGGGCCCCGAGTTCCCGCAAAGTCTCCGGCGATCACGCGGACCGTGCCCCCATCGAGCGAAACCTCGGGAATGCTGGTCAAGGCCTGATAGCCTGGTGCGGCGCCCTTGTGGGCAGCGGGCAGATTGACCCAGAGTTGCACCATCTCCAACTCGCCGCCCTGGCGGGCGAAGGCCCGGGAATGGTACTCCTCGTGCAGGATGCCGGCGCCGGCGGTCATCCACTGCACCTCACCGGGGCCGATGATGCCGCCGCCGCCGCTCGAGTCGCGGTGCTCGAGCTCGCCGCGGTAGACCACGGTGACGGTCTCGAAGCCTCGGTGCGGGTGCACCCCCACCCCGCGCTGGCGGTCGGTGGGCTCGAAATGGTGCGGTGAGGCGTAGTCGAGCAGCAGGAACGGGTCCAGGAGCGAGGCATCCTGACTGTAAGAAAAGAGCGAATGGACGCGGAACCCGTCCCCCACCCAGTGGAGGGTGGATCCCAGGCGAGTTTCGAGAATGGTTTTCACAGGGTATTCACTTCCTAGAACGAACTTGGTTACAAATCGTACCTTTTCCCCCGGGAGTTCGCAAGAAGGCACACCGATGGTACCAAGCCACAAACGTGATAGCGAGCCCTGCCTGGCCGTGCACGAAGTGCTCTCGCTGGTGGGCGACAAGTGGAGCGTGCTGATAGTGATCCACCTGCAGCAAGGCCCGCTGCGCTTCACCGCCCTGAAACGGGCGGTGGAGGGCGTCTCGCAGCGCATGCTCACCCTCACCCTCAAGCGGCTTGAGCGGGACGGCCTGGTGGTGCGCACGCTCTATCCCGAGATTCCGCCGCGAGTGGAGTACCAGCTCTCCGAGTTGGGGCGCAGCCTGCTCGAGCCGGTGCTGGCTCTGGCCGCCTGGGCCGAGGAGAACCGGCATGCCCTCATGCGGGCCCGCGAGCGCTACGAGGAGCGATGAGCGAGGCCCATTCCCTACCCCCCACCCTGGGCCTGATCGGCTCCGTGATCATCGTGGCCGCCCTCGGCTCGGGACTGATCCAGCGCAGCCGCATGCCCCAGGTGGGCGCATTTCTGGCCCTGGGAGCGATCCTCGGCCCCTACGGCCTGGACGTGCTCAGCATCGGTCTGGATTCGCCCATCTTCCAGGTGGTGGCCACCCTGAGCCTGACCTTCGTGCTGTTCACCGACGCCGTCACGCTCAACCTCAAGGAGGTGAAGGAGCACTGGCGGCTGGCCCTGGTGGTGCTCGGCCCGGGCACGCTGATCACCGCCCTGGTCCTCAGCCTGGCGGCTCACCTGTTGCTGGGGCTGGCCTGGCCGCTGGCCATCATCCTGGGAGCCGGCCTGGCCTCCACCGACCCGGTCTTGCTGCGCGGCGTCCTGCAGCGCCGCGACCTGCCGGCCTCGGCTCGCCAGGCCCTGCAGCTCGAGAGCGGACTCAACGACATCATCTTGCTGCCTATGGTGCTGCTGGCCATGACCATCGGGAACCTGCAGGGGCCGGAGCTGAGCAAGA
>CAZWUN010000163.1:0-11193 GCA_964637145.1 uncultured Burkholderiales bacterium
GTGGCTGGCTCTCCCGAGGCCCGGGTGCGCGAAGCGGCTTACAACGCCTTGCCGCAGTGGGCGGCCGGGTTGGAGGAGCCGGTGGCCCGCGCCCTTTCGGGCGCGCTGCTCGACCTCGAGGTCGGCCCCGAATGGCGCCTGGCGGCCGAGGGGCTGGTGCGGGTGGCCGGCGACGGATTCGGGCTGGAGGTGCTGGCCGAGACCGCCCGGGCTCTGGAGTCCCAACCGGGAGCTCCGGATGCCGAGCCCGAGCGTGACAGGCCCGCCTGGCAACGGCTCAACCGGCTGGTGGGGATGCTCTGCGGATTGGCGTGGCGCAAGCGCAAGGCCCTGCGCCTCGAGGACCTGGTGGGGGGCGGGCTGGGCGTGCGACTCGGGGTGGCCGGGCTCGACTGGCCCACTCTGCAGAGCCTGCAAGACCCCGCCGAGAGCGACGGGATCGCCCTGGCCGCTTTCGAAGCCGAGCTGGCCGACCCGGGCTTCGTCTGGGAAGGGTTGGAGCGAGCTTATGAGCGTCTCTCCCCGGGGCCTCCCGCCTGGCGCCGCATGGCAGTGCGCCTGGTGGCGGCCGCCGGCCGTCGCAGCGGCTGGGAGCAGGAGTGGCGCGAGCGCTTGCTGGCTCTGCGCCGCGACGGCGACGGTCGGGTGCGCTGGGATGCGGCCCAGGTCTTTACGCGAGAGGAGTGAGTCGATGACGGGTGTGGCACTGGTCACGGGCGGAACGCGGGGGATCGGGCGAGCCATCGCGGCCGCCCTGGTGGCTGAAGGCATGCGGGTGGCCGTGGTGGCGCGCTCTCGCGAGCTGGTGGAGAAGACCGCCGGCGAGCTGGGCTGCCTGGGGCTGGCCGGCGACGTCAGCCACCCCGAGACCGCCCGCGAGCTCTACCGGCAGGTGGAGCAGGCCCTGGGACCGGTGGACCTGCTGGTCAACAACGCCGGCCTGGGCGGACCGGTGGGCCCCCTGTGGGAGAACGATCTCGAGGATTGGTGGCGCTGCTTCGAGGTCAACCTGCGCGGCCCCATGCTGCTGTGCCGCGAAGCGCTCCAGAGCATGCTGCCCCGCCGCCAGGGCCGAATCATCAACGTGGCCAGCGGCGCGGGCGCGGCCGCCATCCCGAACCTGATGGCCTACGTGGTGAGCAAGACCGCCCTGCTGCGTTTCAGCGAGGGGCTGGCCATGGAGGCCGGAACGCACGGAATCCGGGTCTTTTCGCTCCATCCCGGCACGGTGCGCACCGAGATGACCGAGCGCATCCTGGACGAGGGCAAGGAGCACCTGGCCTGGTTCGGGCCCTACATGCAGCAAGAGGAGGTGCGCCCCGAGGCGGCCGCCGCCATGGTGCTGCGCCTGGCCAGAGGGGAGGGGGATGCCTGTGCGGGGCAGCTCATCTCCTTCAACGAGCAGCTGACCGGACGCCCGCCGGGCACGTTCGTGCTGCGCTTGCAGGGGTAGGGAACGCCCCGGGGGGTGGGGAACTTACGCTCCCCGGCTGGTCGCCGACTGCGCGTCTCGCTCGGTCCACCTTCAAAACGCAAGAGAGGACCTGTCTCATGTCTCATTTCTCCTGGTTGAGCCGCGCTCTGGCGGCCCTGCTGGTCATGGTCGCGACCCTGCTGCTGGGTGGCTGTGGCGAGGGAACGACCCTGCAACAGGGGGCCCTGGCCCCGGCCCCGGTTCCTCCGCCACCTCAGGGTCAGGAACCGCCCGAGTTGCCGCCAGGCCAGACGGGGACGACCTGGACGCTGCGCAACATCGGCAGCACGGTGTCGGGCATCGCTTTCGGCAACGGCATGTTCGTGGCCGTGGGCCCCAACGGCGCCGTCTGGACCTCGCAGAACGGTCTGGCCTGGACGGCGCGAGCCTCGGGCACCAATGACGACCTGTTGGGGGTGACCTTTGCCAACGGTCTGTTCGTTGCCGTTGGTGGCTTCGGGATCGGGGACGGCTTTGCTCGCATCATGAGCTCGCCCGATGGGATCAGTTGGACCACCCACATCCGGGGCCCGGTCAACACCCTGCACAGCGTCACCTTCTTCAAGGGGATGTTCGTGGCCGTCGGCAACCAGGGGGCTCTCTGGACCTCAGCTGACGGGGCCAACTGGGTGGCCCGCCCCTCGGGGACCACCGAGGAATTGAGCGCTGTCAAAGGCGGGGCCGGGAGGTTCGTGGCCGTGGGCGACAACGGCGCCATCGTCAGCTCCCTCGACGGGTTCGCCTGGACCGCCCAGAATTCGGGCACTCCGCTCTTCCTGGGAGCGGTCACCTTTGGAAATGGCCTTTTCGTGTCGGCCGGCGAGAACGGTGTGCTGGTCACCTCCCCCGATGGGGTCAACTGGACCTTGCGCAACTCGGGCACCGACGCTCAGATCTTCAACGTGGCCACCTTCGGCAACGGCCTGTTCGTGGTGGCGGGCACCAACGGTTTCCTGATCACCTCCCGCAACGGCCTGGACTGGACCCCTGGAGACTCGGGCAGCAATCAGCGCCTCTTCTCGGGAGCCTTCGGCCGGGGTCGCTTCGTGCTGGGCGGGAGAAATGGCCATCTGGCCACCTCGCCCGATGGAGCAACCTATACGACCAGACAGCTGGGGCTGGCCGGCCAGTTCTCCGGCCTGGCCTTCGGCAAGAATACCTTCGTGGCCGTGGGAGCCGATGGTCTGCTGGCCCGGTCGCCCGACGGGGCCGCCTGGACCCAGGTCGACCCGGGGGTGATGGCCAGCTTCAACGGCGTGGCCTTCGGCAATGGCACTTTTATCGCCGTGGGCGATGCCGGGACCTTGCTGAGCTCGACGAACGGAGTCACCTGGACCGAGCGAGACTCGCAGACGGAACAGTTCCTGAGCCAGGCTGCCTTCGGGAATGGCATCTGGGTGGCCGTGGGCGCAAACGGAACGGGGACGGTCTCCCGGGACCTCGTCACCTGGACGCCCGGGGTCGTAATGCCGGCCAACTGCCTGGGGGTTGCCTTCGGCAGCGGCCAGTTCGTGGCCGTGGGCGATCAGGGGCGCATTTTCAGCTCGCCTGACGGGGTTGATTGGACCGAGCGCACCCCCGCGAACCAGGGCCTTACCCTGAACTCGGTGCGCTTTCTCAACGGCCAGTTTGTGGCCGTGGGATTCGGAGGCGTCCTGCTGACCTCGCCGGACGGGACCAGTTGGACCGTCCGCAACTCCACCACCACCCTGTTCCTGGAGGATGTCGCCTTCGGGTCCGGGCTCTTCGTGGCCGTGGGGCTCGACCCGGTCAACCTCAACGGCCTGATCCTCAGCTCGCCCAATGGCATCACCTGGTCACGCCGCAGTCTGGGGGAGTTTCCCTCCCTGAATGGAGTCACGTTCGGGCAGGGAAAGTTCGTGGCCGGCGGGCTTCAGGGAGTGTTGATCAGCTCGCCTTGAGGGTGCGTCCGGGTGGTCCAACGGGTGAATCTGTGCTACATCCTAAGGAGGATGAGACGCGGCATCGCCATCGTGTCGACCTTGATCATGACGGCCATCCTGGCCCTCATGCTGATGGCGCTGTTCACCGCGACGCGGGCCAGCCTCTTCGGCGGCATGGTCCACCATCGGAAAGTGGCCGCTCTCTACGCGGCTGAGGCTGGCCTGGCGGTCACGATGGCCGAGTTGGAGGCCAACGGATTCACTCCTCCCCAGAGCACCATGTCCGGCACCCTCAAGACCGGCAGCTGGTCGGTGACCTTTGCGGGCGGACCGGGGCCCGGGCCGCTCGAGTCGGTCAACAACCTGCAGAACACGGCCGGCTCGGCCGAGAGCTACCGGGGCCCCAACACGGTGCCGCCGGCCTCGGCCCTGATCGTGGTGCGGGCCCAGTGTGGCGGGGTGGAGCGAGTGCTGGAGGCCATGGTCACCCGGGGAATGACCGGGGCCAACCTTACACGCGCCATCCAGAGCACGGGCACGGTCACCATGATCGGCGATGCCATGGTGGACGGGATCAAAGCCCTGGATGACCTGACCCCCGTGCCGGGCCACATCCAGAGCAACAGCGCCGGACCGGGCACGGTCATCAAGTGGGATCCGCAGGGAGGTGCGGCCAACATCACCGGAACGGTTTCCTCGGTGGCCACCGGGGCCGCCATCGACCTGGCCGGCTACACTCCGGCCGGGGGCGCGCCCCAGACCGGAGTGGGGGCAGCCGCCTTCCCTGTGATCGACATCCCCGGCGAGATCAGCGCCAAAAGCGCCAGCCCGGCACCGACCTTCAATGCCACCGGTGTGAGCAACCTGGCCACGGGTGACTACTATCACAGTGGTGACGTCACCCTCAACGGTGACCTCGACCTGGACGGAGCCAACCTCTACGTCACCGGGAATCTGACCGTGAACGGCTCCATCTCGGGCAAGGGCTCGATCTACGTCCAGGGGGAGACGAGCTTCCAGGGGGATGCCAGCATCGAGGGCAACGCCGACAGCAACATCGCGCTCTTCAGCAAGGGCAGCGTCAGCTTGAAGGGCTTCAATGGAAGCCAGTACCTGGCCGCGCTGGGCGCCAGCCACCCGCAACTCGATATCTACACCAAGCAGGCCAGTGCGGCCATCAAAGGGCAGCAAGACCTGGTGGCGGCCAATGGGGCCCAGACGCTGGCCGGCAGCTACTGGCCCAACTTCGAAAAATACCGGCGAGCCCTGGGCCAGCCGGGCTCGGGTGCGGCCAGCCTTCCACCCGAGGCCTCGCCCGACGGTGGCCCGTGGCACGCCGACAACTTCGGGAAAATGAAAGCTTACATCCTGGATCCGGCCAACGGCATCCCCGACTCCACCGCCAAAGCATTCATCGTCCAGCGTATCGGCGATCTGGGCGATATGAACCAGATGGTAGCCAACATCTACCCGGACCACGATACCGCCATCAACACCTTTCTGGCCACCGGGAGCACCAAAGCCATCATGGACGCTGCCGGCGACTATGCCAGCGCCGACTGGGCAACCTGGGGCACGGTCTTCGAGTCCTCCCTGGTGCACGTCCAGAAGATCAACTATGACAAGCTGGGCACCGCCTATTTCCAGGGCCAGATCTTTACCAACGGCTATATCCTGGCCGAGAACGAGGTGACCATCCTGGGTGCGGTGCTGGCTCAGGGTGACAGCAGTCTGCCCAGCACCACCGTGAGCGGGGTGACGGTGAAACCCGGGGATCTCTATCTAGGGAACGGCACCCGGGTGACCTTCGTGGAGGACTTCTTCGACGACGGCGGAGCCAATTTTGCCGGAACCTCGTTGAGCGTGGCCACCTGGCTGGGTCGCTAGATGCGCCGTGGCTTCACCCTGACCGAGCTGGTTCTTGCCTTTGCGCTGGTGGCGATGGCCATCCTGGCCCTGGTGGGAGTGTTCGTCTCGGGCATCCAGTTGGCGGCCCGATCGCGCGACGTGACCACGGCGACCGAGGTTGGCCGCCAGATGCTCGAGCGGGTCCGGCTGAACGCCAGCAAGGGCGGGTTTGCCTACATCCCGGCCGGGGGCTACACCTTTGACGGCCGGGTTGGGCAACCGGCCGTGGGGGTTGCTCCGCTTCAGTTTCCCCCCGCTCCTTATCCGGAGATCACCCAGAACAACCGCAAGTTCGCCCTGGTGGTAACCGGCCAGGAGGTCATGGTGGGACGCCTCAAGTCCATCCAGGTGGAGGTATGGTGGTCGGACAAGAGCAAGATATTGCTGGAAACCAGCCTCCACCCCTGAGGCCGCGGGGTCAAACCCTGCTCGAGACGCTGGTCAGCCTGGGGCTTCTCAGCCTCTTGATGATGCTCATGTTCGCCGTCTACCGGATGGGGGCCAATGCCTGGATGAAGGGGGATGCCCAGGTTTCCCTGATCCAGGACCTGCGGGTGGTGACCGATCGATTGGCTCGCGAGGTGGAGCGGAGCGCCTACGAGAGTGCCACCCTCGACCCGGGCCCCAACAATGGCACGGCGCTGGCCTTCATGTCCTCCTGGGACGAGGTCACCCAGCGTTATGACTACGATCCCGCCGTCGGATCCCCGGTCTGGCACAGGTACCTGGTCTGCTACTATGACGCCCCCGCCCGAGAGGTGCGCTGGCTGGAGGTGGATCTGGCCACGCCCACCACCACCGCGGCCCCGCTACCCGGGCTGGCCGGTTACCGCAGCGGGGGACGCGTGCTGGCCAGCCAGGTGGACCGCTGCGACTTCATTCTGACCGAAAGCCTGCTCGAGACGCGTCTGGAAACCAGCCGCAAGCGCTACGGCATCGATGCTCCCGAAAAGCTGCAACTGGACGGGGCGGCCTTCTTTCGCAACTGAGCTTCGCGCTCCATGCAACGGCGGATGCTACTTCACGTCCTCGAGCAGGCCTGGCCCCTGGCCCGCCGTGGGGTCGTGGTGGAAAGGCCACTCATTGGAGTGGAAGGGGGTGAGGGGAGGAAGCACCACCTGGATGCCGCGCCGCTTGTCCTCACGCTCGATGGCCCGACGGGCGTCCCCACCCATCAGCTCGTTGTCCATCAGATAGTAGTCTCCGAAGAAGGCCTCCCCGACCTGCCGATCGCCCACGATGCGCGCCAGCAACGTAAGCATCTGCTCGGGCTCAGTGGTGAAGGCCGAGGTCTCGAAGAGGAACAGCCGGCTGTTGAGGGCGTTCTGGCCAAAGAATTGGGCCAGGACCGAATACAGGATGTTGTTCTGGCGCGTGACGTAAAGCGTGTTGGCGGCCCCGTAGGTTTTCTCCCAGTCCGATCCGAGCATTTCCTTCCACTCCTGCAAGACTTGCATCCAGTGCTCGACCTGGGTGTCGGCCGCCCAGGTGATGTTCAACTGCAGGAAAGGCTTGAGCTCGGTGGCGTAGCGGTGCAAGTCCTCCTCGCTACAGCCTCCCGACGACAGCGCCTTATCCATCATGGCCAGGTTGCGCTGCAAGATGTTGCGCTGGGTCTGTTTCCAGTCCGCGGGCAGGTCGGCTCGCTCAACGGCCTCCAGGGCCCTCTGGCTGGTATCGCGATAGGCTTGCATCGGACCGCGCCAGCTCTCGGCGGGCAGGCCGAGATTGGCGTAGGCGAAGGCGAAAACCGCCATGGACGAGTGCGAAACCGACTTTATCAGCTCGTAGCGCACAGGAACTCGCTCGGCCACGAGCGGCGGCTGGCCCGGCCGATAGAGGATCAGTGTGCCGCCCTGGCCCGAGAAGAGCGCCAGGATGACAGGATGCTCCGACAGGAGGTCGCTCTGGGCGTTCTTGAGAGCGCTGTCGTAGAGCACCCTCATGTCGCCGTTGAGCTTGAGCACCTGCTTGTCCGGAGGAGCTTGAGCTCCCGCGGACAGCGTCAAAGCAACGACCAGAGCGAGCCAGGCCGACTTCATTGTTTTCCTCCTACCGGTCGCACGACCACCACCACCAGGTTGTCCGGGTGAAGCCGAGCCTTTGCCGTGGCCAGCAAGTCCTTGGCCCCGATCCGGCCGTAGAGCCCGGAGAAGTCGCGCGGATAGCTCTCGGTCAATCGATACAACTCAACGCTGGCCAGCATGGCCGCCCGCGCCGTCCCGGCCCCCTGGGCCACCTGCAGGCGTCCCTCCAGCGAGGTGCGGGCTCGCACCAGTTCCTCCTCGGTGGGGGCGTAGAGGGTGGCCTTGCGCAGCTCGTCCGTGATGACGGCCACGGCCCGATCCACTTTGTCCGGCTCGACCTGGGCCACCACCGCCCAGGGCGACGAGCCGGAGGCCGGGAGCAGCCGGCTCTCCACCCGCGGCCCCAGCCGCTCCAGGTCGCGCAGGCGCACGGCCAGGCGCGAGGTGACGGGGTTGCCGCCCAGCACCTGGTTGAGCAGGTTGAAGGCGTAATAGTCGCTCTCGTTGCGGCCCGGCCCGGGATGGCCCACCAGCACGGTGGCCAGAGGGCCCGGGCCGGTCAGCTCCACCCGGGCCGGAGCCGGCGTCGGCGCGGCCGGCACCGGGATGGGAGGCGGGGCGGGCTCGACCTTCCAGGAGTCGAGTCGGGCTCGCATCAGGCGCTCCACCTGAGAGGGCTCCACGTCGCCCGAGACGGCCAGCACCATGCGGTCTGGCCGTAGAGTGCGGGTCAGGTGGTCCTGCACCTCTTCCACGGTGGCCTGGCGCAGGCTCTCCGAGCGGGCGTACGGATGATCGGCCGGATAGGCTTTGGCCAGGAAGGCCCGGTAGGCCGGATCGCCGGGTTCTTGAAGCTCGCGGGCCAGTTGCTCGGGGTCGACGCGGGGCTTCACCAGGGCCTCGGCCAGCAGCTCGGTCCAGCGCGGAAGCTGGTCGGTGGGACACCATCCCTCCACCTCCAGGGTCTGCAGCTGAGGAGTAAAGCGCAGCTTCAGTCCCGGCTCGTCGCGCTCTCCCAGCACCCGGGCCGCCAGGTCGGTCAGGCCGCGGCGGTCGGGCGGGTCGAGCTGCTCGCCCCCCAGCACGTAGCCGCGGATGGCCACCGTGGGCAGGTCCTTCACCTTCTGAACCAGGATCACCAGTTGGTTGTCCAGCTTGATGCGGGCGAAGGACGGCAGCCCGGGGCTGGCCAGGTCCTCGTCGGCCCGGGCCTCGGCCAGCTCGGCGGCGGCCGGGCCGGCCCCGGGCGTGCCTTCCAGGTAGACCACCGCGGCCCGCTCGGGAGCCAGCCAGCGCTGGGCGGCCTCGCGCAGGGGCTCGGCCCGCAGGGCGGCGATGCGGCCCGGCAGCTCGACGTACCAGTCCAGGTGCCCCCAGGCCTCGGCCACGGCCAGATCGCGGGCTCGCCGGGCCGGATCTTCCCAGGCCTCGAAGAAGCTGGCCCGGGCGCGGGCTTTGGCGGCTTCCAGGGCGGCCGGCTCGAGGGCCACCTCGCGCACCCGCGCCAGCCGGGTTTTGAGCAGCTCCAGGGCCCGCGCCGGCGAGCCGGAGGAGTCCAGGCTCAGCTTGATCTGCAAGGTTGACGTAGCGGGGTCGAGCAGGAACTGGCAGCCCAGGGCCGCGCAGACCACCTGCAGGGCGGCCAGCTCGCCGGAGCGGGCCCCCTCCAGCGAATAGGTAGCCACCACCGCGGGAGCCGCGCCGCCGGCCTCTCCGGCCCGATCGCGCAGGCCCGGCTGCGGCGCGATGGGGGCCGCCGGAGGCAGGGGAGGAGCGCCATCGGAGGAGCGGGGGAAGATCCGCCACAGGTGCTGGCGCACCTTGGGGCGCGAGAAGCCGCCCACCACGACCAGCACGGCCTGGTCGCGGCGCACGTGCTCGCTGTAAAAGCGGCGCACATCGGCCGGCTGCAGGGCCTCGATGGCTTCGGCGCGCCCCGCCACCGGCACGCTGCGGGCCGGGTCGAAGGGCCAGAGCGAGTGGCGCACCTCCTGGGCCTGGAGCTGGGCGGGCGAGGTGCGGGAGAGTTCGGCGGCCACCAGCTCGCACTCGCGGTCGAAATCGGACTGGGAGAACTCGAGCCCGGCCAGGCGATCGGCCTCCACTTTCAGAGCCAGGTCGAGCTGGCGCGAGGGCACGGTGGCCCAGAACAAGAGCGAGTCCTCGGTGGTGGCCGCTCCCCGGCGAGCGCCGATCTCCTCATAGAGGGCCGGTAACAGTCCGCCCGGGAAGCCGGGGGTGGCCCGGAACATGAAGTGCTCGGTCAGGTGGGCCATGCCCGCCTTGCCCACCGGGTCCGAGCGTGAGCCGGCCGGAACCAGCAGACACACCGCCGCGCAGGGCAGGTCGGGGATGGGCTGCAAGAGCACGATAGGGCCACCGGGAACCTCCACTCGCTCGACCGCCCCCCCGGGCAGGCGGATCATGCCCAGGTCGTCCTGGGCCAGAACAGGCGCAAACAGCAGCAAAATCAGCCAGATGACGAGCACGCGCCGCCCTTAGGCGGCAGGACGGGAATTCCTGTTCCAGGGGGAACCCGCGAGATGGTCCCGAAGCATACCCACCTGCATGGAACTGCGCCGTCGCTCGATGTCGCCTCCCGTCTTCGAGGCGCCTTACCCCAACTGGGGAACCCGAGGGATGACGGCCTGCGACCATCCGCAAGCGGCCGCGGCGGGAGCCGAGGTAGTGGCCGAGGGGGGGAACGCGGTGGACGCCGCTGTCACCCTGTCCCTGACGCTTGGCGTGCTGTGCCCGCAATACACCGGCATCGGCGGGGGCGGCTTCATGATGGTCTGGCTTCCCGAGATGGAGCGCCCGATCGTGCTCGATTATCGCGAGACCGCGCCAGGAGCCGCCTATCCGGGGATGTACAGCGGGCGGGCTCAGGCCAGCGCCCGCGGGCCCCTGGCCATCGGAGTGCCCGGCACCATGGCCGGCCTGGCCGCCCTGCTCGAGCGTTTCGGCACCATCTCGATGGAGCGGGCCCTGGCGCCCGGCATCGAGCTGGCCGAGAAGGGTTTTGCCTACTATCCCAACCTGCGTCGCATCCTGCTGGCCCGGCGCAAGCTGATCTCTATTTACAAGGAAGCTGCCCGCATCTTCCTGGGCCCCTCGCGCGAAGGCCCTCGGCCCGGCGATGTGCTGCGCCAGCCGGACGCGGCCCGCACCTACCGGCGCCTGGCCCAGAAGGGTTGGCGCGATTTCTACGAGGGCGAGACGGCCGAGCTGATGGTGCGCGAGATGAAGCGCTCGGGCGGCATCCTGACGGCCGAGGACCTGCGCGGCTACGAGCCCGTCTGGCGCGAAGCCCTGAGCGGAGTCTACCGGGGCCAGGAGATCTACGTGATTCCCCCGCCTTCGGGGGGAGGCATTCAGCTCTTGCAGATGCTGGGCATCCTGGAGCCCTTCCGTTTCGCGCCCTCGCGCATGGGCAGCTCGCAGACCTATCACCTGCAGGCTGAAGCCATGAAGCTCTCCTTCGCCGAGCGCTCCACCTGGGTGGCCGACCCGGCCTTCTTCCCGGTGCCGGTCGAGGCCATGCTCGATCCGGCCCGCATCGCCGAGCTGCACGTGCTGGTCAACCCCAAGGAGGCCAGCTCGGTGGGCGACCTGCCTCCGCTGCCCGACCTGCCCCTCACCGCCCCCGAGCGCACCGCCGTGGGCAGCGGCGGCACCGCCTCGTTCGCGACCGTGGATGGGCGCGGAGGCCTGGCCGTGGCCACCGAGTCGATCAACCTCTGGTTCGGCAGCATGGTGGTGCCGGCCGGGACCGGCTTCGTCATGAACGACATCATGGACGATTTCTCGCGCCGCCCCGGCACCCCCGACGCATTCGGACTGGTCAGCTCTCGCGCCAACCAGGTGGAGCCGGGCAAGC